>NZ_JBVIBK010000017.1:0-217642 GCF_055573455.1 Streptomyces sp. NPDC030183
GAAACCCGACATCGCCGCCGCGAACATCGCCGCCTTCCGCGCCGGCTGGAACTTCGGCGAGACCACCGAGGACTTCGCCGTCTCCTACGAGGTCGCCCCCGCCACCACCGCGTTCCCGCCCGGCGTCTACCGCAACATCTCCGGCAACCTCGCCCTGTCCTACGGGCTGATCGCCGCCTCCCGCCAGGCCGACCTGCCCCTCTACCTGGGCTCGTACCCGATCACCCCGGCCTCGGACATCCTGCACGAACTGAGCCGGCACAAGAACTTCGGCGTGCGCACCTTCCAGGCCGAGGACGAGATCGCCGGCATCGGCGCCGCGCTCGGCGCCGCCTTCGGCGGCTCCCTCGCCGTCACCACCACCTCCGGCCCCGGCGTGGCCCTCAAATCCGAGACGATCGGGCTGGCGGTCTCCCTGGAACTGCCACTGCTGGTGGTCGACATCCAACGCGGCGGCCCCTCCACCGGCCTGCCCACCAAAACCGAACAGGCCGACCTCCTCCAGGCCATGTTCGGCCGCAACGGCGAAGCCCCCGTGCCCGTCGTCGCCCCCCGCACCCCCGCCGACTGCTTCCACGCCGCCCTCGAAGCCGCCCGCATCGCGCTCACCTACCGCACCCCGGTGTTCCTGCTCTCCGACGGCTACCTCGCCAACGGCTCCGAACCCTGGCGCATCCCCGAACCCGACGAACTGCCCGACCTGACCGTCCAGTTCGCCCACGGCCCCAACCACACCCTCGACGACGGCACCGAGGTCTTCTGGCCCTACAAACGCGACCCCCACACCCTCGCCCGCCCCTGGGCCATCCCCGGCACCCCCGGCCTGGAACACCGCATCGGCGGCATCGAGAAACAGGACGGCACCGGCAACATCTCCTACGACCCCGCCAACCACGACTTCATGGTCCGCACCCGACAAGCCAAGATCGACGGCATCGACGTCCCCGACGTGGAAGTCGATGATCCGCACGAGGCGCGGACGCTGGTCCTGGGCTGGGGCTCCACCTACGGACCGATCACCGCGGCGGTGCGGCGGCTGCGGACGGCCGGGGAGTCGATCGCGCAGGCCCATCTGCGGCACCTGAACCCGTTCCCGCGGAATCTGGGCACCGTGCTCCAGCGTTACGACAAGGTGGTGATCCCCGAGATGAACCTCGGGCAGCTCGCCACGCTCATCCGGGCGAAGTACCTGGTCGACGCCCACTCCTACAACCAGGTGAACGGCATGCCGTTCAAGGCGGAGCAGCTCGCCACGGCTCTCAAGGAGGCCATCGATGGCTGAGACGACGACCGGTGCGACCGGCTCGTCCGGGGAAGGCACGGGCACGGTCGAGGCACTCTCGCTCGTCCCGAAGACCGAGGCCAAGCAGTCCATGAAGGACTTCAAGTCCGATCAGGAGGTGCGCTGGTGCCCCGGCTGCGGTGACTACGCGATCCTCGCCGCCGTCCAGGGCTTCATGCCCGAACTCGGCCTCGCCAAGGAGAACATCGTCTTCGTCTCCGGCATCGGCTGCTCCTCCCGCTTCCCGTACTACATGAACACCTACGGGATGCACTCCATCCACGGCCGCGCCCCCGCCATCGCCACCGGCCTCGCCACCTCCCGCCGCGACCTGTCCGTCTGGGTCGTCACCGGCGACGGCGACGCCCTCTCCATCGGCGGAAACCACCTCATCCACGCCCTGCGCCGCAACGTCAACCTCAAGATCCTCCTCTTCAACAACCGGATCTACGGCCTTACCAAAGGCCAGTACTCCCCCACCAGCGAGGTGGGGAAGATCACCAAGTCGACGCCCATGGGATCGCTGGACGCACCGTTCAACCCGGTATCGCTCGCGATCGGCGCGGAAGCGTCCTTCGTCGCCCGCACCGTCGACTCCGACCGCAAACACCTCACCGACGTCCTGCGCCAGGCCGCCGCCCACCCCGGCACCGCCCTCGTCGAGATCTACCAGAACTGCAACATCTTCAACGACGGCGCCTTCGACATCCTCAAGGACCGCCAACAGGCCGAAGAAGCCGTCATCCGCCTCGAACACGGCCAACCCGTCCGCTTCGGCACGGACGGCACCCGAGGCGTGGTCCGCGACGAGCAGACCGGCGACCTCAAGGTCGTCACCGTCACCCCGGACAACGAAGCACGCGTCCTCGTCCACGACGCCCACTCCCCCTCCCCCACCACCGCCTTCGCCCTCTCCCGCCTCGCCGACCCCGACACCCTGCACCACACCCCCATCGGCGTCTTCCGCTCCGTCGACCGACCCGTCTACGACACACAGATGGCCGACCAACTCGACAACGCGATCGAGCAGTACGGCAAGGGCGACCTGTCGGCGCTGCTCGCGGGCGGGGACACCTGGACGGTCGTCGGCTGACCTGCGACGCACCCCACCCATCCGGAAGAGGCCCGGACCACACGCTCACCGTGCGGACCGGGCCTCTCCGCATGAGGGCATGAGAGGGCCCAGGGGTACTTACTTCAAAGTGGGTACTATCGAAGAGTTAGCGCACTCCCTAGGGTTAGTGGCGCACCCGCCCCCTGGAGGAGTTTCATCATGAGCATCGTCGTCACCGGAGCGACCGGGAACCTCGGCACGTTCGTCATCGAGGGCCTGCTGGAGAAGGTTCCGGCCGAGCAGATCACAGCCGTCGTACGCAGCGAGGAGAAGGCCGCCGGGTTCGCGGCGCGCGGCGTGAGGATCGCCGTGGCCGACTACAACGCCCCCGAGACCTTCGACGGCGTCATCTCCGCCGGTGACAAGGTCCTGCTGATCTCCGGCAGCGAGATCGGCAACGACCGGGTCGGGCAGCACAAGGCCGTCATCGACGCCGCCAAGGCCGCCGGTGCCGCGCTCCTCGTCTACACCAGCGCGCCGGGCACCCTGACCGCGGCGCTGGCGGACGACCACCGGGGCACCGAGGAGGCGCTGCTCGCCTCCGGTCTGCCGTACGTCCTGCTGCGCAACGGCTGGTACAACGAGAACTACACCGAGCAGCTCGGCCCCGTGCTGGAGTACAACGCCGTCACGCACGCCGCCGGCGAGGGCCGGGTGTCCTCCGCCGCCCGCGCGGACTACGCGGCCGCCGCGGTCGCCGTGCTGACCGGCGAGGGCCACGAGAACAAGACGTACGAGCTCGGCGGCGACGTCGCGTGGAGCTTCGCCGAGTACGCGGCCGAGCTGAGCCGGCAGACCGGCAAGGAGATAGCGAACAACCCCGTCTCCGTCGACGCCTTCACCGGCATCCTCACCGGCGCCGGTCTGCCCGAGCCGTTCGCCGCGATCCTCGCGGGCGTCGACGCGTCCATCGAGAAGGGCGAGCTGGTCGTCTCCTCCGGGGACCTCTCCCGGCTGATCGGCCGCCCGACCACCCCGATCGCGGACTCGATCACGGCGGCGCTGAAGGCCTGAGCCCCCGGGCGGCGGCGACCCCCGGCTGTCATGACCGTATGGCGATACGGGCATGACAGTCGGGGGTCGCCGGCGTTACCTTCGTGGGACCCGGACCGCGGGGCGCGGCCGGTCGAGAAGGAGGGGCCGTGGCGGCGCAGTCGAAGGGCGAACACCGGATAGGTCTGCTGAACGGCTTCGCGGCGTACGGGATGTGGGGGCTCGTCCCGCTGTTCTGGCCCCTGCTCAAGCCCGCCGGGGCGGTGGAGGTGCTCGCCCACCGCATGGTGTGGTCCCTCGGCTTCGTGGGGATCGCCCTGCTGGTGCTGCGGCGCTGGTCGTGGGCCGGTGAGCTGCTGCGACAGCCGCGCAAGCTCGCCCTGGTCACGGTCGCGGCGGCGGTGATCGCCGTCAACTGGGGCGTCTACATCTGGGCCGTGAACAACGGCCAGGTCGTCGAGGCGTCCCTCGGGTACTTCATCAACCCGCTCGTCACCATCGCCATCGGCGTCCTGCTCCTGAAGGAACGGCTGCGGCCCGTGCAGTGGGCGGCGGTCGGCGTCGGCTTCGGCGCCGTCCTCGTGCTGACCATCGGCTACGGGCGGCCGCCGTGGATCTCCCTCTGCCTCGCGTTCTCCTTCGCCACGTACGGACTGGTGAAGAAGAAGGTCAACCTGGGCGGTACGGAGTCGCTCGCCGCGGAGACCGTCATCCTCTTCCTGCCCGCGCTGGGCTATCTGCTGTGGTTGGGGTCGCGCGGCGCGTCCACCTTCGGCACGGAGGGCGTCGGGCACGCCCTGCTGCTGGCGTCGACCGGGCTGGTCACCGCACTGCCGCTGGTCTGTTTCGGGGCGGCCGCGATCCGGGTGCCGCTGTCGACACTGGGGCTGCTGCAGTACATGGCGCCGGTGTTCCAGTTCCTGCTCGGGGTGCTGTACTTCGGCGAGGCCATGCCGCCCGAACGCTGGGCGGGCTTCGCCCTGGTGTGGCTGGCGCTCTCCCTGCTGACGTGGGACGCGCTGCGGACGGCCCGCCGGTGGGGCGGGGCGCGCACGGCGCGGGCACAGCCGGGACCCGAGGCCACGCCGGAGCCCAGGGCCGCGCAGGAGCCCAGGGCCGCGCAGGAGCCTGAGGCCGCGCAGGAGCCTGAGGCCACGCCGGTACCCGTGCGGACGCCGGCGCCGGGGGCGGAGCCGGTCGCCCCGAAGCCCGCCGGCTGAGACGGCTTCGCCCCTCCTTCGCCGGTGCGAGCGTTCGGGGAAGATCGGACCGTGGTCGCGGCACCCGCTCGGGCGCCACGGCCACCGCCCCCACCCACTTCTCGTACGGAGGCAAACCCACGCCTCACATCAGCGGCGCTCGGCGTTCCACCGGTCGCCATATATTGCAGGTGCACCTTCCCGGTGACGTGAGGTCGATCGGCGTCTCCCGCGCGCCTGATCCACCGGCCACCCCTGACTGACCCCCTGCCCCCCACGACGGCGGGCCGCTTGCCCAGCGGCCCGCCGTCGTCATGCCCCCGGCCACCCGACCAGGGTTTCGACCGGCGAGTCCGACATGCGAACACCCGTGGCCGAATAGCGCTCTTGACGGAAAGTCAGCCCCGCCCCCACCATCCTGGCACCTCATCCACTTGGATTCGGCATGAACACGCCAACAACGGTTCACGCGGATCCCTTGGAATTCGGAGCCCCCACCATGAAGCTCTCCGTTCCAGTCACCAGGCGTGCCGCTGCCGCCGTCGCCGTCGCGGCGGCCACGCTCTTCACCAGCGGGTCCATAGCCGGGGCGGCCCCCGCCCCGGAGGCGGTGGCCGCCGCGCCCGACCTGCCCGTGGCCAACGTCAAGGCCCACCTCGCCCAGTTCCAGTCCATCGCCACCGCCAACGGCGGCAACAGAGCCCACGGCCGCGCCGGTTACACGGCCTCCCTGAACTATGTGAAGGGCAAGCTGGACGCCGCCGGTTTCACCACGACCGTGCAGTCCTTCACGTCCGGCGGCCGCACCGGGTACAACCTGATCGCCGACTGGCCCGGCGGTGACACCAACCAGGTCCTCATGGCCGGTTCCCACCTCGACAGCGTCTCCTCCGGCGCCGGCATCAACGACAACGGCTCCGGCTCCGCCGCCGTGCTGGAGGCCGCGCTGACCGTGGCCCGCACCGGCTACCAGCCCACCAAGCACCTCCGGTTCGCCTGGTGGGGCGCGGAGGAGCTGGGCCTGGTCGGCTCGCGCCACTACGTCAACAACCTGTCCTCCGCGAACCGCGCCCGGATCAGCGGCTACCTCAACTTCGACATGATCGGGTCGCCGAACCCCGGGTACTTCGTCTACGACGACGACCCCGCCATCGAGAAGACCTTCAAGGACTACTTCGCGGGCATCGGTGTCCCCACGGAGATAGAGACCGAGGGCGACGGCCGCTCCGACCACGCGCCGTTCAAGAGCGCGGGCGTCAAGGTCGGCGGCCTCTTCACGGGCGCGAGCCGCACCAAGACCGCCGCGCAGGCGGCCAAGTGGGGCGGCACGTCGGGCCAGGCGTTCGACCGCTGCTACCACTCGTCCTGCGACACGACGTCCAACATCAACGACACGGCGCTCGACCGGAACTCGGACGCGCTGGCGTACGCGGTGTGGGAGCTGTCGAAGTAAGCGAGGCGTGCTCGTGTCCGGGGCCGGCCGGCGACGCCCTGTCGCGGCCGGCCCCGGAGGCGTACCGGCGGCGAGGGCCGCGACCGGCCGCGTGTCGGCCCGTGTGGGGGTCAGCGGCGTTGAGGCAGGCCCGGCGCCGAGGTCGGGCGTGCGGCGGGGGTCGGCGGGTGGGTGGTCGTCGCGGTGGTCGTGCGGGGCGCGGAGGCGGTGCGGGTGGTCGCCGTGCGCGTGGTGGCGGCCCTGCGGATCGCGGTGTGTTCGGCGGTGAGGGCGTGGGCGTGGGCCGGGGTGGCCGTCGTCGAGCGGAGGCGGGAGGCCGCCGCCGCGGGCAGGCGGGTGCCGTGGGCCAGGTCGGCGGCGACCGCGGAGCGGAGGGCCCCGATCCGGGCCATGTGCAGCCGGAGCTGCTCCGGGCCCAGGGACGTGACGTCGACGCTCAGGGCGGCCCGTACGGCCGCCGGGTGCGTCGGAATCGGCGCGGCGCCCTTCGCGGGGGCGCGGACCGGGTCGAGTCCGGCGGAACGCAGCGCCGCCGCACGGACGCTGAACGGGGCCTCCGCGGGGAGGCGGGTAGCGGCCGTACGGGACGGAAGGGGGCCCGTGTCGCCGGGGCCGCCGTGACGGTCGTGCGCCGGCCCCTGGGCGTGGGCCGGCCGGGCGGCGTGAGCGCCGAGCGTGCGCCAACTCATCGTGCCGGTCAGTTCGTTGACGTGGACCTCCACGCGGGGGCGCGGGGCGCGGTCCGGGGCTGGGCGCGGCCGCCGGGTGGTGCGGTGGCGGGCGGCCGCGGGGAGGGGCGCGGGGGCGTCCCCGGGAGGGGTGGTGTCGCGGGCCGCTCCCGGGGAGGCGGCGCGGCCGTCCGTCCGGGGGGTGCCGTGGGGGCGGGAGCCGCCGTGTCCGCTGTCACTGGCCATGGGCGTGCGGGCTCCCGGCGTAGGGGTCGGCGTCCAGGGCGCGGGCTCGCTCGGCGAGGCGGCCCATACGGGTGCGGGCCTTCTCCAGCTGCTCCACGTCGTCGGCGGCGGGACCGGCGTCCGCGGCGAGCTCGGCCCACACGGCGATCAGGTCACGGCCCAGGTGCAGGCCCTGGAGCGGGTCGCGGACCGCGCGCCAGGCCGCCGCCGCGCTCTGGATGTTGCCGTACGCGGCGCGGGAGTCGCGGAGCCGGTGCCGGAGGGCGGCCAGGTCGAGGGACAGATGGAAGGACCGGAGCGCGTCACCGGCCAGGTAGGCGATGTAGGCGGTCAGTTCGCGCAGCCGGAGCACCTCCGCGTGCTGAGGGCCGAGGGTCGCCGTCGCCTGGGCCACGGTGTGCTCGGCCATCTCCGCGGCCTCCTGGATACGGCCCATCTTCACGGCCGCGTTGATGCGCGAGACGGGCTCCGCGAAGGGGGAGGGGGCCGTCCCGTCGGACTCCTCCGGGTCCAGCACGGCCTCGGCGACGGCGTCGAACTCGCGCACGGGGGCGGGCCTGGGACCCGGGTCCTCTTCCATCACCTTCCACTCGGGAGCGGAGTACGGCTCGGCCGCGGACTCCTCCGGAGGGGCCAAGGCCGGGGGTGCGTCGGTGAGGTGGGAAGGGGCGGGCTCGGGTTCCGGGTCGAACTCGTGGATCGGGTTCGGGGTCACGGCGGGCATGGAGGCGGGCAGAGGGGTCGGCGGCGAGGCCGGAGGCCAGGGCTGCGGTTCCAGCGAGATCGGCTTCGGGGCAGGGGGCGGTACGGCGTCCCCGGGTTGGGCGGGCGCCGAGTTCTGGTTCGGGGGCCACGGCTGGGGTTCCAGTGAGACGGGGCCGAGTGCCGGGGTGTTCGAGGTGTGCGACTGCTTCGAGTTCGCGGCTCCCTCGGGCTGCCAGGCGGGCGGGGCCGACTGGGCCGGCGGCAGTGCGGAGCCGGTGGTCGCTTCGGTGACCGGGCCGAACTCACCCGTCGGGGGGACGACGGTGCCCGTGGAGGGGGCGGCGTCGCGGAGGGACTCGGGCGTCACGGGCACGGCGGGACGGGCCTGCGGAGCCGGGTCCTGAACGGGCTCCGGCATCGTCGGAGCGGCAGCCGTGTGCGAGGCCGCGTCCCGGACCGGCCCGGAGGACGGGGCCGGGTTGTCAGGGGTGACCGGAACGCCCGGGAGGGTGAGAGGGAGGCCCGGTGTACGGGGTGGTTGTGCGAGAGGGCCGTCCTTCGGTTCCGGCACCGCGCGCAGCACGAACGTCGACGGCACGACACCACCTGCCGCAGGCGCCGACTCCGCCGGCTTCGCCGCCTTGAGCGGCATCGTCCGGGGCTCCCGCCGCGGCCCGGCGTCCCCCACCGCGGGCTCCGCCGACGCGGACCCCGACTTCACCTCGGGAGCACCCGGCCCGGACGCCGGAGCGGGCTTCGCCGCCGACAGGGGCAGTGTGTTGGGGTCTCGCTTCGACTGCTCGGGGGCCCGCGCCGGCACGGCCGACTCCGCAGCGGGGGCGGCCGGCTTCACCGCCGACAGCCGCATCGTGCTCGGCTCCCGCCTTGGCTGGGGGGCGGGGTCGGCCGGTTCCGGTCCGCCCGACTGGTCCTGGGCGGACGGCGCCTCGGAAGCCGCCGCCGGCGTCACAGTCCAAGGCACCGCCTCGGGTACGGGCGGCACGGCGGAGGCGGGCCCCGGCGAGGCCGTCCCAGCCGAAGCAGACCGCTCGGCTGCCGGGCTCGACACGTGTCGCGCCTCATACTCGTGCCGCGCCCCATGAGGGGCCCCCTGCGCGGGCGCGGTCTCGGGCACGACCGCTCGTTCCGGCATCGCCGACGCCGCCGACTCCGGTACGGCGCGGAGAACATGGGTCGACGTGTCACGACGAGGAGCGTGCGGGGCCACCGGAGACGCCGCTGGGACCGGCACCTCCGACGGCTGCTCCACGACAACCGCGGGCGTGACCGCGGCTCCCGCCGGTCGCTCGGCAACCGACACGGCGCCACTCCACGGCTCTCCCACCCGCACCGGCTCACCCACGTACCGGCTGGCCCCGTCCACGCACACCTGCAACGGCACCACGTACCCGATCCGCTCATCGTGGACCGTGGCGTGTACGGGGTGACCGGTCGCGAGGGCGATGCGGTGGAGGTGGTGAAGGACGGCGTCCTGGATCTCCTCGAGGCCGGACGCGACGACCGGCACGCCGCCGATCGACGCAGTGCCCGCAGCCGGCCCGGCCGCGGGGACGTGGACGTCGATGGGCACCGCCGCCGGGGCGGCCGAGGACGCCGAGCGCTTCTGTTCCCGCTTCTTCTCCCGGCTGGGTCGACGCATGTGTTGCCTCACTCTGATGTGCCGGGTAACCGGCCCCCACGCTTGGTGCCCAGTCTCCAGGTTCGCTCCTGGTTTCACGTCACCATGGCGTCACAGGCGCGTCCCAGAAGCCCGGCTCGGTCTGTGCCGTATGGCGAACGCTTCAGCGCCTGGGCCCGCCGTTGCCGGTCCCCGGCGGTGCATTCCCTGGCTGCCGGGGTGGGCGCCAGGGCCCGAGGCCGGAGGTCTTGCCGGTCTGCTGGCTCGAGGAGTTCTGCGAGCCGGGGGTCCCCGAGGCCCTGCCCCTGAGGTGGAGTCCCGCTGCCCTGCTGATCGACGTTCCCGCGCCGCCGGCATGCGGTGAGACTGATGGGCCTGACGCGGCCGCGACCCCGCGCAGGTGCTCCTGCGGTGTCTTGCCACTGCCGGGCGTCGGCGTGGTGGCATCCTTCAGGAACTGCTTCTTCTCCTCCAGGCTCTTCAACTCACCGAACCGTTTCCAGAGCGGTTCGGCCGTCCGCTGATCCACCCCCGCGTGCTTCAGTGCCTTGTCGAGGTCCTTGACGACGTTTTTGTCGGCGCGTCGGACGAAACTGTCCATGACAGGCGCGAGCCTGCCGTCGGTCCGGCCGTCCTTGGACACCCAGGATTCCATACAGTTCGTCAACGGGACGCAGAGTCATCAGGCGCCCTCTTCAGCCGGCTTCCAGGCCGGGTCCAGCCGTTGTGAGAGCCACCGCATGAAGGCGGGGTAACGGGCGGACAGACTCAGCCAGACCGGCACGCCCGCCTCGGAGCGGATGGTGCGTCCGATGGTGTCCAGCGCCACCGGCATCTTGTCGAAGTCGACGAAGGGCAGTTGGAGCGCTGCCGACAGGGCCAGTGCGTCATGCTGGATGGTGCCCGGGTGGAAACGTTCGAACCACTGCTGCATGTGTGCCACCAGCAGTGCGGCCCAGGCCGGTGCGTCCGATGCGGCGAGGGCCCTGTGGACCGGATGGCCGGCCGTGATCTCGATGGCCGAGGTGAAGGTGACCTCGGACGTGACGAAGTACGGCGTCGGCAGCAGGCCCTTGCTCACCGCGTCGAAGACCTTGTGCACGGCCGGCACGTCCAGTCGGAAGTTGTGCTCGGCCCGACTGGGGTCGCGGTAGTTCAGGGCCCCGCCCATCTGGGTGACGTGGAGTCGGGAGGCGAGTTCGGGAGCCGCTTCCAGAACCAGTGCGAGATTGCTGAGAGGGCCCATGCCGACCCACTGCACGGGCTCCGGCACGGCCGCACACACGGCGCGCACCGCCGCTACCACGTCAGCCGACTGCGGAGGAAGTTCGTCGGGCACCAGCCCGTCCACACAGAAGTATCGGGTGTCCCCGAGGGAGACGCCCGAAGCGACCGCGACATCCGTACGACCGGTCAGGTCCAGCAAGAACCTGGCGAACCTCGCCCTCGCTCCGTGGCCGACAGCCGGTCCGGTCTCGTCGCTGGTGAGCACCAGGGCCAGCCGCGGCAGGGAACGGGCCGCCGCCGCGACCGCCAGTGCGTCGTCGGCATCACCGCCGATGTCCGTGTCGATGATCACCGGCGCCGAGCGGAGATCCTCCGGCCAGTTCCCGGTGGCCCGCATACGGGCACTCAGCGCGGCCAGGCCCGACCCCGGAAGGGACTCCCCGGACTCGACGATGGCACGCCACTCCGCTCGGATGTCCTCTCTGGAAACACGTTCGTCGTCACGGCTCTCGCCCATGCCTACCTTCTTCCGTCCTCGGCGATGTCGCCGCCCTTCATCGGAGTGATCCACGTGCGCGCTCGGCGAGACGGTCCATGAGGGCGCGAGCCGCCTCAAGCTGATGCACCTCGGCTGCGGCCGGGCCGCCGTCGGCGACCAACTCGCTCCACAGACCGATCAGTTCACGCCCGAGGGCCAGGCCCTGCGACGGGTCCCGCACGGCTCGCCACGCGGCGGCCGCACTCTGCACATTCACATAGGCCCGCGTGTCTCTCTGCCGCCTGCGTATCCTGGCGAGTTCCATGGACAAGGCGAAGGAGCGCGGCGCGTCACCCGCCAAGTAGGCGATGTAAGCGGTCAGTTCGCGCAGCTGCAACACCTCGGGGTGGTCCTTTCCCAGGGTCTTCGTCGCCGACGCGATGCTCTGCTCCGCCATCACCGCCGCAGACTCGATCCTGCCGGCCTGCAGGGCCTCGTTGATCCGCAGCACGGGCTCTGCGAGGAGCAACGGAGCGACAGCATCAGCCGGCGAGGGGACAGCTCGGGGCACCGAAGCGGCCACGGGAACGGGTGCCGGGGCAGGGGCCGGTGCGGGCACGGAGGCAGCAGCGGGTGGCGGAGCCGTCACGGACACCGGAGGCGCTGCCGAACCCGGTGTCGATGAAGGCTCACCCGCACCCGTCGAGGTCGGCGTCGGCTCCGGTGACATGGTCGTATCGGGTGGAGGATCCGATGCGGCGCCGAGCAGCCCCGTGGTTCGATCCCGCTCGTGCTGTCGTGACGGCTGAGGGACGACCTGGCTGTCCGGGACCTTCTGTGGGGGCACGCTTCCAGACGTTGCGGCTCCCGCGTCCGCGACCACACCTCCCGCCAGGCGCACCGGCTCACCCATGAAACGGCTGGAGCCGTCCGCCATGACCTGGAGAGGTGTGCTGAACCCGATGCGCTCGTCGTGGACCATGGCGGCGACGGCGTGCCCCGTGGCCAGGACCAGGCGATGGAGATAGTTCAGAACCGCGTCCCGCACGCTCTCGCCGGGGCCCGCGACGACCGGCATACCGCCCACCGTCGCCAGCCCGTCGGAGGACACGTGGACGTCGATGGGCGTCAACCCCGACGCAGCTGCCTGCCCGGCGCCGGGCAGGCTCTGCTGTCGTTTCTTCTCGCCGCGGCTGAATCTGGACATCGCTTCCTTCACTGGGCGGACGGGTCGGCAGCCGGGGCCGACGAGTCCCGGGGGCTCGGCGGGGCCACGGCCTCGACCACGATGACGTCGTCCACACGCCACGGTTCACCAGCAGCCGAACGTACCAGCTTGGTATAGGCGGTGAGTCGCGGTCCGTCGCCCGTCCAGCCGTCCCTGCCGTGCGCCTTGCCCTCCACCACGAGAGAACGATGTGCCACCTTCTCGGTGTCCTGGGGCGCGTCGTCCTCCAACTCCTCCGACTCGACACTCACGGTCACCGTGGTCCAAGCCCGGTGCCGCGCCCAGGCGTTCCAGTCGGCCCCGGGACCGCTGGCCGCCTGGTAGGACCGCTCGGCGGCCGCCTTGCGCTTCGAACACCAACGGACCGCCCGCAACACGGCGTCGTGCGGGCTCTTGTCGTACTTGGTGTCGTAGCTGTACGTCATCTCGGCCCACACTTTGGAGACCGAGGTCGGGTCGCTGTCGTCCACGGCTCCCGGGTCGGGCACCCGCGCGTCGGGGCCCAGGGGCTTTCCGGACGGCACCGGCGCCTTGGGGACGAAGGACGGCCGCGCCGACGCCGAGCTGCCGCCCTGTCCGGTCGAACTCTGCCGGTGGTCGGGCAGACCGCAACCTGTCAACAGGACCAGACCGGTGGCAGACGCGAGCAGCCCTGCCACGACCCTCCTCAGCACGTGTCCGGACCGGTTCACCCGTGTCCACGACACCGCCGACGTCCGCTGGCGCACCCGGGTCCCGGCCGTCCGCATGGCGTCTCCCTCATATGTCCTGGCGGCGGCCCCGTCCGCCCGAGATTCCTTCTCGCGCCGGGCACCACCACCCGTTTCCCGTCCCGCTTCCACTACTTCAGCCCCAGCCACGGCGCGGGGTCGACATACTGCCCGTTCTCCGTGACCTCGAAGTGAGCGTGCGGGCCGGTCGAGAAGCCCGTGGAACCGACCGCCCCGACCCGCTGTCCGACCTTCACCTGCTGCCCCACGGAGACGCTGATGGCCATCATGTGGTTGTACGTCGTGGTGACCTTCTTGCCGTTGATGGTGCCGTGCGAGACGACCACGCGGTTGCCGTAGCCGTTGGACCAGCCCGCGAAGGTCACCTTGCCGTCCCGGGCAGCCATGAACGGCGTGCCCGCGGGGGCGGCGAGGTCGATGCCCGTGTGCAGCTTGCGAACACCCAGAGTCGGGTGCATGCGCATGCCGTACGGAGACGTGACCACCGGGTCGCCGGGCAGCGGCATGGCCATCCGCTGTCCCGCGGGAATCTCAGCCTGCGGATCGTCGACCGACTCGTACTTCGGTATCAGCGACTTGATGCGGGCGACATAGTTCCGGGTCTCGGTGTACGGGGGTATACCGCCGTACTTCTCAACCGCTCCCGGCCCGGCGTTGTACGCGGCGAGCGCCAGGTCGAGAGTCTCGCCGGACGCCTTCCCGGCCTTCTTGTACCCTTCGACGTCCTCTACGAGAGCGCAGTCGTAGCGCCCCTGGGCCATGATGGCGTCACCCGGGTCGTACGGCGACGCACGGCCATTGCCGTCGTCGTCCTTGCCCCAGGTCTGCCACGTTCCGGGCATGAACTGGGACAGTCCCTCGGCACCCACCGGTGACTTGGCGTTGGCATTCCAGCCGGACTCGGCCTCGATCTGGGCCGCGATGACGGCCGGCTTGATCGCGTCGCACAGCGCACCGGCCTTGAGGACCCAGGGGACGTACTGGGCGGGCACCGTGCCGTCGTTGAGGCCGCCGCCGACGCTGCTCCCCTCGGCCGTAGCGTCATCTCCGCCCGCCACCCCGACAATCATGATCAGCGGCACGATGACCATCGCGATGCCGCCCCCCACGACCCAGGTGGTGGCGCTTCCCCCGCTCTGCGCCATCCGTTCCTCTCAGCATCAAGTTGTAGCCTTATCCGGTCACTTGAGTCTCACGGGAGACAGCTTCCGCGTAAGTAACCACCCGGTCACGAAATCGTCCCAAGGCATCCCGTGGCGCCGCCTGCCACTTTGCCATCAGCAATGATCACACCGTAAACCGCTAATCAGACACGAGGGGGAGTTGGCGGTGCAGGGGAACGCCCCGAGCGGACCTGAGATCTGGCTCCGAGGGCCGATCACCACACCCGAGCAGCCTGCGTTGGCTCCACCCGCCGCTGAAGCGTCCTCAACTCCGCACCGGTTGGCCTGGGTAGCCGCGCACGGTGGAGCCGGCGCCTCGACGTTGGCGGCCGTGTTCGGCGGGATCGACGCCGGGCGCAATTGGCCCCGCCCCGATCAAGGGGAGCCGAACTCCGTGCTGCTGGTGGCCCGTACACACGCAGCCGGTCTGCAGGCGGTGTCGTGGACGCTCGATCTCTTCCGTCGCGGTGAGCAGCCGCCAGGGCTGGAACTCGTCGCCGTGGTGCTGGTCGCGGACGCGCCGGGGCGCCTGCCCCGCCAACTGCTCCAGCGCATCAAGGTGATCGGTTCGGCGATCGAGGTCCACCGGCTGCCCTGGGTGCCCGCTTGGCGGACGGGGGATCTCACCGTCCCTCCCCCACGGGAGACAGCCAGGCTGGCAGCCCTGGTCACTCCGCCCGGACAAGAGACACACACGAGGAGCGGCCGATGAACGCCGGACTGACGTTGGCCACCCTGGCATACGAACCGCCGCCGGCTACCACTGAAGGGCTGAACCAGGTCCTCGGTTACCTCGCCTGGCTGGTCACCGCGGCAGGCGTGGCGGGCCTGCTGATCGTTGGCTCACGTATGGCCGTCGCGCTGAAGACAGGCGACGCCGAGGAGCACGTGCGCGAGTACCTCATCGTGCTGGGCGCGTGTGTCATCGGGGCCTGCGCGGGACCACTCGTGGAGTTCTTGGGACTGGTGGGTTTCTGGAACACCGAAAAGTGACCGTGCCGAGGCACAGACCGAAGGCGATTGTCACGAACATGCCACTAGGCGATGGAGATTCCCCACAACCCTTGGTGCTGCGGGGTTTCCACGCCCAAGCTCACTTCGCCACCACGGGCCGGTCCCAGGATCGGCCGGCCCACCGAACCTTCAAGAAAGCAGTCGGCCTGGCAGCCGACCGTATCGGGGAGAACGCGTGATCAAAACGCTCGCAGCCAAGGCCCAGCACGTCATCCTGGCCGAAACGGCCGTCCCGGACCCCAAGAAGCAAGCGCCAGGGGCGCTCACCGACAAGGTCGACACCGTCCTCGGCCTCCTGGCCTGGGTCGGCACAGCGGCCGGTGTGGCCGGCGTCCTGATCACCGGAGCGATGATGGCGATCTCGATGCGCCGCGGCGAGGGCTCGGAACACATGGGCCGACTCGGCATGGTCCTCGGCGGCTGCGTCCTGGTGGCCTCCGCCGGGCCCGTTGTCTCCTTCGTCTTCGGCTGATCCGGCCAGGCCTGCAACGGAAAGGAAGTACCGACATGGTGAACCCCGGCCGGTCCCGCGGGGGCAGCGGGGAGTGGGAGCAGCCGTTCTGGCAGCAACGGGGCTGGATCCTGTCGGCCGGGTTCCTGCTGGTGCTGCTTGTTCTCGCCGCTGCCACTTTGGTGACCAGTGATGACGAGGCACCGGAAGCTTCCGGTGCCCCGACTTCTGCACCGACCGCCACGGCTTCCGACGCCGACGACGATGAGGGCGGGGACGGCCGGCCCGCCGGTTGCCGCACCGACGACAGCGAGCAGGAGAAACCAACCGCGGCGCCGAAGGACGTGCACTGGAAGGCCGGCGGAACCCACCTCGTGCCGGTCTCCAAGTCCGCAGGGCCCCTCAAGTTCGACGGCCCGGTGTGGTCCTGCTTCGCGCACACTCCGATGGGGGCTGTGTTCGCGGCCCACGCCATCACCAACAACTTCGGTCTTGAGGGCTGGCGCGAGGTCGTGGAACGGCAAGTCGTCCCGGGCGCGGGACGGGACGCGTACGTCGCCAGACGTTCGAAGGAAGAACAGGACGAGTCGACTTCAGGCCAGGCGAGCGAGGAAACCTTCGCCGGCTTCACCGTCCTCGCGTACAACGAGAACGAGTCGACGGTGATGATCCTGGGGCGCATTCCGAGCGTCGACAGGTACGGTTCCCTCTCCGTGACGCTGCGCTGGCAGGACGGCGACTGGAAGGTGCTCCCCGACGCCGACGGCACGATCTACGGGGGCGTGTCGTACACCGACGGAACCAGCGGCTTCATCACATGGGGGACGTGAGATGGCTGACTGCCTCGAAGAGCCCTTGCAATGTCTGAAGGACGGCATCAAGTACCCCTTCGAAAAGGTCGGTGAGACCGCCGCAGGCGGCGCTGTGGAAGCCTTCGCCAAGGCGATCGGTACCGCTGCGTCGGAGACGCTCCAGGTACTCAACGGTATCTGGCTGGACGTCAACCTCGAAGACCCGACCAGGCCGACTGCGGACATCTACGGCACGACCAGTTGGCTGGTCGGCTACATGGCCGTGGCAAGCCTGCTTATCGCGGCGATAAAGATGGCCCTCGACCGGCGAGGCGAGCCCATGAAGCAGGCTTTCATGGGCATGTGGAAAGTCCTTCTGGTAGGAGGGCTCGCAGTTCCCGCGGTGCAGGCGCTGTCCACCGCCTCGGACGCGTACGCCAAGGACATATACAACAAGTCCAATCTCGGCGATACGGCAACGAAGACTCTCGGGGTGATGTACCTGAGTTCACCCGGCCTCATCCTCGTCTTCGGCCTGCTGGTCATGTTGGCGTCGTTCGTGCAGATCTGCCTCATGTACATCCGCATCGGCGTGCTCATCACGTTGGTCGGCACGCTGCCGCTCGCCGCGGTCTCCTCGATGACCGGATGGGGCGAGGGCTGGTGGAAGAAGCACATCGGCTGGCTCGCGGCCTGGCTGCTGTACAAACCGGCGGCGGCTCTGATCATCTATGCGGCCACCGCCATGACCAGGGACACAAAGGACCTGGATAAAACCATCGCCGGCATGGGGATGCTCATCCTGTCCGTCTTCGCCCTGCCGGCGCTGCTCAAGTTGATCGTCCCGGCCACCGCCGCGCTGGGCGGCACGTCCGGCGGCACCGTCACCCTCAACGCCGTCAACAACATGGCCAGCGGCGCGGTCAGCATCGCCGGTGGTTCGGGCGGCGGATCCAGGGGCGCTGGCGGCACACCTCAGGCTGGTGGGTCCGGGCCGAAGGGCTCTCCGTCCGCCGGGGCCGGCGCCCCCGCTGGAGGCGCGGGCGGAGCCGGCGCCTCAGCCGGTGGTGCCGCCGCTGGTGCAGCCGCAGGCGCCGCGACGGGTGGTGTGTCCGTGGCCGTCCAAGCCGCAGCAGCAGCCGCGCAGGCCACGGTCGCCGCAGCGAGCGAGGCGGCCAACTCCCTCGATGACAACGACGGGATGAAGGGCCACAACCAATAACCCGTCGGATCACCGACACCAGTCCATGCCTGGCCGGGACACATCCCGGCCAGGCTTCCCCTCTCTGTGCCAGCCACAACGCCGCGCAAGCCGGAAGAAGGAATACCCCATGTCCTCCGACGCCATGACGCGTCCCACGTATGGGAATTGGCGGCGCCCTCGCCGCCCCGGATTCGGCCCACTGGGTCTCCTCGGTACCGTCGTCGCCTTCGGTGGACTCCTGGTGGCACTGCTGGCCTCTCTGGTGTCCCTGATGGCTGCCATAGCCGTCCTCGTCCCTGTCGGGCTGTTCCTTGCCCCTCTCGCCCTTCGTATGGTCGACGGCCGCAACGTCTACCAACTGCTCGCCGTCCGCATCGGCTGGATGAAGCGAAAGGCGAACGGCTCGACCACCTACGTGTCAGGCCCCCTCTCCCGACGCCCCGGAGGCCGCTTCCAGCCGCCCGGGCTGCTCGCCCGTACGAAGATGTACGAGGGCCGGGACGCATACGACCGTGCGTTCGGCGTCATCCACCACCCGGGCCGCAACCTCTACACCGTGGTACTCGCCTGTGAACCCGACGGCGGCTCGCTGGTGGACCCCGAGCAGGTCGACGTCTGGGTGGCTTCCTGGGGCGACTGGCTGGCCCGGCTCTCCCACGAGCCCGGTCTGCGCGGCGCCCAGGTCGTCGTCGAGACCGCCCCGGACACCGGCACCCGGCTTGCCGCCGAGGTCCTCCCCCGCATCTCACCCGACGCACCCGCCGCGGCCCGCGCCGTGATGGAGGAGGTCGTCCAGCGCTACCCGGCCGCCTCCTCCGAGATGCACACCTACATCGCCCTGACCTACGGTCCGACCGGTGGCCCCAGGCGCGACACCGACGATGTCATCACCGACCTGTCCATGCGGCTTCCCGGTCTGCTGTCCGGTCTTGTCGCCGCAGGCGGCGGATCCGCTTACCCGCTGTCGGCCGAACGGCTCGCCGAGGTCGTCCGGGTGGCCTACGACCCGGCCATCGCCCCGGACGTACTCAGCGCTCGCGCCGAACACACCACCACTGGCTTGGAGTGGGACGACGCCGGCCCAGCGGCAGCGGTCGAGACCGTCAACGCGTACAAGCACGACTCCGGCGTCTCGCGTACCTGGATGCTGACCCTCGCACCGCGTGGCACCGTCCGCTCCAACGTGCTGCGTGGCCTGCTGGAGCCCGCCCCGGGCACCCGCCGCAAGCGGGTCTCGTTGATCTACCGGCCGATCGATCCGGCGACCTCCGCCCGGATCGTGGAGTCCGACCGCCGCTCCGCCCACTTCATGGCGAGCTCGCGGGGCGGCCTGGTCCAGGCACGCGCCACCTCCGAGGTCCGTGCGGCGGAACAGACCGCGGCCGAGGAGGCTTCCGGCGCGGGTCTCGTGGAGTTCTCCCTGATGGTGACGGTCACTGTCGACAGCGAGCAGGAGCTGCCCGACGCGTCGATCACCGTACGCAATCTCCAGGCGTCCTCGCGCATCCTGATGCGCCCGGCCGACCGCATGCAGGCGTCCGCGTTCACCTGCACACTGCCGGTCGGCCTGCTCCCGTGGGAACACACCCTCGTTCCGTACCAGCTCAGGGAGGCGCTGTGAGCAAGGCCAAGCAGCCACGGCCGCCGCGACCGGCCATGGCCCCGCCGCGCGGCTGGTACGGGCCAGGCGGCGGTCAGGTCGGCCATGTCGACCCGCCCTCGATGTGGCGGGCGACCACCGTGCAGGCATGCGGGCTGTGGCCGTTCGCGGCCGGATCGGGAGCGCCGATGACGGGCGTACCGCTCGGCCAGCACCTGCACACCGGCGCTACGGTGTGCGGCGACCCCATCTCCTGGTTCACCCGGGCCCGTTACATCTCCAACCCGTCGCTGTTCATGCTCGGCATGCCGGGTCTGGGCAAGTCGACGCTGGTCAACCGGATGCTGATCGGTATGTCGGCGACCGGCATCACCCCGCTCGTGCTGGGCGACCTCAAGCCCGACTACGCGGACACCGTACGGGCGCTGGGCGGCCAGGTGATCTCCATCGGGCGCGGTGTCGGTGGCATCAACGTGCTCGACCCGGGCGCGATGGGCGAGGCGGCGGTCCGGATCGGCGGCGAGCGGGGCCGGATCCTGGCGGCGGAGGCACACGGCCGCGTCCTGAACATGGTCGCGGCCCTCATCACCATCGTCCGCGGCCGTCCGATGGACGACCACGAGCAGTCCGTCCTCTCCGCCTGTCTGCACCACCTGACGGAGCGTACGAAGCCCGGGCAGGCGCCTCTGCTGCCTGATCTGCTCAGGGTGCTGGACGAAGGACCGGACCGGGTCCGCGCGGTCACGCTCGACCGTGGCAACGATGCCCGCTACCAGGAGGCGGTCGACCCCCTCCACCGCTCGCTGCTCGGCGTCCTCGACGGCCCCCTGGGCGACACCTTCGCGTCCGAGACCTCAACTCGTATCGACCCCGCCTCGCCCGCCGTCTGCGTCGACATCTCTCGCATCGGCGAGGCGGACACGCAGTTGACGGCGGCGGCGATGCTGGCGGCGTGGTCGGACGGCCTCGGCACGGTGGCGGCGGCCCACGCTCTCGCGGACGCCGGGCTGACTCCGCAGCGCTGGTTCTTCACCGTTCTCGACGAGCTGTGGCGTCCCCTGCGCGCCGCCTCCGGCATCGTCGAACGCATCGACGCCCTCACCCGCCTCAACCGCTCTCTGGGGCTGGGAGACGCGAAGATCACCCACACTCTCAAGGACGCGGAGGCCCTCGGCAGCGAGGCCGACCGGGCCAAGGCGCGCGGCTTCGTGGAACGCGCCGGCATGGTCGTGTGTGCGGGACTTCCACGCACAGAGATGCGCGAACTGGGCGAGATCGTCGGCATGTCGGAGCGGGAGATCGAACTCGTGTCCTCCTGGTCATCGCCCCCGGGCTGGGCCAGCACCGGCGGCAACGAGGAGCCTCCGGGCCGAGGCCGCTTCCTGATCAAGGTCGGTGGCCGCCCCGGCATCCCCATCAAGGTGTCCATCACGGACACCGAGCGCAACCTGCACAACACCAACACCCGGTGGGCCGGGAACGAACTGAACCTCACGAAGCCGACGGAGGCGTCCAGATGAGCACGCGCCCTGCACGCAAGGGCCACTCCTCCGGCGACGACCTGCTGCCCTGGGTCATCCCGGGAGTGGCCGTCCTCGTCGGCGGAACCTTCGCCGGCGCCTGGCTGGGCGGCACGCTCGGCGCGGCGGTGTCCGGCGCGGGCTGGAACCCACCGCCGTTCTCACTGGAGACCCTGGCAACCCTGGTCAAGGACGGCCCGCAGGAGCTGTGGCCGACCGCGTCGAGTGGCGCGGTGACGGCCGGCATCGCCACTGTCTTCGGGGTGTTCATCGCCCTCGTGATCACCCTCGTCGTCCTCGTACGGGGCCGCATGAAGCACCCCTCCGGCCTCGCCGGCCGCAAGGAACTGGCCGGTCTGCTCCCCAAGGGCGCCGCCGAACGGGCCCGCTCCCTGCGCCCATCGCTCCCCAAGTCGACGAAGCTGGACCCGGACCAGACGGGCAACCTCCTGGGCAACCTCGAGCCGAACGGGCCCGAACTCCGCTCCAGTTACGAGGACGTCGAGCTGGACCTGATGGCCCCGCGCGCCGGCAAGTCCACCGGTATCGCGGTGCCGCGCGTGCTGCGCGCGCAGGGCAGCGTCCTGCTCACCTCCAACAAGGCGGACGTCTACAGCGTCACCCGCGCGGAACGCGAACGCGTCGGCCAGGTCTGGGTGTTCGACCCCCAGGGCATCGCACACACCCCGCGCGGAATGTGGTGGGACATGCTCGCCGACGCCGCGACCATAGAGGGCGCCCGCCGCCTCGCCGGCCACTTCGTCGGCGCGGTCAACGACGACGCCTCGAAGCGCGACTTCTGGATCTCGGCGGCGCAGAACACCCTCACGGCCCTGTTCCACGCGGCCAACCGGGGCAGCCGGCAGATCGACGAGGTACTGACCTGGCTCGCCGACCCCGCCGACCGCACCCCCATCGATCTGCTCCGCGACGCGGCGATGCCCGCCCTCGCCGACCAGTTGCAGGGCACCATCCAGGGCGCCGTGGAGACCAGGGACGGCATCTACGAGACAGCCCGGCAGTGCGCGGCCTGTCTCCTCGATCCGGCCATCGCCGCCTGGGTGACACCCGACCCGCAGATGCCGCAGTTCTTCCCGGAGCAGCACGCGCTCTCCACCGACACCCTGTATCTGCTGTCGAAGGACGGAGGCGGCTCGGCCGCGGGTGTCATCGCGGCAGCGGCCGACTCGGTACTGCGCGCGGGCGTGGTCGCCGCCGAACGCATGGGCGGCCGTCTCGACCCACCCATGACGGCGATCCTCGACGAGGCCGCCAACGTCTGCCGCATCTCCGACCTGCCCGACCTCTACTCCCACCTCGGCTCGCGCGGCATCAACATCGTGACGCTGCTGCAAAGTTACCGCCAAGGCGTACGGGTCTGGGGCGAGGCCGGGATGGACGCCCTGTGGGGTGCTGCCACCATCAAGCTGCTGGGCGCCGGCCTCGACGACGCCGACTTCGTGGAGAAGGTGTCCCGGCTGGTTGGTGAGCACGACGTGTCGACGGTCAGCTACTCCAAGAGCAAGGACGGCCGCTCCCGTTCCACCTCCTACCGCCTGGAACGCATCCTGCCCGCCGACCGCATCCGCGCGCTCCCCAAGGGCACGGCACTGCTCCTGGCCACCGGCATCAAGCCCGCTATGGTCCGGCTCCGCCCCTGGTACGCCGAACCGGGCGCCGACCGAATCCAGGCCGCCGCCCAGGCCGAAGTGAAGGCCATCACCGCCCGCGCCGCAGAGAAGGCCGTCCGATGACCACGCCCCAGGATCAACCCGAAGCACCGCCGTTCATCCTCTACCTGGACGGCGAGGACTACGCCGAGGAGATGCGCAACCTGGCCCTGTGGGTCTCCGACCTCCTCCTGCCCGTCTACGGCCGCGAGGTCACCTCCCAGCAGCCCTGGTGCCCGCGCTGGTGGGAGCACCTGGAGGCGGTGGCCCGGCTGCACGGCCTGTGGCTGGCCTGGCAGGAATGCACCGACCCGTCCGCCGGCGCCTCGGGCCCCGCCGTCTGGCACCGGGACCACCTCGGCCCCGTCCTCACCGAACTCCGCTCCCCCATCGGGCCGTTCGCGGGGTGCAAGGAGGGAAGCCATCGGGCGAAGGCGGTGCCGGTGGTCGAGGCGTACGACGGCTGATCAGTACAGCGGACGAGAACGCTGAGAACGCGAAAGACCCACACAACGCGCGCTTGGAGAAACAGGACATGCGCAGGACGGGGGCGGCCGTGGCGGCGACGGCCCTGACCGGGCTGCTGGTCGCCGGATGCGGATCGGACGGCAACAACGGTCCCGAGGCCGACCAAGAAGACAAGAACTCCGGTGAGAGCGTCTCCCTCGCAGAGTTCGCCGTACCCTCCGCGTACGACTCCACCAAGGGCTGGGACCACGAGATCGGCTGGGTCACGGACGACACCAACGCGGACCCGGTGACGACGGATAGGGAGAAGGTCGCGTACATCATCCAGTACGGCGGCAGGTACGCGGTCCAAGCTCGCCACGTCGCCACGGGCAAGGTGCGCTGGACAGGTAAGCCGTATCAGACCCCGACGGTGGACTACGACAGATGGGGCATGAGCGGCCCCGCATGACCACCGTCCAGCAAGGCGGCCGCAGCTACATCGTCGCCTGGGCGACCGGAGACACGGCTGGTGATGCCCTCACCGAGAGGGAGGAAGTCACACACGTCTACATCTACGCGGCGGACGCGTCCGGCGACGCCGTCGCTCCGCTGCACCGCGTATCCGTACCCGTCGAAGGGAGCCCGCAGTCCAACCTGGTCCAGGACGGCGGGGGCGGGCTGATGCTCATATGGGACGTCGGCAGTCCCCACCGCGTGACCGCCCTGTTCACCCAGCGGGAGAACGGCGCGGGGCTGCGCATTTCCGTTCGGCAGAGGCGTTGAGCCCGGCCGCGCCGGATACCCTCTGGCAGGACAAGCTCACATGAGTCGAGTAGGGACGGCCGATATTCGGGAGAACGACGCCGGTCTGCGGGTGTCGGTGCGCCCGGAGCGCCAGTGATGGATCGGGTGCGGGACTGACAACGGTGCCGAAGGCCGCTCCTGCGGCCCAGGCCTACACGACAGAGGAGTTGGCGATGCAGTGGACCGTCCACGGAGAACGCGCGATCCACGACACCCCTTGGGTACGCCTGCGCTCACTGGACGTCGAGCAGCCCGACGGCACCCGGACCGACTACCACGTGGTCAGGCTGCGAGACGTCGCCGTGACGGCCGCCGTCGACGACCAGCGACGCGTGCTGATGATGTGGCGCCATCGCTTCGTCACGGATACCTGGGCGTGGGAACTGCCCATGGGCCTGGTCGACGACGGTGAGCAGGCCTTGCAGGCGGCGGCACGGGAGCTGGAGGAGGAGACGGGCTGGCGGCCGCGGTCCCTGCGTGAGTTGGCATACGCGGAACCCGCGGCCGGGATCACTGACGCCCGCCACTTCGTGTTCCGCACGGATGACGCCGTACGGATCGGCACCCCGACCGAACGGAACGAGTCGGATCGCCTGGAGTGGATTCCGCTTTCCCGGGTCGCCGGAATGATCGGCCGCCAGGAGATCGTCAGCAGTGCCACGCTGGTCGGCGTCATGGCACTGCTGCTGGACATCAACCCTGCGGTGGGCTGAAACGATCGATGTCGGCGAGGATGGACCGCTTCCGCTCCAGCGCGCTTTCGATCCTCGCCCGGGTGAACCGGGTCGGGTCCTTGGCGTACAGCTCACGCCCGAGCTTCGAGGTGAACCGGTGCTCCGGAATCCGGTCCTCGCCTTCCGGGACGAACTTGAGGACTTCCTCGAAGGCGGCGATCGCGTACGCCGTCTGCGGACGGATCTCGCGGTGCTCGGCGAGCGCTGTATTCAGCAGGCGAAGCCCCGACTCGGTCGACGCTCGGTCACCGATCCACAGGAACTCGCCCGGATCAATGATGCTCGAGGGCTCCGCTCCGCCGAACGCCGGGGGTGCGGGCGGCAGCTCCTCGGACATGCGGAACTCAAACGTCCGTGTACGGCCGCACTGGGGACACACGCCCTCGTACACCGCGACCAGGGCTCCGTCCTGGTCCTCCAGGCGGTGCTCCCTCTCGAACTCCTCCGCGCCGCAGACGCAGGCGTGGAGGTCCATGTAGAGGTGCGCTTCCTGCATCGAACGAGCGATCAACATGGCATGATCCTACGGGAATCAAGACGCCGGAGGGGGAGACGTCGGTGAACCAGGACAACGATCCAAAGCGTCCTGAAGAGGTCGTCATCACAGCCACAGACGTCCTGGGTACCGACTTCCGTGCCAGCAGCGGCACGCGCGCCCCGGAGGAACGCCTCCGGGGCGACGCCGAGGCCGCGCTCCCCACGGTGGTCCAGGCCCTGTACGCCGACCGGCTGCGCTCGCACGGGATCACCGAGGAGGGTGACCGGCGCTTCTTCACGCTCAGTGACGAGCGCGGCAAGACGCTGACCATCCGTCTGGAGGCCGCGCCCCTGCCCGAGCGAACCGTGGCCCGCAGCTTCGTCAACACCACGTCCGACAACCATGTCGTGCAGATCTCGGACCGCATCGCACCCGAGCAGATCGGCCGTGCGCTCAGCCACGAGGTCAACGAACTGCTATCCGTACGGGAACGGGCGGCCCGTGCCGAGGCACCGGCCGCACAGGACATGCTGACCCGCGGCGCCGCGCTGCCGGCCAGGCCCGAGCTGTCCGATGAGGATCTGGGGCGGATCGGCGAGCTGAACTACCTCGCGACCCGTACGTACGACGGGACTCTCACTCCTGAGCAGCGCTCGGATGCCCGCGGCGAGCTCTCTCAGCTGATCGATCACACCGGCCTGCGCCCCAGTGCGCCGGCCGAGAACACTGCGGCACGTGAGATCGAGCAGTACGCGGCCCGGATCCGGACCGACATCGTGGAACCGCACCTGACTCCGCAGGCGGTGGTCGCGCTGGGCGAACTCGGCAAGCCGGTCGAGCAACTCGGCGCGTCCGACGCCCAGGTCGTCCTGGACCACCGGGCACGCGTCGAGCAGGCCCGCACGAATCAGGCGCCCGTGGGCACGTCCCGGTCCTTCCGACTCCCTGGCCAGCGCCCCGACGGCACGCCCCTCACCCGCGAGGAGCTCGATGCCGCACGGTACGAGGCGGCCCAGCAGCGAACCTCGGTCAGCGCTCAGACGCTGGACCAGCTCCGCGCGGAGGCCGCCTCCCTACCCCAGGGGCAGTATCCGCAGCGCCAGATCATGATCGGCGGTGGCGCCGCACTCGCTGGACGTGACCCCGACGCACTGCTCGTCGACTCGCGCGGCCGATGGCACGTCGACCCGATCAAAGGCATCGTGCAATCCGCGGACCAGGTGCGGCACCTCAGGGAAGTGGGGTGGAATCCCTACGAGTTCGGCGAGCCCAAGGACCGCGTCTCGCTGGCCGCCCTGCAACTCTGGGAAGACACCGCGGCCACGCGCGGTCCTCTGGTCGACGGACGCGCCACGCTGGCCCTCGACGACAAGGGCCGCCTGCTCGCCGAGGTCACGCCGATGGACGGCACACCGCCCGTGAAGGTCGAGGTGGTGGGGACGCCGCTCGTGGCCACCGGTGTCCCGCCCGAGGTCGTTCCGGGGGTGGACCGCAAGATACCCACGGTGGCGGAGGCCACGGAGGTTCTCGACGGTCACCTCACTGCGGTAGGCACTCCCGAGGCGCTTCAGGCCCGTGACCGGCTGGCCGCGCTGCCCGCGGAAGGCCGTGCGGCCGCGTCGTTGAAGGTTCTCGCCGATCCCCGGGTGGCCGAGGCACTGGAATCCGCAACCGATCCGCGGGTCGCCGGCGCCCGGACCACCCTGGATGCGGTCGCCAAGTGGGAGGAAGCCAGTAACGCCGCACCGGGACGAGTCCTCCTGGGCGACGAGGTGGGGGACGGGACATACGACCCGACGGTCGCCGACGACTGGGTGATCGCCGGAATCGGTGGTGGGGCCATCGCCAATACGGAGATCATCCTGGAGGGCAACCCGAACGCCCGGGTGACCATGGTGGGAACGGCGGCGCCCTGGGTGCTGCACAACGACGCCCAGTATCTGGCGATGCGTCGGCAGTACGACGCCGAGCTCGGCGGCAACGGACGGCTGGTCACCGTGGCCAACCAGCGACTGGGCGCCGTCGAGACGGTCCGGACACCGGAGGGCGGCGTACGGCTGAAGGCGCTCAACGTCGAGGGAGACGCGTATGTCGCCTGCCTCGGCCGAGTGGCACGGCTGCCCCAGGCTGCGGACACCCTAGACCGCTGGGCACGGCAGCAGGGCGGTCAGGTCCAGGGTGAACTGCTCTTCGACAAGAACGAGCAGTATCTCGGCTACCGACTCCACTTCCAAGTCGACGACCGGAAGCACACGGTCGATGTGACCGGAGCCGCGTCCCGCATGCTGCCCGGCAACGTCTTCAGCCAGCAAGACATGGCGAAGCTGGCCGTCATCGACCGCAAGACGGCCCCCCCGGAGAGCGGGAACGTGGCCGCCGGCTTCATGGCCACCGCCCTGCAAGCTAACAACATGGCCAAGCACCGGGCTGAGCAGATGACCGTGGGGCAGTCGGCCAAAGCACCTGGGGTCGCACCTGGCGCAGGGGGAAACCCGCTGTCGGCCGCGGCCCGTCTCCAGTCCACCCAGCGGCGATCCACGACGAACTCCCCCACCGGTCCGACATCGGGCACCACCACCCCCACCCAGCCGCCGCGCATCCCGCGCCCGCCACAGCAAGGAGGCGGCGGGGGCACACACAAGCGATGAGTCGCGCGTGAACCAATGCCCTGGACCGGGAAGAGAGTCCTGACGCCGTCATCATGCCCTCCAAACACGAGGGTTTCGGACACGTAGCCACGGCGGCACTGGGGCATGGCGTCCCCGTACTCGTCAACGAGGACAGCGGTGCTGCCCGATTCCTGCAGGACGCGAACCGGATCACCCCGGAACCGGGCACCCCTGCGTCGTTGCGGAGCCCGCGAGCCGGACGGGACGTTCCGGGACGGCCCCACGTGCGGCCCGTCCACTGGCCGGACTGCCGCGCCCGGTCGCCCCGAGCGGGGGGAGCGGCAACCGGTGCGGATGTGCGTCCGCTGCGACGTGGTCACCGACCGGCCGGTCGTCGTCTCCGAGGTGCACCAGGCGACCGGTCCCGGCTTCAACGTGTACGCCTGCCCAGCCTGTGCCCCGCACTTCCCGCCCGTGCCGGACGTACTCTCCCTTCTGCCCGAGGTGCGCCCTGGGGAGGGGGAGCGGTGACCACGAGTCGCACGGTGACCGTGGCGCGGCTCGGCGAGGTGCGCGCGTGCGCCGACCGTGTGGAGTGCGTGGTCACCGAGTGAGTGCTGCTGTCATGAAGGCCGGAACTCTGCCCGAGCCGGGCACGTCACGCCTGACGATGTGCCTACCGTCTCGACAGCAACGAGCGCCGGGTCGGCGTGACTGTGCCGACCGCGTACACCCCCGGTTGCCCCGTGGTCGGCCGTCGGCTCTGTTGCCCCACCCAGGTCAGGGCGGGCGGCCTCGGAGACGGCTGTCCGCCGGTCTAAGGTGTTACACGGTGGACGGCCCTACCGCCCGCGAACGGCACGAACTGCGACGCCGACACACCCCGAACTCGGTGCGCCACCGCCTGATGTCATTGATTTCCGGGACCGTCGTCCAGTCGGCCGAGATCATTGCTTCTGGCGGCCAGGGCGCCGACTGTGGCCGGTGGAACGGAAGGGTGAAGATGCCGTGAGTGCTGGCCCAGGAGCATCCTCCAGCGAGCTCGCAGCAGGTCCGCTCCGACGTCCGGCAGGCATGTGTCGCGGTGAGCCGTGCCCTGCTCCCGCACGGACGGGGCAGCCCGGAGCATCAACAGGCCGCCGAGCAATGGACTCTGCGACAAGCCGTCCTTTACGAGCTGGCCGTCCAGAACAACGTGTGTCCCCACGACGTCCGTCTGTCCCAAGTAGCTGATGAAAACATCCTCGACGCCGCCCGAACCGTCCGCCGTCTGGTCGCTGCCGCTGATGCGAGCGCGGAGTTCGTAGCCGCGACCGCTTTCTTGGACGCTCCGGACGACTGATACGCAACGCCGTTTCACTGGTGCGTCCGCGTTGGGGCGCGGACATCGGTACGAGCCACCCCAGCCCCAGCCGCCCGCACTCAGATACCCACCCCCTCCGCAGCCCGCCCACCCCACGCGGCCCGAGCCGCTGATCCACGTGAAGAAGCCCGAGAAACCCATGCAGCCCGACGCGTCCGGCTCGCACCACTCCCCAGGCCCCCTCCCTTCGCCGCTTACTTCCCAACCGCTCGCTCCCAGTCCTCTCATCTCCCTCCCGCCCGGCGGCTTCCCGACACTCCCCGCCGAACGGATCGCTGCCGCCGTGCGCGCGGGCGAGCTTCGCGCCGTCGACGTGGTCGCCGCCTCGCTCGCTCGGATCGAGCGGGCGGAACCGGTGCTGTGCGCGTTCGTCGAGGTGTGGGCCGAGAAGGCGTTGCGGTGGGCGGCCGGGGTGGATGAGCGGGTCGCGGCGGGGGTACGGCTGCCGTTGGCCGGGGTGCCGATCGGGGTGAAGGGGAGAAACGGGTCGCGTACGGCGTCGGCGCGGGCATTGATCGCGGCCGGCTGTGTGCCCGTGGGGGCGACCTCCGTGCCCGGGCCCGGCACCCCCTGGCAGACCTGGGGCCTCGGCGCGGACGGGCGGACCGTCAACCCCTGGCGGCCCGACCGGACGCCGGGCGGCTCCTCGGCCGGGTCCGCCGCGGCGGTGGCCGCCGGCCTCGTCCCGCTGGCGACCGGCACCGACGGTGCCGGGTCGGTACGGATCCCGGCCGCGTGGTGCGGCGTCGTCGGCCTGAAGACCACGAACGGGCGACTGCCCTCCGCCGACCGCACCGGCCTCGCGGCAGCCGGCGTCCTCGCCCGCCACGCGTCCGACGCGGCGGCGTACTGGCGCTGCGTGAGCGAGGTCGGTGGCGGCGGCGGGCACCACGGGGCCCTGGAAGGCGGAGAAGCCGGCGGGGCGGCCTCGGCCGGCGAAGAGCGGGAGTCGGCCTCCGCCGCCTCACATCCGTCCCCTCCGTTCACCGCCGTGTGGTCCCCCGACCTCGGCTTCGCCGACACCGACCCCGAGCCCGCCTCGATCGCCCACGCCGCCGCGCTCCGCCGCGCCGACACCGGCCTCGTACGGCTCGTACGGCCCGACGCACCGGTACGCCTGGAGGACCCGGGACCCGCCTGGCTCACCCTCCGCGCCGCGCCGGACACCGACCCGGCGGCCGTGCGGGACGCCCATGAACTCCGTGCCGAGAACGACCGGCGGCTCGCCGCCCTCTTCGCCGAGGTCGACCTGGTCCTCACTCCCAGCACGCCCAACGCCCCGCACGGCCACGACGGCCCAGGCGACCGTTACTCCACGGCCCTCACCTGGGCGTTCAACCTCAGCGGCCACCCGGCCATCAGCATCCCGGCCGGCTTCGACTCGGACGGCTGCCCCGTCGGCCTCCACCTCGTGGCCCGGCACGGCGAGGAGTCTCTGCTGCTTCGCGTCGCGGCCGGCCGATAGAACGGCAGAACGGCAGAACGGCAGAACGGCAGAAGACGTGGAGCAGCCCGACGGCACCCGTTGTGACTACCACGTGGTCAGGCTGCGGGATCTGGCCGTCACCGCGGCCGTGGACGAGCGACGGCGGGTGCTGATGCTGCGGCGGCACCGTTTCGTCACGGACGCCCTGGGGCTGGGAGCACGATCGCCTCGCGGTTGCCCGGTGGCGACACCACAGCCTCACCACCGCCTCGCCGCGGCCTCACCACCGCCTCGCCGCGCCTCTGGCGGAGCGTCTACGCGGTGATGTCCCGCGTCGTGAACCGTGCCCAGGCCGCCGAGCCGAACACCGCCGCGTACACGGCCTGGAGGCCGAGGTTGCGTTGGAGTTCGTCCCAGTAGACCGGCTCGCGCATGAGGTCCGCGAAGGACAGCCAGTAGTGGGAGAAGAGGTAGGGGTGGAGGGCGTCGAGCTGGGGTATCTGGTCGAGGATCTGGACGGTGATGAGCAGCCCCACCGTGGTCGCCATCGCGGCGATGCCGCTGTTCGTGAGGGTCGAGACGAAGAGCCCCAGCGCGGCGATCCCGATCAGGGACGCGGCCACCGCCAGCGCGATCAGCAGCGCCCGGAAGAGCCCCTCGCCGAAGCCGATCCGGGTCCCGGAGATCGTCGTCACCTCGCCGAGGGGGAACAGCAGCGCCCCCACGGCCAGTGCGGAGGCCGCCACGACCAGGGTCGCGACCAGGCAGAACGTCATCGTCGTGGCGTATTTGGTGAGCAGCAGCCGGGTGCGTCCGGCGGGCGCGACCAGCAGATAGCGGAGGGTGCCCCCGCCCGCCTCGCCGGCGATCGCGTCGCCCGCGACGACGCCGACCGCCATCGGCAGGAAGAAGGGGAGCGTCGCCGCCAGCGACGTGAACACCAGGAACAGCCCGTTGTTGGTGATCTGCGCGATGAACGCCGGCCCCTCGCCGCCGCCACCGCCACCGCCGCCCGGGCCGCCGCCCATCGACGACCCGTCGCCGGTCTCGATCTTCACGGCGATCCCGACGAGGACCGGCACGGCCGCGAGCACGGCGAGCAGCGCGAGCGTCCGCCACCGCCGGAAGGTGGTGACCAGCTCACTGCGGAACAGCCCGAACGTCCACAGGGGGCTCGGCGCCCTGCCCGCCACGAGGCCCACCCCGGGCCCCGCCCCGGGCCCCGCCCCGGGATCCGCCCCTGGCCCCGCCCCGCGACCCGCCCCGGTGGCCGGATGTTCAGCCCGCGACATCGAAGCCCTCCCCCGTCAGTGCCACGAACGCGTCCTCCAAAGAGGCGCGTTCGAGGCCGAAGCCGCGTACACGGACACCCGCGGTGACCAGCGCCGCGTTCAGCTCGGCGAGGTCGCGGTCCGGTGGTTCCCCGGTCACCCGGTCCTCCGTCACCACGACGTCGCCGACGCCCTGTTCCTTGAGCACCCGGGCGGCGTCCGCCGGGTCGGGCGTGGTGACGACGAGCCGTCCGCGTGCCCCGGCGGCCAGGTCGGCCACGGGCCCCTGGGTGATCAGTCGTCCCCGCGCCATGACGGCGGCATGGGTGCACACCTGCTCGATCTCGTCGAGCAGGTGCGAGGAGAGGAAGACGGTGGTGCCGTCGGACGCCAACTCCCGTACCAGGGCGCGGATCTCCCGCATGCCCTGCGGGTCGAGCCCGTTGGTCGGCTCGTCGAGGACGAGGAGGCGGCGCGGTCGCAGCAGTGCCGCGGCGAGGCCCAGCCGCTGCTTCATGCCCAGCGAGTACGCCTTCGCCTTCTTCCCGGCGGCGGCCGTGAGCCCGACCCGGTCCAGCGCGGCCCCGACGCGTGCGCGCCGGGTGCGGGGGTCGGCGGTCGGGTCGGCGGCGTCGTGCCGGAGCAGGTTGTCGCGGCCGGAGAGGAAGCCGTACAGGGCGGGCCCCTCGATGAGGGCGCCGACCTGGGGCAGTACGGCCCGGGCGGCACGCGGCATGGGCCTGCCGAGGACCTCGGCGGTGCCGGAGGTCGGCTCGATCAGGCCCATGAGCATGCGGATGGTGGTGGTCTTGCCCGAGCCGTTGGGGCCGAGGAAGCCGAAGACGCTGCCCGCCGGGACGGTCAGGTCGAGACCGTCCACGGCGAGCTGCCCGCCGCGGTAGCGCTTGGTGAGCGCGCGGGTGGAGATCACCGCCGTACCGGTGTCCGCAGGACCGGTGTCCGCAGGACCGGTGTCCGCAGGACCGGCGTCCGCAGGACCGCCCGCGCCCTCCGGATCCGCGTCGGCGTCCGGGTCCGGGTGCGGGTCCGAGTCCGGCTCCGCGGCGGGCAGTTCTGGCATGGGCTCCCTCATTCACGTACCGGCGTGCGCCGTACGGCCTACTCGGCGGCGTTCGCCGCCTTCACCAGCGCGTCCTTAGTGACGGCGCCCGCGTACACCTTGCCGTCGTCGGTGAACAGGACGTTGATCAGGCGGGTCTTGAAGACCGTGCCGGAGCCGAAGTCGCCCTTGACCTGGTCGCCGAGCGAGTTCAGGAACCCGTCGACGCGGCTGTCGCCGGACGACTCGGAGCCGCCGGTGGGCATACCGCCCTCCGCCCCGGTGTCGAACTCGGCGATGGCGCCCCAGCCCTTGCCGATGGTCTTCAGCCCGTCGAGTCCGCTCGCGAACTCCTCCCCGCGGGGCGCGTCCTTGCCGAAGTCCTCGCCGAACTCCTTCTCGAAGTCCTTGCCGAATTCCTTCTCGAAGTCCTTGCCGAACTCCTTCTCGAAGTCCTTGCCGAGGTCCTTGTCGAACCCGTCGGTCTTGCTGTCGTGGTGGCCGGACTCCTCCGACTCGTCGGCCTCGGTGACCTTCGCGCCCTTCGGCGGGGTGAAGTCGAAGGTGGAGGCGCTCGGCTTGCCGAAGTCGACCTGGGTGAAGCCCGCGTCCACCACGGCCGCGCCACCGCTCGCCGGGGCCAGCGTGAACTTCAGCGGCAGCCCCGTCTTCGCGTCGACGGCGAGGGAGATCGAGCCGATCGTCGAACCGGACTGCTTGGGCGCGATCACCAGCTTGTACGCGTCCCGCCCGGCGACCTGCGCGGTCCCGTCGACGGTCACGGACGTGGTGTCGTCGACGGCCTTCAGGGCCTCCTCGGCCAGCTTCCCCGGTGTGGCGGGCACGTCCTCGGGAACGTCCTCGCGCCCCTTGCCGTCCTTGCCGCCCTCGGCGTCCTCGCCGGCGCCGGTCGCGTGGTACACCTCGTTCGAGGCGCTGTCGTACGCCCACACCTCGTCACCGTTGTGGATGAGGCTGTACTCCGAGGTCTTGTCCAGCAGGGACAGCTTCTGCTTGTCCGGGCCGTCGGCGGCGATCCGCAACGTGTGGGTGCCGGAGGCGAGTTCGAGCAGCTTGGACGACGGGTCGGCGGAGGAGCCGTCGCCGCTGGAGGAGCCCTGCGCTCCCAGGCTGTCGGCGAGGCCGCCCAGGTCGGGCAGGCCCAGATCCGTGGTGATCTTCACCGTGCCGGACACCTGCTGGACGTCCGAGGCGGCGATCTTCTCGATGAGTTCCTGTGCGCTGATCTTCGGCAGGTCGGGGTCGCCGGAACCGGCGAAGGCCGGGACGAGCCCGATGGTCGCGGCCGCCACGCCCAGCACGGTGGCCGGGACGACGTACCGGGCGGCCGTGCGGCGGCGCGCCGAACGCGTCTCCTCGGCCTCGGCCGCGAGCACGGCCGCGTCACCGGCGCGTGCGCTGTCGTCGGTTTCGTACGGTGCCATGTGTGCCTTACCTCCGTCGTCGGCGGCGGCGTCCACTTGGAGCCGCCATTCTCACCCGAATCGGTGAGGAGTGGTGATACTCATCTGACCAAATCGGCGGAGGGGAATCGTCAGACTCGGGGCTCAACTCCACGTACTGCTACGGGATGACATGGCGACCGCGTCGGGATGACACGGGCTGACGGTGCCCGGGGAAACCCGTAGGGGTCGACGACCGACCCGTCCCCCGCCGGGCGAGGGGGCCGGGCACGACAGGGCCTAGGCCTGTCGTCAAATTCCCGCCGTCGCCCGGAGGGCGGCCCCGCGGCGTCAGGTGCGTGCTCTCGGCGTGCCGGGCCCTGACCCGTGTACTGGACGTACTCGGGTCGGGGCCCGGTGCGTCGAGAGCGCGTGCATGGCGTCGCGGGGTAGGCGGGAATTTGACGACAGGGCCTAACCGGCCCGGTGCACCACCGCGTCGCACAGTTCGATCAGCGCCTCCTTGGCGCCGCACTGCGGCAGGGGGGCCAGGACCGCCCGCGCCTCCTCCGCGTACCGCACGGTGTCCCGGCGGGCCTGTTCGAGCGCGGGGTGCACCCGCAGCCGGGCCAGGGCCTCGGCGTGCCGCGCGTCGTCGGTGAGGTCGGAGTCGAGCAGCTCGCACAGGGCGAGGTCGTCGGGCTCGCCGAGCCGCCTGGCCCGCTCGCGGAGCCGCAGCACCGGCATGGTGGGCACGCCCTCACGGAGATCGGTACCGGGGGTCTTGCCGGACTCGTGCGAGTCGGAGGCGATGTCCAGGACGTCGTCGGCGAGCTGGAAGGCGACCCCGAGTCGCTCCCCGTACTGGGTGAGGATGTCGACCACGGTCTCGTCGGCGCCGGCCATCAGCGCGCCGAGCCGTCCGGCGACGGCGACCAGCGAGCCGGTCTTGCCGCCGAGCACGTCGAGGTAGTGGTCGATGGGGTCCCGGCCGTCGCGGGGCCCGGCGGTCTCCAGGATCTGCCCGGTGACCAGCCGCTCGAACGCCTCGGCCTGGATGCGGACGGCGTCGGGGCCGAGGTCGGCGAGGACGTGGGAGGCCCGGGCGAAGAGGAAGTCGCCGGTCAGGACGGCCAGGGAGTTGTCCCACCGGGCGTTGGCGCTGGGCACGCCCCGGCGGACCTCGGCCTCGTCCATGACGTCGTCGTGGTACAGCGTGGCGAGATGCGTCAGCTCGACCACGACGGCCGAGGGGACGACCCCGGGCGCGTACGGGTCGCCGAACTGGGCCGCGAGCATCACGAGCAGCGGGCGGAACCGCTTCCCGCCCGCCCGCAGCAGATGCTGGGCGGCCTCCTGGATGAAGGGGACCTCGCTCTTGGTGGCCTCGAGCAGACCCTCTTCGACGGCAGCCAATCCGGCCTGGACATCGGCTTCGAGAGCCTGGTCCCGCGCGCTCAGCCCGAACGGCTCGACGACGGTCACGAGGGTTCTCCTGTCTGCTGACGTCTGCTGACGATCACACGGTCGGTCTAGGTCGGTCTCACGGTCGATGACACGGTTTGTCGATCTGTCGCTGCCATCACCCGAGTCAGCGTATCCGGTCACCTTTCGATCACCACGAGCGCCCACGGGTTCGACTCGGACAACACGGATGGACGCCCGAAATATTCCCGATCAACAGATATGTCCAGGTATCGAGCGACGCCCCGACACACTCCGGAGCCATGCCCGAAATACACCTCTCTGCTCCACTCTCGCCCCACTTCCGCACATCACCCCAAAACACCCTTTCGACCACCCGAGTTGACCGTTTTGCGGGATACCCGCGCTTCACCCCACTCCTCCCGTGAGTTGGGTCACTCACGCCGTGCGCCGCGACATCCCGCAGCCCGCCTCATTCCCCTTTGCAGTAGGCAAGTTGACAGGCGCAAAGCGCGCGAACCCGACAGGCATTTCGGGCAAACTCAAGGTCAACTACGCCCATATGCGGATTCGGGGCTTGTTCCCGTCGTGTGCTCTCGCATACGTTCACACCCCGTCCGGACGGACCGCCGAATCCTGCCGCCGCCCGGACTCCCCACCCGACCACTCGACCACGCACGGCAGGAGCGGGGGACCCAGGTAAGCCGCCGGTCCGGCCTTCCCCACCGGACCCGGCTCGGGGTGAAGCCACGCACGGAGCACCGACGCGCGCCGCACGCACGGCGCACGCCGGACGGCCGAGCGCGGCCGGGCACCTCCAGCCCGAACCCGACAGCTCACCTCGCAGGCGCCGGAGAGGAACCCGCCATGCCCGGACGAGGCAAGCACCGCCGTCCCAGAACCAACCCCTTCACCCGTGGCGTCGTCGCCGCCGGCACGGGCGGCGCCGCCCTCGTGCTGCCGCTCACCGCGGTCGGCACCGCGAGCGCCGCCCAGCCCTCCCAGGCCGCCGCCTCCGTGCAGTCCGCCCCGCGGACCGCGCCGGCCGTCGTCCAGCCGAAGTCCGTCACCTACACCGTGAAGTCCGGGGACACGCTCTCCTCGATCGCACGGGACCACGGTGTGAGCGGTGGCTGGCAGCGGCTCTACAAGGACAACCGCGCGACCGTCGGCGACAACCCGCGGCTGATCCACCCGGGCCTGAAGCTCAAGCTCAGGGCGACGAAGACGACGGCCGCGAAGAAGCCGGCGGTCACCAGCAAGCCGGCCGGCACGGTGGCCCAGGCCACTCCCGTGTCCGCCACGACGTACCCGGACAACCTCGACGGCTGGATCCGGGAGGCGCTGGACATCATGGCGCGGAACGGGATCCCCGGCTCCTACGACGGCATCTACCGCAACATCATGCGGGAGTCCTCGGGCAACCCCCAGGCCATCAACAACTGGGACTCCAACGCCGCCGCGGGCACCCCGTCGAAGGGTCTGCTCCAGGTCATCGACCCGACCTTCGCCGCGTACCACGTCCCCGGCACCGCGAACGACCCGTTCGACCCGGTCGCGAACATCACGGCCGCGTGCAACTACGCCGCCGCGCGGTACGGCTCGATCGACAACGTCTTCGGCGCGTACTGAGCCCGCCGGGCCCCCGGCCCCGCCCGTTCCCCCCGGGTCACCGACCCGGGGGGAACGCGCGCTCAGGTGAACAGCCTCTCCAGGACCACCGCGATCCCGTCGTCCTCGTTCGACAGGGTGACCTCGTCGGCGACGGCCTTGAGTTCGGGATGGGCGTTGGCCATGGCGACCCCGTGCGCGGCCCAGTCGAACATGGGGATGTCGTTGGGCATGTCGCCGAAGGCGATGGTCTCGGCAGGGGTGAGGCCGAGGTGCTCGGCGGCCAGGGCGAGACCCGTGGCCTTGGTGATGCCGCACGGCTGGAGTTCGACGGTGCCGGGCCCCGACATGGTCACCGTCGCCAGCGAACCGACCGCCATCCGCGCCGCCGACGCCAACTCGTCGTCGGAGAGGTACGGGTGGCGCAGCAGCACCTTGCTGATGGGCTCGCACCACAGGTCGTCCCGGCGCGGCACGCGCAGGGCGGGCAGCGTGGGGTGCGGCATGAGGTAGCCGGGCTCGATCAAGGTGAGGCCGTCGACCCCGTCCTGGTCGACGGCCGCGTACAGCTGGCCGACCTCGGCCTCGATCTTGCCGAGCGCGGTCTCGGCGAGTTCCCGGTCGAGGGTGACGGACCAGAGCAGCAGGTCCGCGCCGGGGTCGTACAACTGCGCGCCCTGCCCGCACACCGCGAGCCCCCTGCTGCCGAGGTCGTCGAAGAGGGGGCGCACTCTCGGCGCCGGCCGTCCCGTCACCACGAGGTGCTGAGCACCGGCCTCCGTGGCCTGCGCCAACGCGGCGAGGGACCGGTCGGAGAGCGTGTCGTCACTGCGCAGGAGCGTTCCGTCCAGGTCAGTGGCGATGAGTGAATATGCGGTGGGAGCGGCCATGATCAGAGAATACGGATGCCGACCCCCATCGGTTCGCCCGGAACCAGCCGACGTCAACTCCCTTTTCCCGAACCACTGTTCAGGAGAAGGGTGCCGAAAAGGGACGCGGAGGACCCCCGGGGCGGGCAGACCCTAGCCGTGCGCCCCCGCGAGATGCCGGGCCAGCCGGGGGGAGGCGTACTCGGTGCCGCACACGAACCGCATCACCGGCCCGTACGAGGCCGCCGCGGGCAGCCCCGTGAAGTACAGCCCGGGGATCGACGACCGGAATCCCGCCCCCAGTACCGGCGTCCCCCGGCTCACCTCCAGCTCCGTCCGCAGCTCGTGCCCGAGGAAACCCATCGCCCCGAGGTCCACCCGGTAGCCGGTCGCCGCGATGACATGGTCGGCGGCCATCTCCTCCGTACGCCCGTCGTGCCCCCGCACCACCAGCCGCGGTCCCCCGTCGATGATGCCGGCGCGCACCACCCGGTCGACCTCCCGCACCTCGACGTGCCCCTCGAACCGCTCGCGCAGCCACCACGCCCCGAGCGGTCCGAGCACCCGGCGGACCAGGTAGTGCCGCGCCTCGGCGGGCAGGTACCGGTACGGGTGCGGGTAGTAGCTGAGCGCCCACAGCGACCAGGCCCGCCCGAACGGCGACGGGGGCCGCAGCCTCGGCTGCTTCCACGGCGGCGCCCCGAACGCCACCGCGCCCCGGCCCCGCGCGACCACCCGTACCCGGGCCCCCGCCTCGGCCGCCAGGACGGCCGTCTCCAGCGCGGACTGCCCCGCCCCCACGACGATCAGGTCCTTGCCGGCGAACCCGCCGAGGTCGTGGTGCTGGGAGCTGTGGGAGACCGGCCCGCCCGGTGCGGGACCGTCCCCGGCCGCGCCCGCCAGCTCGGGCGGCACGTACGCGAGCCCGAACAGCCCGCTGGCCACCACGACGGCCCGCGCGGTGAACGACTCCCCCGAGTCCAGTTTCAGTTCGAAGCCGCCGCCCTTGCCGCGGTCGACGGAGACGACGCGCACCCGCTCCAGCTCGGGCACGACCCGCTGCTGGAACCACTCGCCGTAGGAGATGAAGGTCTCCACCGGGATGATGTCCTCGTCCGTCACCAGCCGGCGGATGCCCGCCGCGTCGCAGTAGTCGAGCAGGGTGTTGCCGCGCTGCGGGGCGTCGATGCTGGAGGCGGCCGGTGTGGACTTCAGGAGCATCCCGGCGGGCATGCCGTCCCGCCAGCTGACCATGGGTTCGCCGAAGACACGGACCGGAATGCCGTGCGCCCGCAGATGGGCGGCGGTGGACAGACCGAACGGCCCGGCGCCGATGACTGCTACCGGTTGAATCACGAAGTCCCTCCCCAGGACGCGATGTGCCTACTTCGTGTGCTGCCTAGCCGTGGAGGCCGAAGCGGTTGGCCCGGCTGGCTCGGTTTGACAGGTTGGCCCGGTTGGCCCGGTTGGCCCTGTTGGCCCGCCACAGTTGATAGAGATGCTTGGCGCCCGGTCGCACGAAGCGCGCGAGCATCGTGAGGAACGGCAGCGGGTCGTCACCCGCGAGCCACGCCAGCTCCGTACCGCTCGCGCGGGCGGGCGCGTGCGGTGTGGTGTACCCGCTGCGCCGGTAGGCGAGCAGGGCCGGCAGGTCGATGTTCTCCACGATGTACCGCCGCCCGGCGAGCTGTTCCCCCTCCGGCACCGGGCGTCCGGTCAGATCCAGGTGCATGGCGCGCACGACGTCGATCCCCGCCTCGTTCTCGAAGATCCGGAACTGCGCGCCCATCCTCGGGTTGAAGTCGAGAAGCTTGTACTGCCCGTCCCTCCGGTCGAAGCGCAGATCCAGGTCGATGACGCCGCTGAAGCCGATCTGCTTGATGAAACGCTCCGCGATGTCCGCGAGTTCCGGATTGTCGACGATGTACGCGTTCGCCGTCATCCCCGCGTGCGGCGGCCACGAGCGCACCTTGACCCCGGTGAACATCGCGAGCGGCGTGGACTCCGCGTCGAAGTAGGCGTGCACGATCCAGTCCTCGGCGTCCTCCCGGGGCAGGTACTCCTGGAGGATCACCCCGGGCCGCTCGCCCCACCCGCGGGCCAGCCGCAGCAGCGCCTGAGGGCTCTCGATCCGGGTCGTCCCGTTGACCGCGGGCTGCCGGCGCCGCTCGAACGCCTCGCGGTTCTTGGCCACCACCGGGAAGCGGGCCCGCCCCGCGAACCGCTCGACCTCCTCGTACGACTGCGGGAAGGCGGCGGCGGGACTGGCGACCCCGTGCTCGACGCACAGCTCGTGCAACCCCTGCTTGCTGGCGAGGCGACGGGGCAGCTTGGCGTCGACGCGCGGGAAGAGGAACACCGCGCCCAACGCGTCCTGGTGCTCGGCGATGAGTACCGCGGCCTCCTCGTCGGTCGGCACGAGAACGCTCGGCCGCCCGATCTCCCGCCCGATCCCGAGCAGCCCCTCCACCAGCAGCTCAGGATCCTCGGTCCCGGTGGTCGGCCACACGAACGCCCGCCGCAGATAACGCGAGAGGGCGGCCGGCGTGCAACGGTCCTCGGTGATCGCGTACATGGGCACACCCAGCCGCCCGAGGCTGCGGATCGCCCCGACGCCGCCGTGGTGCAGCGGATAGTCACCGAACTTGACGATGAGCCCCGGAACATTCCGATCCACCGGGATCGGCGCATGCCCGGAGCCCCTGGCCACGGGTCCCCCCACGTGTCCCCCTCACCGGACCCGGACCCACCCCGTCCGTGCCCCCACAGGACGCTAAGCCGGAATCATCCACTCCGACCCTCCCCTATCAGGACATTGCGAACTCTTTAGACACTCCCCGTTCCCGTCATCGCCCCGTAACGTGTGCCGCGACCAGACGGAACGACGGCACGCACGAGAGCGAGGCAGCACCCCATGCCCCCCTTCGACGTCCCCGAGGGCGACCCCTTCGGTCCGCACAACCTCCCCTACGGCGTCTTCTCCCTCTCAGGCTCCGAGACCCGCACGGTCGGGGTCCGCCTGGGCGACCACGTCCTCGACGCGGCCGCGGCGGCCCGCGCCCTGGGCTCCCCGTACGCCGCCCTCCTCGCCCACCCCACCCTCAACCCCCTCCTCGCCGCGGGCCGCACCGCCTGGTCGGACGTCCGCCGGGCCCTCACCGCCTGGGTGACCGTCCCCTCCCACCGCGAGACGATCAGCCCCTTCTTCCACCCCCTCACCGCCGTCACCCTCCATCTCCCCTTCGAGGTCGCCGACTACGTCGACTTCTACGCCTCGGAGAACCACGCCCGGAACGTCGGCCGGATCTTCCGCCCCGACTCTCCGGACCCCCTGACCCCCAACTGGAAGCACCTGCCCATCGGCTACCACGGCCGGTCAGGCACCGTTGTCGTCTCCGGCACCGACGTGGTACGCCCCTCGGGCCAGCGCAAGGCGCCCGCCGACGCGGCGCCCGTCTTCGGGCCCTCGATCCGCCTCGACATCGAGGCGGAGGTCGGCTTCGTGGTGGGCACCCCCTCCCGCATGGGCCATCCGGTGCCCCTCTCCGCCTTCCGGGACCACGTCTTCGGCGTGACCCTCCTCAACGACTGGTCGGCCCGCGATCTCCAGGCCTGGGAGTACGTCCCCCTCGGCCCGTTCCTCGGCAAGTCCTTCGCCACGTCCGTCTCACCGTGGATCACCCCCCTCGACGCCCTCGACGAGGCCCGCGTGGCCCCACCGGCCCGCGCCCACGACCTCCTCCCCTATCTGGACGACTCCACCGAGGACCCCGGCGGCTACGACCTCCGCATCTCCGTCGCCGTCAACGGCCACGTGGTCGCCGAGCCCCCCTTCTCCACCATGTACTGGACCGCCGCCCAGCAGCTGGCCCACATGACGGTCAACGGCGCCTCCCTGCGCACCGGCGACCTCTACGGTTCCGGCACGGTCAGCGGTCCCGCCCCGGACCAGCGCGGCTCCCTCCTGGAACTCACCTGGAACGGCCAGGACCCCCTCGACCTCCCCACCGGCAAGCGCACGTTTCTGGAGGACGGCGACGAGGTGACCCTCACGGCCTGGGCGCCCGGCCCGAACGGCACGAGGGTGGCCCTGGGCGAGGTGACAGGCAGGATCGCACCGTCCACGCCGCAGGACACGTAGGCAGTGGTGGGGGACGGCCGGAGCCACGCCGGCCGGGCCGCCCACGCACGCAGGGGGGCCGTGCCGGTGTGTCAAGCGCGTCGCGTGGAGAAGCACAGGGAACGGCTCCCCCGGCCCCCCGGGCAGTAGGGCCCCGAGCGACGGGCTGACACACCGGCACGGCCCCGCCCCACCACGCACCCGCCGCTGACCGGCCACCCCCGCCCCCCACCAGACGCCCACCCACCGGACACCCCCGGTGGCGGATCTTGCCCCCACTCCCCACGAACACCCAGGTCAGGGCCCTATCCGCCACCCCGTCAGATGGCGCAACACTCCGGCAACAAAGCTTTCCCCACCAACTCGGTATGGTTCGAAACATGCCACCCGCCGACCGCATCCGAGACCACGCCGGCCAGGGCGCGACCACCGTCGCCGCCCACCGCGCACGTCGCCGGCTGCGCGCGGACCAGGCACGCCAGCTCGCCGACCTCCTCCGCCGCCAGATCCTCACCGGCGGCTTCGGCTCCGGCACCCTCCCCCACGAGTCCGTCCTCGCCACCGACTACCGCGCGACCCGCAACACCGTCCGCGAGGCCCTGGACCTCCTGCGCGCCGAGGGTCTCGTCGACCGCCTCCCCGGCGTCGGCACGGTCGTCGTCGCCCGGAAGTACCCCCACGGCCTCGACCGTCTGATGGGCCTCGCGGAAACCCTCCGCGAACACGGCACGGTCACCAACGAGGTCCGCACGATGGGTCCCGCCCCGGCCCCCGCCCCCGTGGCCGACCGGCTGCGCCTTCCACCCGGCACCGACGTCCTCTACATCGAACGCCTGCGCCGCCTCAACGGCCTCCCCCTCTCCCTCGACCTGACCTACATCCCGCTCACCCTCCCCGCCGTCGACCAAGGCTCCGTCGACCAGGGCGCCCTCGACCAGAGCACCACCCTCGACCTCGGCACGGCGCTGCTCGGCGCCGACCTGGAGAACACCGACGTCTTCCGCCTGCTGGAGACGATCACCGGCCGGCCCCTGGGGCACGCCGAGATCACCCTGGAGGCGGTGAACGCGGACACCCACTCCGCCGCCGTCCTCGAAGCCCCGCGCGGCTCGGCCGTCCTGATGCTGGAACGGCTCACCCACCTCGCCGACGGCTCCCCGGTCGACCTGGAGTTCATCCGCTTCCGCGGCGACCGCATCTCCATGAGCGGCCTGCTGCACCGCTCCCGGTGACGCGGCGACCCCGTGACCCCGTGACCCGGTAACCCCTGCTTCGCCACCCCTGTTTCGCCCCTCCCTGGAGACAGCCATGCCTGTGGCGCCCCAGCGGGCCGACGTGCCCGTGACCATCGACGAGTCGAAGTGCATCGACGGCTGCACCCTCTGCGTGGACATGTGTCCGCTGGACTCCCTCGCCATCGACGAGAGCAACGGCAAGGCGTACATGCACGTCGACGAGTGCTGGTACTGCGGCCCGTGCGCGGCCCGCTGTCCCACCGGCGCCGTCACGGTCAACATGCCCTACCTGCTCCGCTGAACGCCCCGGTGAGAGGCCACGACTCCCATGAATTCCAACCGCACTCCGTTCACCACGGCGGCCACCGCCGCCGCCACCGCCGTCCTGCTGCTGCCGCTGACGGCCTGCGGCGGCAGCGCGGCGGCCGGGGGTGACAGCTCCACGGTGACCGTCACCGTCGGCTACCAGTCCAAGACCATCAACACCGTCACCGCCGGTACCCTCCTGCGCTCCCTCGGCTACTTCGAGGACGAGCTGAACGCCCTCGGCGGCGGCACGAGGTACAAGGTCGAGTGGCAGGACTACGCCACCGGCGCCCCCATCACCGCCCAAATGACCGCCGGGAAGATAGACATCGGTTCGATGGGCGACTTCCCGCTCCTCATCAACGCGGCCCGCGGCAAGCAGCTCAACCGGCCCACCCGGCTGGTCGCGGCGACCGGCTACAACCTCCGCGGCGGCCTCAACACGATCGTCACGGCCCCCGGCTCGAAGCTGGGCACCCTTGAGGACCTGAAGGGCAAGAAGGTCTCCACGAGCGTCGGGTCGGCCGCCGACGGCACCCTCGTACGTGCCCTGCGGGACGCCGGCCTCGACGCGAACGAGGACATCGAGAAGCTCAACCAGCAGCCGGCGGTCGGCGCGTCCGCCCTCTCCGCCGGCAGCGCGGACGCGCTCTCCCAGTTCGTCGCCTGGCCCGGCCTGCTGGCCTACCAGGGCAAGGCGAAGGCCCTGTACGACGGCGCACAGCTGAACCTGCCCACCTTCCACGGCGTGACCGCGCGCGAGGACTTCGCGAAGCGGCGGCCGGCCGTACTGGAGGCGTTCCTCAAGGCGCAGGCCAGGGCGACGGACTACCTGGACGACCACCCGGTGGCCGCCGCCGAGAAGGTCGCCGGGGCGACGGGCCTGCCCGCGGAGGTCGTCTACCTCTACAACGGCGCGCACGGCATCGCCACGTTCGACCCGGCGCTGAAGCCGGCCCTGATCGCCGCCCTGAAGAAGGACGTCCCGGTCCTGAAGGCGGCGAAGCTGACGGGCGACGTGGACGTGGACGCCTTCGTCGACGACACGTACGTCCGCAAGGCCCTGGGCGCGTCGTACGCGAAGCGGCTGGCCGCGACGCCGGCGCCGGCGGCAAGCGAGGTCTGGCCCGAGGACGCCGAGGAGACGAAGACGTTCAAGACCCCGGCCGAGCTGCTCGCCTACGTCGCCGGGCACAAGGACGGCATCCGCGCCGCGTACGTGCCCGACGCGACGACCGGCACCCAGTGGTTCGCCGACCAGGCGGTCTGGGTGGCCGACGGCGGGCGGCTCCTCCCCTTCGTGGCCCCGTCCACGGCGAAGGCGTACGCCACCGCCCACCCCGGAGCCCGTGTGATCAGTTACGCGGCCGCGCTGGAGCGGGCCTCGTGACCGGGGACAAGGCACCCGCGCGAACCCGGCCGGGAGGGCTCGCCCCGCACTCCGCGGGGCGCCCCGCCCGGGGCCGGCCCCGCCCCGCCGTCCGCTACGCCCTGCGCGCCGTGTCCCTCGTCGCCGCCCTCGGCCTCTGGCAGGCGCTGACCAGCCTGGACGTCGACCTGTGGCTGCGGTTCTCGCAGTTCCCCACGGTCACGGACGTGGCGCACGCCTTCGCGGACCGGGTGTCGGGCCCCGACTACTGGACGGATCTGGCCGACAGCCTCACCCGCATCCTGACCGGCTTCCTCCTGGCCGCGGTCCTCGGTGTGGCCGTGGGCGTCCTGATCGCCCGCTCCCGGCTCGCCGAGGACCTGCTGGGGCCCGTGCTGGAGGTGATCCGGCCCATCCCGGCGATCGCCCTGGTCCCGGTCGCCATCCTGCTCTTCCCGTCGAACGAGCAGGGCATCGTCTTCATCACCTTCACGGCCGCGTTCTTCCCGGTCCTGGTCTCCACCCGGCACGCCGTGCGGGCGCTCACCCCGGTGTGGGAGGAGGCGGTCCGCACGATGGGCGGCGGCCGGTGGCGGGTGCTCGGCTCGGTCGTGCTGCCGGGCGCGCTGCCGGGCATCTTCGGCGGCCTGTCGGTCGGGATCGGCGTCTCGTGGATCTGTGTGATCTCCGCCGAGATGATCTCCGGCCAGTACGGCGTCGGCTACCGCACCTGGCAGGACTACACCATCGTCAACTACCCGGGCGTCTTCGTCGGGATGGCCACGATCGGTGTGCTCGGCTGGCTGACCTCGACGGCGGTGGAACTGGTGGGCCGCCGTCTCACCCGCTGGCTGCCCCGCACCTCGTACACCCCCGCGCCCCGGCCGCGCCCGTTCCGCCCCGCGCTCGCGTCATCCGGCGCGGCGCCCACGCCCGTCCCCGATTCCGACGCCCAGGCCGCGTCCCAGGCCGGGGCCCAGGCCCCGTCCCAGGCCAGGGCCGATTCCGGCTCGGCCGCCGGGCGGGCCCGGACCGAGCCCGAGGAGGCACGTGATGAGCACCTCGTCTGACACCCGAGCCGCCCACGGCACCCGCCTCGCCCTCCACGCCGCCACCCTGGGCCGTCCCGACGCGGTGGTCCTCACGGACGTGGACCTGGACGTGGCCCCCGGCGAGATCCTCACGGTCGTCGGCCCGTCCGGCTGCGGGAAGTCGACCCTCCTGCGGACGCTGGCCGGTCTGCTGCCACCGCTCGACGGACGGCTCACGGAGGACGACCGCCCCCTCGACGGCCCCTCCGCCGACCGCGCCCTGGTCTTCCAGGAGGACGCCCTGCTGCCCTGGCGCACCCTGCGGGCCAACGTCGAACTCCCGCTCGCCATACGGGGCCTGCCGCGCGCCGAACGCCGCACTCAGGCCGGGGCATGGCTGGACAGGGTCGGACTCGCCGGGCACGCCCGCCAGTTGCCGCACCGCGTGTCCGGCGGCCAGCGCCAGCGCGCTCAGCTGGCACGCGCCCTCGCCGGGCGCCCCCGCGCCGTGCTGATGGACGAGCCGTTCGGCGCGCTCGACGCCCAGACCCGGGCCGGTATGCAGGACCTGCTGGTGGAGGTGTGGGCGGGCACGGGCGCGACGGTCGTCTTCGTCACCCACGACGTGGACGAGGCCCTGTTCCTCGGTGACCGCGTGGCCCTCCTCGGCGCCGGCCGTCCGACCGCCGTACGCGACATCCCGCACCCCCGCGACCGCGCCGCCCACGACGCCCCCGCCCTGGCGGCCCTGCGCCACGACGTCCTGACCTCCCTCGCTTCCTGACGCCCCGACACCCCGGTTCCCGAAAGGCCCCCTGGTGGAGATCCCCGCCCTCACCGACGCCGAAGAGCTCACCTGCGACGTCCTCGTCATCGGTGGCGGCACCGCCGGCACCATGGCCGCCCTGACCGCCGCCGAGCACGGCGCGAACGTCCTGCTCCTGGAGAAGGCGCACGTCCGCCACTCCGGCGCCCTCGCCATGGGCATGGACGGCGTCAACAACGCCGTCATTCCCGGCCGCGCCGAACCGGACGACTACGTCGCCGAGATCACCCGCGCCAACGACGGCATCGTCGACCAGTCCACGGTGCGCCAGACCGCGACCCGCGGTTTCGACATGGTGCGGCGGCTGGAGTCGTACGGGGTGAAGTTCGAGAAGGACGAGCTGGGCGAGTACGCCGTCCGGCAGGTCCACCGCTCCGGTTCGTACGTGCTGCCCATGCCGGAGGGCAAGGACGTCAAGAAGGTCCTCTACCGGCAGCTGCGGCGCCGCGAGATGCGGGAGCGGATCCGTGTCGAGAACCGGGTGATGCCGGTGCGCGTGCTGACGGCGGGCGAGGGCGCGAAGCGGCGCGCGGTGGGCGCGGCGGGCTTCAACACCCGCACGGGGCGGTTCGTGACGGTCCGCGCCGGCGCGGTGATCCTCGCGACGGGCGCCTGCGGCCGCCTCGGCCTGCCCGCCTCCGGCTATCTGTACGGCACGTACGAGAACCCGACCAACGCGGGCGACGGCTACGCCATGGCGTACCACGCGGGCGCCGAACTGACCGGCATCGAGTGCTTCCAGATCAACCCGCTGATCAAGGACTACAACGGCCCGGCCTGCGCCTATGTCGCCAACCCCTTCGGCGGCTACCAGGTCAACCGGCACGGCGAGCGCTTCGTCGACTCCGACTACTGGTCCGGCCAGATGATGGCCGAGTTCGCGGCGGAGGTCGCCTCCGACCGGGGGCCGGTGTACCTGAAGCTGAGCCATCTGCCCGAGGAGTCGATCGCGTCCCTGGAGTCGATCCTGCACTCCACCGAGCGGCCCACCCGCGGGACCTTCCACGAGAACCGCGGCCACGACTACCGCACCCACGACATCGAGATGCACATCTCCGAGATCGGCCTGTGCGGCGGCCACTCCGCCTCGGGCGTCCGCGTCGACGACCACGCCCGTACGACCGTCCCACACCTCTACGCCGCCGGCGACCTGGCCTGCGTCCCGCACAACTACATGATCGGCGCGTTCGTCTTCGGCGACCTGGCGGGCGCGGACGCCTCCCAGTACGCCCCGTACGAGGGGGAGTTGCCCTCCGCGCAGCTCCGCGAGGCGCACGAGCTGGTCTACCGCCCGCTGCGCAACCCGGACGGCCCGCCACAGCCCCAGGTCGAGTACAAGCTGCGCCGCTTCGTGAACGACTACGTGGCCCCGCCGAAGTCCGGCGCCCGGCTCTCGCTCGCCCTGGAGGCGTTCGAACGGATGCGGGACGACATCGCCGCCATGGGGGCCCGCACTCCGCACGAGCTGATGCGCTGCGCCGAGGTCACCTTCATCCGCGACTGCGCCGAGATGGCCGCCCGCGCGTCGCTGGCCCGCACCGAGTCCCGCTGGGGCCTCTACCACGACCGTCTCGACCACCCCCAGCGCGACGACGCCTCGTGGTTCCACCACCTCGACCTGTACAAGTCCCCGTCGTCCGGCGCCATGGAGTTCACCGCCCGCCCCGTGGCCCCCTACCTGGTCCCCGTCGAGGAGTTCACCCCCGTCGGCGGCCCGCCCCGCCCCTTGGGCGAGGTCCACCCGGAGGACGTGGCCACGGCCGGCGCGAGGGAAGCGGCACCGGTGGCCCGGGACGCGAGCGGGGGCGGGGACACGGACGCGGCCGGGAAGGCCGGCCCCGACTCGTCCGCCTCGTCCGACTCGTCCGGCCCGCCCGGCCCGCCCGGCCCGCCCGGCTCGTCCGGCTCGTCCGGCTCGTCCGGCTCGGGAAGCGAGCCGCCCCGGACGGCCTCCGATCCCTCCGCCCGTCTCCTCGAACTCGTCGCCCTGGCCGATGAGCAGCCCGAACTCCCCGCCCTGCGGCCCTACCTCTCCGACCCGTCACCCACCGTCCGGCGCGAGGCGGTCGCCGTCCTGACGGAGACACTGCCGCCGGGCACCGGCCCCGCCCTGGCGGAGGCGCTCCGGGACGGCGCCGCCGAGGTACGGGCCGCGGCGGCGGCCTCCCTCCGGGAGCTTGTCGAGACGCTTCCGGCCGAGCCCGCCCTGCGCGACGGTCTGGCCGCCGCGCTGACCGAGCCCGACGCTGTCGTCCGCGCGGCCGCACTGGACGTCCTGCGCGCCCTGCGCCTCGGCGACACGGCGCTGTTCGCGGCCTCGCTGGCCGACACCGACACCGCGGTCCGCATCGAGGCCGTCCGCGCCCTCGTCTCCGTCGACGCGGCCGAGGAACTCGCCCACGCGGCGACCACCGACCCGTCCCGCGAGGTCCGCGTGACCCTCGCCAAGGCACTGGCCACGGTCACCACGGCGGCCACGAACCACTCGGCCGCGCCCCACACGGCGCTCACCGCCCTCACCGCCCTGGTCGACGATGTCGACGCCCTGGTGCGCGCCGCCGCCTACGGCGCGCTGGGCACGGTCGGCTGCCCGCCGCCCCTCGCCACGCGAGCCGTGACCGACCTGTCCGACCCTGCCTGGCAGGTGCGGGCCGGCGCCGCGACCGCCCTGTCTGCCGCGGACACCGCCACCGCGGTCCCGGCCCTGGCCCGGGCCCTCGCCGACGCCAACGCGGACGTCCGCAAGGCCGCGGTCCTCTCCCTGACCCGCCACACCGCCACCGAGGAAGCCCGCACGGCCCTCACCACGGCCACCAAGGACTCGGACGCCGACGTCAGGGCCTACGCGTCACGGGCCCTGTGACCCTCCGGCCCGTCAGTCCCGTCAGTCCCGTCAGTCCCGTCAGGCCCAGTCGTCGTAGTCGGGTTCCGGTTCGTCCTCCGGCCAGTCGAAGGAGCTGTCCGCACCCCCGGCGCCCGCGTCAGGCGCCGGGGCTCCGGCCCCTCCGGAAGCCGCCGGCGGTGTCTCCCGGGGCGCCCCCGCGCCGAGCGAGGCGAGCACCCCGAGCACGCCCTCCCCGTAGGTCGCCAGCTTCTTCTCGCCGATGCCGCTGATCGTGCCGAGTTCCGCCACGGAGGCGGGCGCGGTCGCGGCGATCTCCCGCAGGGTCGCGTCGTGGAAGATCACATACGCCGGGACGCCCTGTTCGCGGGCCTGCTCCGCACGCCACGCCCGCAGCGCCTCGAAGACCGGCAGCAGTTCCTCCGGCAGCTCCGCGACGGCGGCCTTGGCCTTCCGCTCGCCCCGCCCGGAGCCCGACGACCCCGAGCCCGTCCCCGACGCCGACCGCGAGGTCACCGGCTTCTTGGGCTCCTTGCGCAGCGGCACCTCCCGCTCACGCCGCAGTACCGCCCCGCTGGCCTCGGTGAGCACCAGCGTGCCGTACTCGCCCTCCACCGCGAGCAGCCCCTGGGCGAGCAACTGCCGTACGACGCCCCGCCATTCGCCCTCGGACAGCTCCGCCCCGATACCGAAGACGGACAGCTGGTCGTGGTCGAACTGGATGACCTTGGCGGTCCGCTTGCCCAGCAGGATGTCGACGATCTGCACGGCCCCGAACTTCTGCCCGCGCTCCCGCTGCAACCGCACCACCGTGGAGAGCACCTTCTGCGCCGCCACGGTGCCGTCCCAGGTCTCCGGCGGGACGAGGCACGTGTCGCAGTTGCCGCAGCCGCCGGCGTCCGGGTCCTGGCCGAAGTAGCGCAGGAGCTGTCCGCGTCGGCACTGGACGGTCTCGCAGAGCGCCAGCATGGCGTCGAGGTGGGCGGCGGCCCGGCGGCGGAACGCCTCGTCGCCCTCCGAGCCCTGGATGAGCTTGCGCTGCTGTATGACGTCGTTCAGCCCGTACGCCATCCATGCCGTGGACGGCAGTCCGTCGCGGCCGGCGCGGCCGGTCTCCTGGTAGTAGCCCTCGACCGACTTCGGCAGGTCCAGGTGGGCGACGAACCGTACGTCGGGCTTGTCGATGCCCATGCCGAAGGCGATCGTGGCGACGACCACGAGCCCTTCCTCGCGCAGGAACCGCGACTGGTGTGCCGCGCGGGTGCCCGCGTCGAGCCCGGCGTGGTACGGCACCGCCTCGATGCCGTTGGCGCTCAGGAACTCGGCGGTCCGCTCGACGGAGTTGCGGGACAGGCAGTAGACGATGCCGGCGTCCCCCGGGTGCTCCTGCCGCAGGAAGGACAGCAACTGCTTCTTCGGGTCGGCCTTGGGCACGATCCGGTACTGGATGTTGGGCCGGTCGAAGCTGGCCTCGAAGTGCCGGGCCTGCGGCATGGAGAGCCGCTCGGTGATCTCCCGGTGGGTGGCCCGGGTGGCGGTGGCGGTGAGCGCGATGCGCGGCACGTCGGGCCAGCGCTGCCCCAGCACGGACAGGGTCAGATAGTCGGGCCTGAAGTCATGGCCCCACTGCGAGACACAGTGCGCCTCGTCGATCGCGAAGACGGAGATCTTGCCGCGGGCCAGCAGATCCAGGGTGGCGTCGAGGCGCAACCGCTCCGGGGCGAGGTAGAGCAGGTCCAGTTCGCCGGCGAGGAACTGTGCCTCGACGACCCGCCGCTCGTCGAAGTCCTGCGTGGAGTTGATGAACCCGGCCTGCACGCCCAGGGCGCGCAGCGCGTCCACCTGGTCCTGCATCAGCGCGATCAGGGGGGAGACCACGATGCCCGTCCCCGGGCGGACCAGGGCCGGGATCTGGTAGCAGAGGGACTTGCCGCCGCCGGTCGGCATCAGGACGACGGCGTCACCGCCCGCCACCACATGGTCGATGACCGCTTCCTGCTCGCCCCGGAAGGCGTCGTACCCGAAGACCCGGTGGAGCACGGCCAGCGCCTCGCTGTCCGCCGGCCCTGCCGTCGTCCTGCCCTCGTCCGCCATCACACTCGTCCCGCCCGTCCCGGTCATCGTCCGTCTCCCCCGCTTCCTCCAGCCCTTGCCACGATAGGCGCCCGCACCGACAGCCTCAGAGTTATCCACAGGCTCCACTCTTCGGGGTCCCGGACCCGACCCCTCCGATTCCTTGCCCGGCGACCGCGTCTCAGCCCATTGGACGACCCGCGTGGCAGGGGCCCGGGGGCCGGGCGATGCTGACGCGGGAAAGAGGGGCGCCCGCCACCCGGAGGCCCGCCACCCCACGCTTCGGGCGCCGCCCCCGCGCGCCCCCTTCGTCCCGCAAGGAGCTCCGCGACATGTCCCCGTTGAAGGCCGCCTGCGCTCTCGCCCTGGCCGCCGCTGTCACGTTCACCGCGGCCCCCGCGCACGCCGACACCCCGTACGACCCGTCGCCGGCCGCCTGGCACGAGCTGGGCGAGACGTACCTCGCGACGTCGAAGTACGGGTACGAGCCGTTCGCCGCCCCGGACGGGTACCTCGACACCAGGGAGTGCGCGGTCCGGCCGGGTGACGGCGCCATGGGCTACCACTACGTCAACCAGGACGGCATCGGCTCCACCGAGCCCACCGAGCCGGCCGCACTGCTGTACGAGGAGAAGGACGGCAAGCGCAGGCTGGTCGCCGTGGAGTGGATCGTCCGGGACACCGGGCAGACCCGCCCGGTGCTGTTCGGCAGACCGTTCGACGGCCCGTTCACCGACGTCCCCGGTCTGCCGAAGCACTACTCGCTGCACGCCTGGCTGTACAAGAAGAACCCGAAGGGCCTCTTCCACGCCTGGAACCCGGACGTGAAGTGCCCCGACGACAAGCCCAAGCCCGCCCCCTGATCCGCCGCGGCACCGCACACATGACGGGACCCGGCCCCCCGAGGGCCGGGTCCCGTCATGTCAGCCCCACCGAGCGGGGCGTCAGCGCACGAACACTCCCGCCTGACTCGCCAGGTCCAGGAAGTACTGCGGTGCCACGCCCAGGACGAGCGTGACGGCCACACCGACGCCGATCGCCGTCATGGTGAGCGGCGACGGCACGGCGACCGTCGGCCCCTCGGGGCGCGGCTCGCTGAAGAACATGAGCACGATGACGCGGATGTAGAAGAAGGCGGCGATCGCCGACGAGATCACACCGACCACGACGATCGCACCCGCGCCGCCCTCCGCGGCCGCCTTGAACACGGCGAACTTGCCCGCGAACCCGGAGGTCAGCGGGATGCCCGCGAAGGCCAGCAGGAACACCGCGAACACGGCCGCGACCAGCGGTGACCTGCGTCCGAGCCCGGCCCACTTGGACAGGTGGGTCGCCTCGCCGCCCGCGTCCCGCACGAGCGTGACCACGGCGAACGCGCCGATCGTCACGAACGAGTAGGCGCCCAGGTAGAACAGCACCGAGGAGACACCGTCCGGCGTGGTCGCGATGACACCGGCGAGGATGAAGCCCGCGTGCGCGATCGACGAGTACGCGAGCAGTCGCTTGATGTCAGTCTGGGTGATGGCGACGATCGCGCCGCCCAGCATGGTGACGATGGCGACGGCCCACATGACCGGCCGCCAGTCCCAGCGCAGACCGGGCAGGACGACGTACAGGATCCTGAGGAGCGCGCCGAACGCCGCCACCTTCGTGGCCGCGGCCATGAAGCCGGTGACCGGCGTGGGCGCACCCTGGTAGACGTCGGGCGTCCACATGTGGAACGGCACCGCGCCGACCTTGAACAGCAGGCCCATGACCAGCATGGCGGCGCCGATGAGGAGCAGCGCGTCGTTGCCCATGGTGCCGGCGAGGGCGGGGCTGACCTCCCCGACGGTGCCGTCGACGACCCGGGCGATGGTGCCGTACTTCACGGAGCCCGCGTAGCCGTACAGCAGGGCGATGCCGAAGAGGGTGAAGGCGGAGGCGAAGGCGCCGAGGAGGAAGTACTTGACGGCGGCCTCCTGTGACATGAGCCGCTTGCGGCGGGCCACGGCGCACAGCAGGTACAGCGGCAGCGAGAAGACTTCCAGGGCGATGAACAGGGTCAGCAGGTCGTTCGCCGCGGGGAAGATCAGCATGCCGCCGATGGCGAAGAGCAGCAGCGGGAACACCTCGGTGGTGGTGAAGCCCGCCTTGACGGCGGCCTTCTCGCTGTCGCTGCCGGGGACGGACGCGGCCTGCGCGGCGAAGGAGTCGACGCGGTTGCCGTGCGCCGCCGGGTCGAGGCGCCGTTCGGCGAAGGTGAACACGCCGAGGATGCCGGCGAGCAGGATCGTGCCCTGGAGGAACAGGGCCGGTCCGTCGACCGCGACGGCGCCCATCGCGACGATGCCCGACTTGGTCGTGGCGTATCCGCCCGCCGCGAGCCCGATCACCGCGGCGAAGGCGGCGGCGAGGGCGACGACGGACAGGAAGACCTGGGCGTAGTAGCGGGTCCTGCGGGGGACGAACGCCTCGACCAGCACGCCGAGGACGGCCGCCCCGATGACGATCAAGGTGGGCGACAATTGCCCGTATTCGATGTCCGGCGCACCGATCTTGTCGATCGGCTCTGCCGCCGTTGTCCACAGGCTGTGGACGGCTGATGCGCTCACTTGGCCGCCTCCACCTCGGGCCGGGGGTCCTTCTTCTCCACGTCGGACAAGGTCTGCTTGACCGCCGGGTTGACGATGTCGGTGACGGGCTTCGGGTAGACACCCAGGAAGATCAGCAGAACGATCAGCGGGGCGACCACGACCAGTTCCCGCACCCGCAGGTCGGCCATGCCCTCGACCTCCGCCTTCACCGGGCCCGTCATCGTCCGCTGGTAGAGGACGAGGGTGTAGAGCGCGGCGAGGACGATGCCGACGGTGGCGATGATCCCGATGACCGGGTAACGCGCGAACGTGCCCACCAGGACCAGGAACTCGCTGACGAACGGGGCGAGCCCCGGCAGCGACAGGGTGGCGAGACCGCCGATCAGGAAGGTGCCGGCGAGCACCGGGGCGACCTTCTGGACGCCGCCGTAGTCGGCGATCAGCCGCGATCCGCGCCGGGAGATCAGGAACCCGGCGACCAGCATCAGGGCCGCGGTGGAGATGCCGTGGTTGACCATGTAGAGCGTGGCGCCCGACTGGCCCTGGCTGGTCATCGCGAAGATGCCGAGGACGATGAACCCGAAGTGGGAGATCGACGCGTAGGCGACCAGCCGCTTGATGTCGCGCTGGCCGACCGCGAGCAGCGCCCCGTAGATGATGCTGATCAGGGCGAGGACGAGGATCACGGGCGTCGCCCAGCTGCTGGCCTCCGGGAACAGCTGGAGGCAGAAGCGGAGCATCGCGAAGGTGCCGACCTTGTCGACGACCGCCGTGATCAGCACGGCGACCGGGGCCGTCGACTCCTGCATGGCGTTGGGCAGCCAGGTGTGCAGCGGCCACAGCGGCGCCTTCACCGCGAAGGCGAAGAAGAACCCGAGGAACAGCCACCGCTCGGTGCTGGTCGCCATGTCCAACGAGCCGTTGGCGCGGGCCTCGGCGATCTCGGTGAGGGAGAAGTTCCCGGCGACGACGTACAGGCCGATCACGGCGGCCAGCATGATCAGGCCGCCGACCAGGTTGTAGAGGAGGAACTTGACGGCGGCGTACGACCGCTGGGTGGACGCCGCCTCCTCGCCGTGCTCGTGGGCACGGTCCCCGAAGCCGCCGATGAGGAAGTACATCGGGATGAGCATGGCTTCGAAGAAGATGTAGAAGAGGAAGACGTCGGTGGCCTCGAACGAGATGATCACCATCGCCTCGACGAGCAGGATCAGCGCGAAGAAGCCCTGGGTGGGCCGCCACCGCTTGCTGCCGGTCTCCAGCGGGTCGGCGTCGTGCCAGCCCGCGAGGATGATGAAGGGGATCAGCAGCGCCGTGAGCGCGATCATCGCGACCGCGATGCCGTCCACGCCCAGTTCGTACCGCACCCCGAAGTCCTTGATCCAGGCGTGGGACTCGGTGAGCTGGTAGCGGTCGCCGCCGGGGTCGAAGCGGACCAGGACGACCGCGGCGAGCACCAGGGTGGCCAGCGAGACGATCAGCGCCAGCCATTTCGCGGCGGTCCGCCGGGCGGCCGGTACGGCGGCCGTGGCGATCGCCCCCAGGGCCGGGAGCACCGCCGTCGCTGTCAGCAGAGGAAAGGACATCGGTATCAGACCGCCCTCATCAGCAGGGTCGCGGCGATGAGGATCGCAGCGCCGCCGAACATCGAGACCGCGTACGACCGGGCATAGCCGTTCTGGATGCGGCGCAGCCGCCCGGAGAGGCCGCCCATGCCGGCCGCGGTGCCGTTGACGACACCGTCGACCAGGGTGTGGTCGACGTAGACCAGGGATCGCGTGAGGTGCTCTCCGCCGCGGACGAGGACCACGTGGTTGAAGTCGTCCTGGAGGAGGTCGCGGCGGGCGGCCCGGGTGAGCAGCGAACCGCGCGGGGCGACGACCGGGACGGGGCGGCGCCCGTACTGGAGCCAGGCCAGGCCGACGCCGATGACCATCACGGCGACCGTGGACGCGGTGACCGCGGCGGCGCCGATCGGCGGGTGACCGTGCGCGTGCCCGGTGACCGGCTCCAGCCAGTGGATGAACCGGTCGCCGATGCTGAAGAACCCGCCCGCGAAGACCGATCCGACGGCCAGCACGATCATCGGGATCGTCATGACCCTGGGCGACTCGTGCGGGTGCGGTTCACTGTGGGCGCCGTGGTGTTCGGCGGCGGGCTCGACGTCCGGCTCCGCCGGGGAGGCGGTCGGCCGGTGGCGCCAGCGCTCCTCGCCGAAGAACGTCATCAGCATCACGCGGGTCATGTAGAACGCGGTGATGGCCGCGCCCAGCAGGGCCACGCCGCCGAGGATCCAGCCCTCGGTGCCGCCCTTGGCGAACGCCGCCTCGATGATCTTGTCCTTGGAGAAGAAGCCGGACAGTCCGGGGAATCCGATGATGGCGAGGTAGCCGAGGCCGAACGTGATGAACGTGATCGGCATGTATTTGCGGAGGCCGCCGTACTTGCGCATGTCGACCTCGTCGTTCATGCCGTGCATGACCGAACCGGCGCCGAGGAACAGCCCGGCCTTGAAGAAGCCGTGCGTCACCAGGTGCATGATCGCGAAGACGTAGCCGATGGGGCCGAGGCCCGCGGCGAGCACCATGTAGCCGATCTGCGACATGGTCGAACCGGCGAGGGCCTTCTTGATGTCGTCCTTCGCGCAACCGACGATCGCACCGAACAGCAGCGTGACCGCGCCGACCACGGTGGTCACCAGCTGCGCGTCGGGGGCGGCGTTGAAGATGTCGGCGGAGCGGACGATCAGGTAGACGCCGGCGGTGACCATGGTCGCGGCGTGGATGAGGGCCGAGACCGGGGTCGGGCCCTCCATCGCGTCCCCGAGCCAGGACTGCAGCGGCACCTGCGCGGACTTGCCGCACGCGGCGAGCAGCAGCATCAGGGCGATGGCGGTGAGCTTGCCCTCGGTCGCCTCGCCGGTGGCCTCCAGGACCGGCCCGAAGGCGAACGTCCCGAAGGTGGTGAACATCAGCATGATGGCGATGGACAGGCCCACGTCGCCGACGCGGTTGACCAGGAACGCCTTCTTCGCGGCGGTGGCCGCGCTGGGCTTGTGCTGCCAGAAGCCGATGAGGAGGTAGGAGGCGAGACCGACGCCCTCCCAGCCGACGTACAGCAGCAGGTAGTTGTCGGCGAGGACGAGCAGCAGCATCGCCGCGAGGAACAGGTTCAGATAGCCGAAGAAGCGGCGTCGGCGCTCGTCGTGCTCCATGTAGCCGATGGAGTACACGTGGATGAGCGAGCCGACTCCGGTGATCAGCAGCACGAACGTCATCGACAGCTGGTCGAGCTGGAAGGCGACGTCCGCCTGGAAGCCCTCGACGGGGATCCAGCTGAACAGGAACTGGTGCATCGCACGGTGTTCGGGGTCCTTGCCGAGCATGTCGGCGAAGAGGACGACACCGACGACGAACGAGGCGGCGGCGAGGACCGTGCCGATCCAGTGGCCGACGGCGTCGAGGCGCCGGCCGCCGCACAGCAGGACGGCGGCTCCGAGCAGGGGCGCCGCGATCAGCAGCGCAATCAGGTTCTCCACGATTCTTCCGACCCCTTACAGCTTCATCAGGCTGGCGTCGTCGACCGAGGCCGAGTGGCGGGAACGGAACAGCGACACGATGATCGCGAGTCCGACCACGACCTCCGCGGCGGCGACGACCATCGTGAAGAAGGCGATGATCTGGCCGTCGAGATTGCCGTGCATACGGGAGAACGCGACGAGGGCGAGGTTGCAGGCGTTGAGCATCAGCTCGACGCACATGAACACAACGATCGCGTTCCGCCTGATCAGGACGCCGGTGGCGCCGATCGTGAACAGCAGGGCGGCGAGATAGAGGTAGTTGACGGGATTCACTTCGATGCCTCCCCGCTCTTACCGCTGTTGCTGCGCTCCAGGCGGTCCTCGGCGCGCTGCTCCAGGGCCTTGAGGTCGCTCAGCGCCTCGGTCGACACGTCGCGGATCTGGCCGCGGTCCCGCAGCGTCTTGCTGACGGTCAGCTCGGACGGGGTGCCGTCGGGCAGCAGGCCCGCGATGTCGACCGCGTTGTGCCGGGCGTAGACGCCGGGGGCCGGCAGCGGCGGGAGGTGCTTGCCCTCGCGGACGCGCTGCTCGGACAGTTCGCGCTGGGTCTTCGCGCGCTCGGTGCGCTCGCGGTGGGTGAGCACCATGGCGCCGACGGCGGCCGTGATCAGCAGGGCGCCGGTGAGTTCGAAGGCGAACACGTAGTCGGTGAAGATGAGGGCGGCGAGGCCCTCCACGTTGCCCCCGGAGTTCGCCTGGCCGAGGCCGTTGAACTCGGTGAGCGCCGCGTTGCCGATGCCCCCGACGAGCAGGATGCCGAAGCCGAGACCGCACAGCAGGGCCAGCCAGCGCTGCCCCTTGATGGTCTCCTTCAGGGAGTCCGCCGCGGTGACGCCGACGAGCATCACCACGAACAGGAACAGCATCATGATCGCGCCGGTGTAGACGACGATCTGCACGATGCCCAGGAAGTAGGCGCCGTTGGCGAGGTAGAACACGGCCAGGACGATCATGGTGCCGGCGAGGCAGAGCGCGCTGTGCACGGCCTTCTTCATGAAGACGGTGCACAGGGCGCCGATCACCGCGATCGTGCCGAGCACCCAGAACTGGACGGCCTCACCGGTGGAGGTCGTGTACGCGGCGAGTTGGTGCGTCATCGGCGGATCACCTTCTCCGACGCGGGCTCGCCCTCACCGAAGGTGGACTCGGCCTCCTGCGGCACCTCGCCCTTGGAGAGGGCGACCTGCTGCTCGGTGCCGGGCGCGGCCTCGGTGACCAGGCCCCGGTAGTAGTCCTGCTCGTCGGTGCCCGGGTAGATGGCGTGCGGCGTGTCGACCATGCCGTCCTCGAGCCCGGCGAGCAACTGCTCCTTGGTGTAGATGAGGTTGGCGCGGCTGGAGTCGGCCAGCTCGAACTCGTTGGTCATCGTCAGCGCGCGCGTGGGGCACGCCTCGATGCACAGTCCGCACAGGATGCAGCGGGCGTAGTTGATCTGATAGACGCGGCCGTACCGCTCGCCCGGCGAGTAGCGCTCCTCGTCCGTGTTGTCCGCGCCCTCCACGTAGATCGCGTCGGCGGGGCAGGCCCAGGCACACAGCTCGCAGCCGACGCACTTCTCCAGGCCGTCCGGATGGCGGTTGAGCTGGTGCCGGCCGTGGAACCGCGGAGCGGTGGTCTTCTCCTGCTCCGGGTACTGCTCGGTCAGCCGCTTCTTGAACATGGCCTTGAAGGTCACGCCGAAGCCGGCGACGGGGTTCTGGAAACCCGGCTTGGTCTCCTTGGGCTCATCAGCCATCGGACGCCTCCCTCCCATTCGAAGATCCGTCACTGTCAGTATCGGACCCGCCACTGACAATCAGCTCCCGCTCGCGGCGCGGACGCCTGCGCGGCACCGGCGGGAGGATCTGTCCGGGCAGGGGCGGTACGGGGAATCCGCCGGCCATCGGGTCGAAGGCGGCCGGTTCGGCGGGCTGGTCCTGGCTCTCGCGCTTGTCGCGGAAGATGTCCGCGACGAACGACAGCAGGAACAGCACGACGACGGCACCGGCGACGTACAGCGCGATCTGGGCGAAGTCGTAGTTCTCGTTGCGGAGGGTCCGGATGGTCGCGACGAGCATCAGCCAGACCACGGAGACCGGGAGGAGGACCTTCCAGCCGAGCTTCATCAGCTGGTCGTAGCGGACGCGCGGGAGCGTGCCGCGCAGCCAGATGAAGAAGAACAGCAGCAGCTGCACCTTCACCACGAACCAGAGCATCGGCCACCAGCCGTGGTTGGCGCCCTCCCAGAAGGTGCTGATGGGCCAGGGGGCCCGCCAGCCGCCGAGGAAGAGGGTCACCGACACCGCCGAGACCGTCACCATGTTCACGTACTCGGCGAGCATGAACATCGCGAACTTGATCGACGAGTACTCGGTGTTGAAGCCGCCGACCAGGTCGCCCTCGGACTCCGGCATGTCGAACGGGGCGCGGTTGGTCTCGCCGACCATGGTCACGATGTAGATCACGAACGAGACCGGCAGCAGCACGATGTACCAGCGGTCCTGCTGGGCCTCCACGATCGCCGACGTCGACATCGACCCGGAGTAGAGGAACACCGAGGCGAACGCGGCACCCATGGCGATCTCGTAGGAGATCATCTGCGCGCAGGACCGCAGGCCGCCCAGCAGCGGGTAGGTGGATCCGGAGCTCCAGCCCGCCAGCACGATGCCGTAGATGCCGACGGAGGCGACCGCGAGGATGTACAGCATCGCGATCGGCAGGTCGGTGAGCTGCATCGTGGTGCGCTGGCCGAAGATCGAGATCTCGTTGCCCGCGGGGCCGAAGGGGATCACCGCGATCGCCATGAAGGCCGGGATGGCCGCGACGATCGGCGCGAGGACGTAGACCACCTTGTCCGCGCGTTTGACGATGACGTCTTCCTTCAGCATCAGCTTGATGCCGTCGGCGAGCGACTGGAGCATGCCCCAGGGGCCGTGCCGGTTGGGGCCGATGCGCAGCTGCATCCAGGCGACGACCTTGCGCTCCCACACGATGGAGAACAGCACGGTCAGCATCAGGAAGGCGAAGCAGAACACGGCCTTGACGACGACCAGCCACCAGGGGTCGCGGCCGAACATCGAGAGGTCTTCTGCGGCGAGGGTGTACGCGCTCATGCCTCCACCTCCTCGGGGGCCTCGGCGGCGAGCGTCGCGGGGCCGATGCGGACGAGTGCGCCGGGCAGCGCCCCGGTGTCGGAGGCGACGCCCGAGCCCGCGGAGTTCAGCGGCAGCCAGACGACGCGGTCGGGCATGTCGGTGATCTGCAGCGGGAGTTCGACGACGCCCTCGGGCCCGGTGACCGCCAGCAGGTCACCGTTCTTGACGCCGGCCTCGGCGGCCGTCGCGGCGGACACGCGCGCGTGCGCGGCGTGCCGGGTGCCGGCGAGCGCCTCGTCGCCGTCCTGGAGGCGGCCCTGGTCGAGCAGCAGCCGGTGTCCGGCCAGGACGGCCTCCCCGGCGGCGGGCCGGGGCAACCCGGCGGCGATCTCGACGGGTTCGGTGGCCCGCGAGCCGTCCCAGGCGCCGAGCCGGTCCAGCTCCGCGCGCGTGGTGCGCAGGTCGGGCAGTCCGAGGTGGACGTCCATGGCGTCGGCGAGCATCTGCAGCACCCGCCCGTCGGTGGGCGCCAGACGGCGGGTCATCTGGTCGGGCTTGAGCGCGGCCTCGAACGGCCGGACCCTGCCCTCCCAGTTGATGAAGCTGCCCGCCTTCTCGGCGACGGCGGCGACCGGGAGGACGACGTCGGCGTGGTCGGTGACCTCGCTGGGCCGCAGTTCCAGGGAGACCAGGAAGCCCACCGCGGCCAGCGCCTCACGCGCGCGTGCCGGTTCGGGCAGGTCGGCGACCTCGACACCGGCCACCACCAGCGCCCCGAGCTCTCCGGTGGCGGCGGCCTCGACGATCTGCCCGGTGTCGCGGCCGTAGCGCAGCGGGAGCTGGGCGACGCCCCAGGCGGCGGCGATCTCGTCCCGCGCGCGCGGGTCGGTGGCCGGGCGGCCGCCCGGCAGCAGCGACGGCAGCGCGCCCGCCTCGATCGCACCGCGCTCCCCGGCCCTGCGCGGGATCCACACGAGCCGGGCGCCGGTCAGGGCGGCGGCCCGTACGGCGGCGGTGAGTCCGCCCGCGACGCCGGCGAGCCGCTCGCCGACGACGATGACGGCACCCTCGGTGCGCAGTGCCGCCGCGGCGTCGGTGCCGTCCCCTTCGAGTCCGGCGCCGCTCGCGAGGGCGTCCAGCCACTCGGTCTCGGTGCCGGGCGCGGCGGGCAGCAGCGTCCCGCCGGCCTTCTCCAGACCCCGGGTGGCGTGCGTGGCCACCGAGAAGACCCGCATCTTGCGCTTGCGCCAGGCCTTGCGCAGCCGCAGGAAGACGCCGGGGGCCTCCTCCTCGGCCTCGAACCCGACGAGGAGGACGGCGGGCGCCTTCTCCAGGGAGGTGTAGGTGACGCCCTTGCCGTCGAGGTCGTGGCCGCGGCCGGCGACCCGGGCGGCCAGGAAGTCGGCCTCCTCGCCGCTGTGCACGCGCGCGCGGAAGTCGATGTCGTTGGTGTCGAGCGCCACCCGCGCGAACTTGCTGTACGCGTAGGCGTCCTCGACGGTGAGCCGGCCACCGGTCAGGACACCGGCCCGGCCGCGCGCCGCGAGCAGCCCCTGGGCGGCGGCCTCCAGGGCCTCCGGCCAGGACGCGGGCTGGAGGACGCCCTCCTCGTCGCGGACGAGGGGGGTGGTCAGCCGGTCGGGGCGCTGCGCGTAGCGGAACGCGAAGCGTCCCTTGTCGCAGATCCACTCCTCGTTGACCTCGGGGTCGTCGGCGGCGAGCCGCCGCATGACCTTGCCGCGCCGGTGGTCGGTGCGGGTGGCGCAGCCGCCGGAGCAGTGCTCGCACACGGACGGCGAGGAGACGAGGTCGAAGGGCCGGGAGCGGAATCGGTACGCCGCCGAGGTCAGCGCGCCGACCGGGCAGATCTGGATGGTGTTCCCGGAGAAGTACGACTCGAAGGGGTCGCCCTCGCCGGTGCCGACCTGCTGGAGCGCGCCCCGCTCGACCAGTTCGATCATCGGGTCGCCGGCGACCTGGTTGGAGAAGCGGGTGCAGCGGGCGCACAGCACGCACCGCTCGCGGTCGAGCAGCACCTGCGTGGAGATCGGCACGGGCTTCTCGTAGGTGCGCTTGCGGCCCTCGAAGCGGGACTCGGCCTGGCCGTGCGACATGGCCTGGTTCTGCAGGGGGCACTCGCCGCCCTTGTCGCAGACGGGGCAGTCCAGCGGGTGGTTGATGAGCAGGAGCTCCATCACCCCCTTCTGGGCCTTCTCGGCGACCGGGGAGGTGAGGTGAGTCCTGACGACCATCCCGTCCGTACAGGTGATCGTGCAGGACGCCATGGGCTTGCGCTGGCCCTCGACCTCGACGATGCACTGGCGGCAGGCGCCGGCCGGGTCGAGCAGGGGGTGGTCGCAGAAGCGGGGGATCTCGATGCCGAGCTGTTCGGCGGCGCGGATGACCAGGGTGCCCTTGGGCACGCTGATGTCGACGCCGTCGATGGTCAGCGAGACGAGATCCTCCGGCGGGACCGCCGCCTCGCCGCCCCCGGAGGGAGCGCTTGTCGTCACGGTCATGCGTTCACCTCCGCGTGCTTGTCCTTGTCGGCCCAGGCGGTCGACCTGGCGGGGTCGAAGGGGCAGCCCCGGCCCGTGATGTGGTCCTCGTACTCCTCGCGGAAGTACTTCAGGGAGGAGAAGATCGGTGAGGCGGCGCCGTCGCCGAGGGCGCAGAACGACTTGCCGTTGATGTTGTCGGCGATGTCGTTGAGCTTGTCGAGGTCGCTCATGACGCCCTTGCCGGCCTCGATGTCGCGCAGCAGCTGGACGAGCCAGTACGTGCCTTCGCGGCAGGGGGTGCACTTGCCGCAGGACTCGTGGGCGTAGAACTCGGTCCAGCGGGTGACGGCCCGGACGACGCAGGTGGTCTCGTCGAAGCACTGGAGCGCCTTCGTGCCGAGCATGGAACCGGCGGCGCCCACTCCTTCGTAGTCGAGGGGGACGTCGAGGTGCTCGTCGGTGAACATCGGGGTCGAGGAGCCGCCCGGGGTCCAGAACTTCAGGCGGTGTCCGGGGCGCATGCCGCCGCTCATCTCCAGCAGCTGGCGCAGGGTGATGCCGAGCGGGGCCTCGTACTGGCCGGGGCTGGCGACGTGGCCGCTGAGCGAGTAGAGCGTGAAGCCGGGGGACTTCTCGCTGCCCATCGACCGGAACCATTCCTTGCCCCGGTGCAGGATGGCGGGAACCGACGCGATCGACTCGACGTTGTTCACGACAGTGGGACAGGCGTAGAGGCCTTCCACGGCGGGGAAGGGGGGACGCAGCCGCGGTTGACCACGGCGGCCTTCGAGCGAGTCGAGCAGCGCGGTCTCCTCACCGCAGATGTACGCGCCGGCGCCCGCGTGCACGGTGATGTCGAGGTCGAGTCCGCTGCCCAGGATGTTCTCGCCGAGGAAGCCCGCCTCGTAGGCCTCACGGACGGCCTCGTGCAACCGCCGCAGGACGGGGACGACCTCACCCCGCAGATAGATGAAGGCGTGCGACGACCGGATCGCGTAGCACGCGATGATCATGCCCTCGATGAGGCTGTGCGGGTTGGCGAACAGGAGCGGGATGTCCTTGCAGGTCCCCGGCTCCGACTCGTCGGCGTTGACAACGAGATAGTGCGGTTTTCCGTCTCCCTGAGGGATGAACTGCCATTTCATCCCGGTGGGGAAGCCGGCGCCGCCACGACCGCGCAGGCCGGATTCCTTGACGTACGCGATGAGGTCGTCCGGCGTCATGGCGAGCGCCTTGCGCAGCCCTTCGTAGCCGTCGTGGCGCCGGTAGACGTCCAGCGTCCAGGATTTGTCCTCGTCCCAGAACGCCGACAGCACGGGTGCGAGCAGCTTCTCGGGGCTGGTGCCCTTCATCTCGGGTGCCAATGTCATCACTCCCCCTCCTCGGCGGTGGGCCCCGCGGGGTGGGCCGGGTCGGAGGCCGACGTCTCCTGCGGCGCGTCGTGCGAGCTGAGGTGCTCGCCCGGTGACGGCTCGTGCACCGTGTCCTGCGGCTCGTCGTGCGGGCCGCCGTCCCGCGGATGGACCACACGCGCGGTCGCGGCCTCTCCCTTGGCCAGGCGCAGGCCCACCAGGGACGCGGGGCCGGCGCCGCCGCTCGCCTCGACGGCTCCGGGCCGCTCGTCGGGGAAGCCGGCGAGGATCCGCGCGGTCTCCTTGAAGGTGCACAGCGGCGCCCCGCGCGTGGGCTCGACCCGCGCCCCGGCCCGCAGGTCGTCCACGAGCCGCTTGGCGCTGTCCACGGTCTGGTTGTCGAAGAACTCCCAGTTGACCATCACGACCGGCGCGAAGTCGCAGGCCGCGTTGCACTCGATGTGCTCCAGGGTGACCTTGCCGTCGTCGGTGGTCTCGCCGTTGCCGACGCCGAGGTGATCCTGGAGCGCCTCGAAGATCGCGTCGCCGCCCATCACCGCGCACAGGGTGTTGGTGCAGACGCCCACCTGGTAGTCGCCGCTCGGCTTGCGCCGGTACATGGTGTAGAAGGTGGCGACCGCGGTGACCTCGGCCGTGGTCAGGCCCAGTACCTCGGCGCAGAAGCGCATGCCGGTGCGGGTGACGTGGCCCTCCTCGGACTGCACGAGGTGCAGCAGCGGGAGCAGGGCGGACCGGGAGTCGGGGTAGCGGGCGACGACCTCGGCCGCGTCTCGCTCGAGCCGGGCTCGAACGTCGTCCGGGTAGTCGGGCGCGGGCAGCTGGGGCATGCCCAGGCTGACACCGTCAGGGGTGGTGGTCACCGGTCGACGCCTCCCATCACGGGGTCGATGGACGCGACGGCGACGATGACGTCGGCGACCTGGCCGCCCTCGCACATCGCCGCCATGGTCTGCAGGTTGGTGAAGGACGGGTCGCGGTAGTGGACCCGGAAGGGGCGGGTGCCTCCGTCGGACACGACGTGCACCCCGAGTTCGCCCTTGGGTGACTCGACCGCCGCGTACGCCTGTCCCGGCGGGACGCGGAAGCCCTCGGTCACCAGCTTGAAGTGGTGGATCAGGGCCTCCATGGAGGTGCCCATGATCTTCTTGATGTGGTCCAGGGAGTTGCCGAGCCCGTCCGGTCCGAGGGCGAGCTGGGCGGGCCAGGCGATCTTCTTGTCCTCGACCATGACCGGGCCGGGCTGGAGCCGGTCCAGGCACTGCTCGACGATCCTGAGCGACTGGCGCATCTCCTCCAGCCGGATCAGGAAGCGGCCGTAGGAGTCGCAGGTGTCGGCGGTCGGGACGTCGAAGTCGTACGTCTCGTAACCGCAGTACGGCTGCGCCTTGCGCAGGTCGTGCGGGAGGCCGGCGGAGCGCAGGATCGGGCCGGTGGCGCCGAGGGCCATGCAGCCGGCCAGGTCGAGGTAGCCGACGTCCTGCATACGGGCCTTGAAGATGGGGTTCCCGGTGGCGAGCTTGTCGTACTCGGGGAGGTTCTTCTTCATCTTCTTCACGAACTCGCGGATCTGGTCCACCGCGCCGGGCGGCAGGTCCTGGGCGAGTCCGCCGGGCCGGATGTACGCGTGGTTCATGCGCAGGCCGGTGATGAGCTCGTAGATGTCGAGAATGAGTTCACGATCACGAAAGCCGTAGATCATGATCGTGGTGGCGCCCAGCTCCATGCCGCCGGTGGCGATACACACCAGGTGGGAGGAGAGCCGGTTCAGCTCCATCAGGAGCACGCGGATGATCGAGGCGCGGTCGGGGACCTGGTCCTCGATGCCGAGGAGCTTCTCGACCGCGAGGCAGTACGCCGTCTCGTTGAAGAACGGCGTCAGGTAGTCCATGCGCGTCACGAACGTGGTGCCCTGCGTCCACGTGCGGTACTCGAGGTTCTTCTCGATGCCGGTGTGGAGGTAGCCGATGCCGCAGCGGGCCTCGGTGACGGTCTCGCCGTCGATCTCCAGGATGAGCCGGAGCACACCGTGGGTGGACGGGTGCTGGGGGCCCATGTTGACGATGATGCGCTCGTCGTCGGACTTCGCCGCGGTCTCGGCGACCTCGTCCCAGTCGCCGCCGGTGACCGTGTAGACGGTGCCCTCGGTGGTCTCGCGCGGAGTTGCGGTAGTCATTGCGGCCTCCCGAAGGGAGTCGTTGAGGGGCGGTGGTCGGGCGACGGGTGGGCGCTCATGAGTACGACCTCCGCTGGTCCGGAGCCGGGATCTGGGCGCCCTTGTACTCGACGGGGATGCCGCCGAGGGGATAGTCCTTGCGCTGCGGGAAGCCCTGCCAGTCGTCCGGCATCATGATCCGCGTCAGCGCGGGGTGGCCGTCGAAGACGATGCCGAAGAAGTCGTACGTCTCGCGCTCGTGCCAGTCGTTCGTCGGGTAGACGGGGACGAGCGACGGGATGTGCGGGTCGGCGTCGGGGGCGGAGACCTCCAGGCGGATCAGCCGGTTGTGGGTGATCGAGCGCAGGTGGTAGACGGCGTGCAGTTCACGGCCCTTGTCGCCGGGGTAGTGGACACCGCTCACGCCGGTGCACAGTTCGAAGCGCAGGGCCGGGTCGTCGCGCAGGGTGCGGGCGACGGTGGGCAGGAACTCGCGCTCGATGTGGAAGGTGATCTCCCCGCGGTCGACGACGGTCCTGTCGATCACGTTCTCGGGGACGAGACCCTGTTCCTCCAGGGCGCCCTCCAGTTCGTCGGCGACCTCGTCGAACCAGCCGCCGTAGGGGCGGGTGGCCGGGCCGGGGAGCCGGATGGAGCGGACCAGGCCGCCGTAGCCGGAGGTGTCGCCGCCCGTGTCGGCGCCGAACATGCCGCGCTGGACGCGGATCTCCTCACCGCCGTCGCCGCGCTGGCCGGGGAGGTTGGAGGCGGAGAGGTCCTTCTCGGGGTTGGGTCCGCCGTTGCCGTTCGCGGCGCTCATCGCAGCAGCCCCTTCATCTCGATGGTGGGGAGTGCCTTGAGCGCGGCTTCCTCGGCCTCGCGGGCCGCTTCCTCCGCGTTCACGCCGAGCTTGGACGACTGGATCTTCTGGTGGAGTTTGAGGATCGCGTCCATCAGCATCTCGGGCCGTGGCGGGCAGCCGGGGAGATAGATGTCGACGGGGACGATGTGGTCGACGCCCTGGACGATCGCGTAGTTGTTGAACATGCCGCCGGACGACGCGCAGACCCCCATGGAGATCACCCACTTCGGGTTCGGCATCTGGTCGTAGACCTGCCGCAGCACCGGCGCCATCTTCTGGCTGACCCGGCCTGCCACGATCATCAGGTCCGCCTGGCGCGGCGAACCGCGGAACACCTCCATGCCGAAGCGCGCCAGGTCGTAGCGGCCCGCGCCCGTGGTCATCATCTCGATGGCGCAGCAGGCGAGGCCGAAGGTGGCGGGGAAGACGGACGCCTTGCGTACCCAGCCCGCGGCCTGCTCGACGGTGGTCAGCAGGAAGCCGCTCGGCAGTTTTTCTTCGAGTCCCATGGTCTTAAAGGCCCCTCAGTCCCATTCCAGGCCGCCGCGACGCCAGACGTACGCGTAGGCGACGAAGACGGTGAGCACGAAGAGCAGCATCTCCACGAGCCCGAAAACACCCAGGGCGTCGAAGGTGACGGCCCAGGGGTAGAGGAAGACGATCTCGATGTCGAAGACGATGAAGAGCATCGCCGTCAGGTAGTACTTGATGGGGAAGCGCCCGCCGCCGGCCGGCGTGGGGGTCGGCTCGATACCGCACTCGTAGGCCTCGAGCTTGGCCCGGTTGTACCGCTTTGGTCCGATCAACGTGGCCATGACCACGGAGAAGATCGCAAAGCCTGCCCCGAGGGCTCCCAGTACGAGGATGGGCGCATACGCGTTCACCGCTCCTCGCTCCTCTCAGTCGGCACTGACTGCTGGCGGTTGCGTGGACCGGCTCTCCGCCCCACCTGTCCCACGAACACCGTCCGTCCCGACGAAGATCGCGAACATGTGAAGCAGGTCACAAGCCCAACTGCCCCGCATCTTATGCCTGCGGGTCTGTGATCTGCGACACGGGGTGCGGCACCGAGTTTGTGATCTCCACCACCTGACGAAGGATCATGAAGTCGGATGAGCGGCGATCTTCATACACGAAGCGCCAGAGTGATCACCAGAAGTGACAATTTCGATCGTTATCGCAGGTGAGAGGGTGCGTCTCTATATCAAGAGAGTTCCGCTGCATGCAAATTGGTGCTGGACGGGGTCGCTTGCTAGAGGACCCCGCTCACACATCAGAGGGAGGCGCGGCGTCCGATGTGGACGCGTGCACGCGTTCACGAGCGACCGCGACCGGCGATCGCGCCCGAGGACACGGCCGGACCGGTGATCACTCTGTGACCTGCGCCACATCGGAACGAGATCAAATCAGCCGGGCTTGGCCACTCGGTGCAATCAGTGGTAAGCGCAGGGCAATTCGGACGTAATCACGAAAGCGCATGATCACGGGCCCGATCGGTCGTGTCCGCTTTGCCCGTTACGCCGTCAATAAAGAGTGACGCGCAGGGAATTTGGGGCGTCCGTTGAACAACTGTGGCGCACCACACGTTGCTTGAAGGTATGGAGGAGCCCCTGGTACCGCTTGTACCCATGTCCCACACCGCTCACATACGCAGCCACCGGAAACCCCGCCGCAACGCGTCGTCCTCGATCGCGGTGCGCGCCGGAGTCGCCGGTGGCATCCTCAGCACCGTGGCTGTGGCCGGCGCGTCAGCGCAGGCGGTCGCCGCGGAGTCGGTGACGCAGACCCTCGAACTGCCCACCCTCACGGCCGACCTGGCCACGCAGGCGGCGCAGTCCGCGGACGCCACGCAGCAGATGGCGGCCGACTACCAGCTGCAGGCCGAGCGTGACGCGGCCGCGGAGGCGGCGGCCGAGCAGGCCGACAAGGACCTGGCGAAGGCCAAGAAGGAAGAGGCCCGCAAGAAGGCCGCCGAGGAGGCGGAGCGCAAGGCCGCCGCCGAGCGCGCCTCGCGGGACAGTGCGCGGACCACCCTCACCACGAACTCCGCCTCGACGGCCCCGCCGGCCAGCGGCAGCGTCGAGACGGTCATCGCCTTCCTCGAGGCCCAGCTGGGCGACGCGTACGTCATGGGCGCCACGGGGCCCAACGCGTGGGACTGCTCGTCGCTGGTCCAGGCCGCGTTCAAGCAGGTCGGCGTGAGCCTCCCGCGGGTCTCCCAGGACCAGTCGATGCAGGGCACGGACATCCCGCTGTCCCAGATCCAGCGCGGCGACATCCTGTACTGGGGCGGCAAGGGTTCCGCCTACCACGTGGGCGTCTACCTCGGTGGCGGCAAGTACCTCGACGCGGCGAACCCCTCCAAGGGCGTCGTCATCCAGGACCTGTCGGGCTACCCGGCGTCGGGCGCGGTGCGCGTGCTCTGAGCCGGTCCGCCGACCGCTCGCCGTACGGAAGGGCCGTCCGCCCCTGGGGGCAGGCGGCCCTCCGGCATGCCCGCGTACGGGCCCTCCGGCATGCCCGCGTACGGGCCCTCCGGCATGCCCGCGTACGGGCCGGCCGGCATGCCCGCGTACGGGCCGGGGTGGGCCCTGGGAGGGCCGTTCGGTCCGGGCCGGGGGTCCGCTGAGGGCCGGGACGGCGAGAGCGCCCGTCGGCTCGCTTCAGGCGTTCCGGCCCGAGACCGGTGATATGTCCGGGCGTTGTGTGACGAAACGGGCCCCGGAGCTTTCGCGTCCGGGGCCCGGAACGGGGCGTGTTCGGCCCGTCGGGCCGTCAGGCCGCCTCAGGCCTTGGGGGCCACCTTCGAGAGGCCGTTGATGACGCGGTCCATCGCGTCGCCGCCGGTCGGGTCGGTCAGGTTGGCGAGGAGCTTCAGCGTGAACTTCATCAGCATCGGGTGGGTGAGGCCCCGCTGCGTGGCGAGCTTCATGATCTTGGGGTTGCCGATGAGCTTCACGAAGGCGCGGCCCAGCGTGTAGTAGCCGCCGTAGGTGTCCTTGAGGACCTGGGGGTAGCGCTGGAGGGCGAGTTCGCGCTGGCCGGGAGTGGCGCGGGCGTGCGCCTGGACGATGACGTCGGCGGCGATCTGGCCGGACTCCATGGCGTAGGCGATGCCCTCGCCGTTGAAGGGGTTCACGAGGCCGCCGGCGTCGCCGACGAGCAGCAGGCCCTTGGTGTAGTGGGGCTTGCGGTTGAAGGCCATGGGGAGGGCCGCGCCGCGGATCGGGCCGGTCATGTTCTCGGGGGTGTAGCCCCACTCCTCCGGCATGGACGCGCACCACGCCTTGAGGATCTCCCGCCAGTCGAGCTCCTTGAACGCGGCGGAGGTGTTGAGGACGCCCAGGCCGACGTTGGACGTGCCGTCGCCCATGCCGAAGATCCAGCCGTAGCCGGGCAGCAGGCGGTCCTCGCCCGGACCGCGCCGGTCCCACAGCTCCAGCCAGGACTCCAGGTAGTCGTCGTCGTGGCGCGGGGAGGTGAAGTACGTGCGGACGGCGACACCCATGGGGCGGTCCTCGCGGCGGTGCAGGCCCATCGCGAGGGAGAGGCGGCTGGAGTTGCCGTCGGCGGCCACCACCAGCGGCGCGCGGAAGGTGACTTCCTTCTTCTCGCCCGAGTCCGGGTCGCCGAGCTTGGCCGTGACGCCGATGATGCGGCCGGTACGGTCGTCGACGACGGGACCGCTGACGTTGCAGTTCTCGTGGAGGCGGGCGCCGGCCTTCTGGGCCTGGCGGGCGAGCTGCTCGTCGAAGTCGTCGCGCTTGCGGACGAGTCCGTAGTCGGGGTAGGAGGCGAGATCCGGCCAGTCGAGCTGGAGGCGGACACCGCCGCCGATGATCCGCAGGCCCTTGTTGCGGAGCCAGCCGGCCTCTTCGGAGATGTCGATGCCCATGGACACCAGCTGCTTGGTGGCGCGGGGTGTGAGACCGTCGCCGCAGACCTTCTCCCTCGGGAAGCTGGTCTTCTCCAGGAGGAGCACGTCCAGCCCGGCCTTCGCCAGGTAGTACGCGGTGGTGGAACCGGCTGGTCCGGCCCCGACGACGATCACATCGGCGGTGTGTTCGGTAAGGGGCTGGGGCTCGGTCACGACGGGTTCTCCCCAAGAGGTAGTTGGAGCACTGAAGACCAGAAAACAGGTGCCGACAGGCGTCGGACATGGGCAGTCTATTCAGCGGAACCTGATCATCGGCTGAAGGGCTGCCCCTGTGAACCGAGCTCTGCCCGACGTACGGCTGCGCGTCCCCACCGACGAGGACGCCTTCGCGTGGCACCGGATCTTCGACGACCCCGACGTCATGGAGTTCCACGGCGGCAAGTCCGCCGAGCTGTCCGTCTACGAGGAGCTCACCGCGCGCCAGCGTCGCCACGACGCCGAGTACGGGTTCTGTCTGTGGACCATGCTCGACGAGGAGGGCCGGGCCATCGGCTTCACCGGCGCCCAGCCGTGGCCGCGGACCTGGGGGCCGGCCGGCGAGATCGAGATCGGCTGGCGGCTCGCCCGCGACCACTGGGGCAAGGGGTATGTGACGGCCGCCGCCCTGCTGACCCTGGAGCGGGTACGGGCGGCCGGCGTCCAGAACGTCGTCGCCATGGTCAACGCCCGCAACGAGCGCTCGATAGCGGTCACCCGACGGCTGGGCATGGAACTGGCGGAGACCTTCACGACGCCCGTCACGCAACAGGTGGGCCACTGCTACCGGCTGGCCCTCTGAGCCGCCGACCGGGATTCCCGGCCCACCCAACCCCCGTTTCGTGACGCAGGGTAGCGATTTTCGACAGATCGCCACGCAGCGCTTCCGAACGGGCACCCCCGGCGGCTACCCTGCGGGTACCGCTGGGGGTGAACGTCTGTGCGCTTGACACCCAAGTCATTCGAAGTGCGTGTGCCTCGGTTCGTCGGTCTGATGGCCGTGGACGCGCGTGAGACGGCGGCGGCGAGCGGAGTCGGGCTGGCCGCCGGTGACCGGCCCGACGTCGAACTCGCCGTCGTGGACTACGTCGTACGGCAGTACCCGCCGCCGGGCGTCGAGGTGCCGCGAGGCGCGGTGGTGACCGTCTGGTTCGAGCTCGGCGACGACGGCGGGGGCGTGCGCGAACCCCGGCGCGGCGGCCCTCCCCCCGGGTTGCGCAGGGACTTGGACGAGCCGGGGGAACCGTTCTCGCTACGGCGATAGGGCCGCCGCGGCGCGGCGCACTCCCGCCGCCGCGCCGGACCTCCGCTACTTCTGCAGGAACAGGATCGCGACCGCCACTCCCCCGCCGACCACGAAGGCCGCCGCGATGGTGAGGATCCACATCAGCGCCCGGCCGCGCGGCTTCGCGACGGGCCCGGCTGCCGGCAGCTGATGGCCTAGCTCGACCATCGGAACCTCGTACGGCTCGACGGGCTGGGACGGATGCGCCGCCGACTGGCCCTGCGGAGCCGGCTGGTCCTGCGAGGTCGGAAGGCTATGTGATGTCGGCAGGCTCGGCGGGGTCGGAAGGCTGGGCGGGTCCGGCAGGCTGGGCGGGTCCGGCAGGCTCGGCGGGGTCGGAAGGCTGGGCGGGTCCGGCAGGCTCTGCGAGGTCGAGGGCCAGGACGGGGTGCCGTAGGCCGCGGGGCCGCTCGGCATCGCCGGGAACGGGGGTGCGATCACGCCCGTGCGGGCGCCGGCCATCTGCACCAGATAGGGGGCGAGGAACGCCGCCGCGAAGATCCAGACGAGGCCGAAGAGCATGGCCTCGGCGATGTTGAGGCCCACGTCGACCTGGCCGGCGGCGGAGAGTCCGCCCCCGAAGTCGGTCGAGGCGGAGCCGGACGCCTCCATGGAGAAGCCGCTGATGCCGGCGAGGAGGAGGAAGAGGCCGAAGAACACACCGGCGGCGAGGAGTTGCTCACCCCGGCCCGAGGACCGGCGCGCGGCCAGGACGCCGAGGACCAGGGCGCAGACCGCGCCGAGCGCCAACGCGCCCACGACCGCCCAGTCGTTGACGGCGTCACCCAGCTCGGACAGCCCGAACGACTCGCGTTCGAAGCCGCCGTAGGGGCTCGACCCGCCGAGGCCGTAGTCGCCGGAGTCGCCCCCGTAGGAGCCGTCGCCGTAGGAACCGTTCCCGTACGAGTCGTCGCCGTACGACGAGTCGTCCCCGTACCGCGAGCGGCCCGCCTCGCCCTCGACGGACGCGCCCCAGCTGATGCCGAGGAAGGTGACGGCGATGTTGGGCAGGATGAACAGCGCGATCAGCAGCGGATTGACGTCGTCCTCCCAGTCGGCCCGGAGGTCGTCGCTCGACGCGAGGGTGATGAGGGCGACGAGCGAGCAGAGGGCGAGGACGATCGCCATGGCGCGTACGGCCGTTCCGGTCGCCCGGAAGAGGGAGCGTGGGCCGGGGCGCACGGCCAGCCAGGCGGCCAGGTCGTCGCGGTGCAGCACCCCGCCCGAGACGGCGGCCGTGAGCACCAGCGCGCCCAGCGCGGCGAGCCAGGGTGACGTGGAGACCTCGGCGAGGGCGACGGTCGGCTGGGCGAACAGCCCGAGCAGCAGAACGGCGACGGTCACCAGCAGTGTGACCCGCAGGGCCGCTTCGAGTCCGGCGGAACGGCCGGGGACGCCAGGTGCACCGGAGGTGCCGGGGGCGCCGGGGGTGACGCCGCCGGGGACGGTCCAGCCGAGGCCGGGTCCGGCGAAGCCGGCGTACCCGGCACGGGTCGCCAGACGGGTACGGAGTTGACGTACGCCCAGATAGAGCGCGACGGCGAACAGGAGGGTCACCGTGAGCGGGACCAGGGTGAGGGTGAAGCCCGCCTCGATGGTCCGGAGTTCGCCGGAGTAGCCGCCGCCGGTCTCGGAGACCTCGAAGCCGCCGCCGACGCCCTGGAGGAGCGAGGCGAGGGCGATGCCCATGCGGTCCCCGAAGCCGACGATGTCCTCCTCGTCCTGGCCGTAGTCGGGGATGGCGAGGGCGACGGCGCTGCCGAGCAGGAACAGCACCGGCCAGAGCGCAGCGAGCGCCGATCCGGCCCAGTCACCCCGGAAGGCCCGCCCCAGGAAGGCGCCCAGCGGTGACGGGCGGGCGGGGACCGGGGCGAACTCGGGAGGAGGTGGCGGCGGCCCCACGGGAGGCCCGCCCGCGGCCGATCCCGGCGGCGGTGGAGGCGTGCCGGGGGGCGGGGCCGCCGGAAGGCCGGCCGGCGGCGCTGCCTGCGGAGCGGCCGACGGGATCGACGCGGGCTCGGTCGGCGGGGCGGGCGGCGGAGTCGGGGGTGTGCCCGGGCCGGCGGGCGCGTCCGGTGCCGGGGGCGCCGAGGGGACCGGTATGCGTTCCCGCCCGCACTTCATGCAGTAACGCGCTTCGTCGGGACCGGGGGCCCCGCAGTGCGGACAGTAGGACGTCATGGAACGCTCCGTCATCCAGAGAACTCGTGCCGTGATCGGACGTGGGCACACGTGTGGTGCGCGTGCGGTGACGTATCAAACGGACGGCGTTTTCCGTTGACCGGTTCCCATCAACAGGGCGCCCTCGAGGGCATCCCCCTTACGGGTGAACCTTGAACCCCCGGTGGAGGGCGACGACCCCTCCGGTGAGGTTCCGCCACGCGACCTGGCCCCAGCCGGCCTTCTGCAGCCGCTCGGCGAGACCTGCCTGGTCGGGCCAGGCACGGATGGATTCGGCGAGGTAGACGTACGCGTCGGGGTTGGACGACACGGCGCGGGCGGTCGGCGGCAGCGCCCGCATCAGGTACTCGGTGTAGACGGTGCGGAACGGCGCCCAGGTCGGGTGCGAGAACTCGCAGATCACGACCCGGCCGCCGGGCTTGGTCACCCGGTACATCTCGCGCAGCGCGGCGTCCGTGTCCTGCACGTTGCGCAGGCCGAAGGAGATGGTCACCGCGTCGAAGGTGTCGTCCTTGAAGGGCAGCCGCGTGGCGTCGCCCGCCGTGAACGGCAGCCAGGAGGTGCGCTCCTTGCCGACCCGGAGCATGCCGAGGGAGAAGTCGCAGGGGACGACGTACGCACCGGTCCGCGCGAAGGGCTGCGAGGAGGTGCCGGTGCCGGCCGCCAGGTCCAGGACCTTCTGGGCGGGGCGGGCGTCCACCGCCCGCGCGACCTCCTTGCGCCAGCGCCGGTCCTGCCCGAGGGACAGCACGTCGTTGGTCAGGTCGTACCGTTCCGCCACTCGGTCGAACATCGAGGCGACTTCGTGCGGCTGCTTGTCCAGGGATGCGCGGGTCACGGGCCCATTGTGGCAGGAGGGGCCGGACGCCCGCGCAGCGCCCGTGCCGGCGACCACGGCACGGCGCGCGACCCGGTGTGATTGGTTTCCCGCGTGAGCAGCGTGAGGAATTCCCCGAAACCGGTCGCCGCACTGATGTCCGCGAGGTCCGTGATGGGCGCGATGTCCGCGCTGATCCTGACCTGCGCGGGGTGCGCCACGGGGCCGACGGAGTCCCCGTCCGCGCCGAGCCGTGCGCCGAGGACACCCGACGCGAAGGCGACGGCCGCCGAGGCGGACGCGGGGACCTCCACGGTGTACGCCCCCTATGTGGACGCCACGGAGGCGTCCGACCTCGACGCCGCGGGGGACGCGGCCGCGTACCAGCTCGCCTTCGTGATCGCGGACGGCGACGCGTGCGAGCCCGCGTGGAACGGCACCACCGCGATCGGCGACCCGGCGGTGAAGTCGCGTGTCGCGGCGTTGACGGAGGCCGGGGCGTCGGTGCGGGTGTCCTTCGGCGGGGCCTCGGGGACGGAACTGGCCGACGCCTGCGACAGCGCGGACGACCTCGCCGCGGCGTACGGCGCGGCGCTCGACGCCGCGGGTGCGTCGGCCGCCGACTTCGACGTCGAAGGGGACGCGCTGAAGGACTCCGACTCGGTCGACCTGCGATCCCAGGCGATCGCCCGACTCCAGCGGGAGCGGCCGGACCTGTCCGTCTCCTTCACCCTTCCCGTGATGCCGTCCGGCCTCGACGACGCCGCCATCGCGCTGCTCGACTCGGCGAACGAGGCGTCCGTCCAGGTCGCCACCGTCAACATCATGACCATGAACTACGCCAGTTCGTACGACGGCGACATGGGCGACTACGCGGAGCGCGCCGCGAGGGCCGCGCACCAGCAGCTGAGGGACGTCTTCGGGACCTCCGGGCCCGCGGCGTGGCGGGGGCTCGCGCTCACCTCGATGCTCGGCGTCAACGACGTGGAGAACGAGACGTTCACGCTGGAGGACGCCGCGCAGGTCAGGGAGTTCGCGCAGGAGAAGGGGGTCGCCTGGGTCTCCATGTGGGCGACGTTCCGGGACCGCGAGTGCGGGGGCGGGGCGGGTGACGAGTTGACCGACTGCAGTGGTGTGGAGCAGGAGGACGGCGCGTTCGCGGAGGCGTTCTCGGGGTGAACCGGGCCCTCGTCAGCGGCGGCGGTGCACGAGTCGGCCCGCGCAGACCGTCGCCACACAGGTGCCCGTCGCGTCGAAGACCGCCAGGTCCGCTCTGCCGTGGTCGACGACCGCCGGAGGGCGGGGACCGGGGAGGACGACGACGTCGTTCCGCTCGGCGGCGGCGCGGAGTTCGGGGGTGTCCGTGTGGGACTCCAGTACGGCGGTGGCACCGGACTTCAGCACCGCGTGGACGCGTTCCCGTGGGGTGGGCGCGTCGGGGAGCGGGCCCTCGTGGACGCGGGCGGGACCGAGCACCCCGGGCCACCGGCGCACGCGGGCCCCCGGGAACCGCGCCTGGAGCTCCTCCAGCGGGCCCGCGGCCCGTACCCGGACGCCCTCCACGACCACGGCGCCGTCCTTGACCGGCTCCGGGTCGTCCCAGGTGCGGCGCACCTCGTCGGCGGCGTGGATCGTCAGCATGCGGGGGCTAGTTGGACGCGAGGATCTTCAGCTCGGGGTGGGCCGTGCCGCCCTCGATCGCCGTGGAGGAGATGTGGGACACCACGCGCGCGTCGACCGGGTCGTTCGCCGGGTCGTCGTGGACCACGAGGTGTTCGTACGTCGTGGAGCGCTGGGCCGGGACCCGGCCCGCCGTGCGGATCATGTCGATCATTTCCTGGAGGTTGGAGCGGTGCTTGGCACCGGCCGCCGAGACGACGTTCTCCTCCAGCATGACCGAGCCGAGGTCGTCCGCGCCGTAGTGCAGCGTCAGCTGGCCCGCGTCCTGGCCGGTGGTCAGCCAGGAGCCCTGGATGTGGGCGATGTTGTCCATGAAGAGCCGGGCGACCGCGATCATCCGCAGATACTCGAAGATCGTGGCCTGGGTACGGCCCTTCAGGTGGTTGTTCATCGGCTGGTACAGGTACGGGATGAAGGCCCGGAAGCCGCCCGTGCGGTCCTGGACGTCACGGATCATCCGCAGGTGCTCGATGCGCTCGGCGTTGGTCTCGCCCGTGCCCATCAGCATCGTGGAGGTGGACTCCACGCCCAGGTTGTGCGCGGTCTCCATGATCTCCAGCCAGCGCTCACCGGACTCCTTGAGCGGCGCGATGGCCTTGCGGGGGCGCTCGGGGAGCAGCTCCGCGCCGGCGCCGGCGAAGGAGTCGAGACCGGCGGCGTGGATGCGCTGGATGGCCTCCTCGACGCTCACCTTGGAGATGCGGGCCATGTGCTCGACCTCGGACGCGCCGAGGGAGTGGATGACCAGCTGCGGGAACTCCCGCTTGATGGCGGCGAAGTGCTTCTCGTAGTACTCGACGCCGTAGTCAGGGTGGTGGCCGCCCTGGAACATGATCTGCGTGCCGCCGAGTTCGACCGTCTCCGCGCACCGGCGCAGGATGTCGTCCAGGTCGCGGGTCCAGCCCTTGTCCTTGGCCGTGGGCGGGGCGTAGAAGGCGCAGAACTTGCACGCCGTCACACAGACGTTCGTGTAGTTGATGTTCCGCTCGATGATGTACGTCGCGATGTGCTCCGTGCCCGCGTACCGGCGCCGGCGGACGGCGTCGGCGGCGGAGCCGAGCGCGTGCAGCGGGGCGTCGCGGTAGAGGTCGAGCGCCTCCTCTGGCGTGATCCGCCCACCCTCGGCGGCACGGTCGAGAACGGACTGGAGGTCGGCCTTCTCGGTCACCGGGAGCGTCCCTTTCGTAAGGGTTGGACGGACCACGCCAGCCTACGTCACGCCGCGTATGCCTCCAGGAGCAGGCCCAGGTATGCCCCCGCGATCATGAACGGGCCCAGGGCGACGAGTTGTCGGCGTTTCGCCCGGCCGCGGACGGCCTGGACCAGGGTCCAGACGCTGCCGACGAGCGCGCCGGCGAAGGTGCCGACGTACAGCGCGCCCCAGCCGTACCAGCCGAGGACCGCGCCCAGGCCCACGGCGAGCTTCACGTCGCCGAAGCCGAGGGCGAGGGGGCGGATGAGGAAGAGGGCGAAGTACGCGCCGCCGAGGGTGAGGGCGCCGAACGCCGCGGTGCGCCACTGGCCCGCGTGTTCGGGCGTGAGGGCGGCGCCGCCCAGGAGGAGGAGCGCGAGGGCGGCGAAGGGGAGGGTCAGCGGGTCGGGGAGGCGCTGGACCTTGAGGTCGATCAGGACGAGGAGAACGCCGAGCGGGGCGAGGAGAAGCCAGACCGCGAGTTCCGGGCGCACGCCGGTGGCCAGGGCGAGCGTGGCGCAGACGAGGGCGGTGAGGAGGGCGAGGGTGGGGGTGCGGGGACCGTAGGTGCAGGGGGTGGAGGGTGCGGGGGCCGGGGAGTCGGGAACCGCCGTGGCGGGGCTCGCTGTGGTGGCCGTCGCGGTGGCGGACGCGGGGGTCGTGCAGCGGGCTCGGCCCAGCCAGCCGTGGGCGGGGCCGGTGAGGGGGTGGCCCGCGGGGCACGTGGTCCGCCAGGGGGAGTCCTCGTCGACGGCGAAGCGGTAGGCGGGGCGGGGCAGGAGGGCGCCCGCCGCCGCGCCCCAGAGGGCGGCGACTGCCGTCAGGGCGATCAGCCAGAGGTCCGGATCCACGGAAGTCAGCCTAGGTCGTGTCCGCGAAGTCCCGTCGTCCGCCCGGAGGGCGGGCCCCGCGGCGCCTGGTGCGTGCTCTCGGCGTGCCGGGCGGAAGCCCTCGTACTGGACGTACTCGGGCTTTGCCCGGTGCGGCGCGTGGGGGTACCCCCTGCTCGAAGAGCTTGGGGGAGCGTGCCAGGCGTCGCGGGGCAGGCGGGACGTACCCCCTGCTCGAAGAGCCTGGGGGAGCGTGCCAGGCGTCGCGGGGCAGGCGGGACTTCGCGGACACGACAGGGCCTAGGGGGGTGGGGTGGCGCCCTGTCGGGTCGCGGGCGCCGCGTAGCAGCGGACCTGGACCGTCTGCTCGGGGCTCCATCGCTGTTCGAGCGTGGCCAGGTGCTGCCAGCCGAGGCTTTCGTAGAGGGATGCCGCCGCGACGTCCGACTCCACCACGTCCAGGACCGGGTGCAGGTCGCGGACCCGTGCCTCCGCCGTGGCCCGCGCCACCAGCAGCGCGCCGATCCCGTGGCCCCGGGCGGCCCGGGCCACGAACAGCCGGTTGACCACGGCGGTCGTCGCGGTGCCCACCCCGGTGCGGGCGGCCCAGAGGCCGGGCGCCAGGTCCGTGGCGTCGGCACGGGACAGGCCGATGTGGCCGACCACGCGGCCGTCGAGTTCCGCCACCCACGCGGCGACGAGCGCGGCCGGGGTCAGCCAGAGGTCAGGGTGCTCGGGCCAGTTGACGGGGTAGCCGTCCCGCTCGTGGACCGCCGCCAGGACCCACGCGCAGGCGTCGAGGTCGTGGTCGATCCTGGGCCGGACGTTCGGCGGGGGAACCGGGGGCGCGGTGGGGGCACTGTCGCTCATCACCGCGGCATCGGACCACGGCTCCACGCCCGCGACCAGTGATCTTCCTACTTCAGCTTCTTCAGCCGGGCCGTCGGGTCGCCGGCGTCCGCGTTGTCCGCGGCGTACCGGAGCGCGTCGCCGTCGAGGGTGAAGGTGACGACATGGGTGTTGCTGGTGCAGGTGCCGGGGTTGTTCTCGGTGTCGGCGATGCTCGTGGCGAGGACGTGGGCGTCCGTCACCTCCTTGAGGACCAGCTTGTCGTCGCAGGCGCCGCCCAGGGGGTCGACCGAGCGGAAGGTGCCGAGGTCCTTTCCGACGGCGGCCTGTTTCAGAGTGACCCGGAAGGTGCCGGCGGGGAGCTTGCCGCCCAGGGCGTAGCCGTCGCCCTCCCATGTGCCGAGGTACTTCGCCGGTACGTCGCCTTTGGTGTCGCCCGGGGCCTCGGAGGCCTCCGCGCTCGCCGACGGGGCGGGGGCCGCGGCGTCGCCGTTGCGCTCGTCCTCGCTTCGGAGCATCCCGAAGACGAACACCGAGCCCACGCTCACCGCCGCGAAGGCCCCCGCCACGGCCAGCGCGATCGAACAGCTCACCCTCCGGCCGCGCCCGCCGGCCTCGGTCGTCGAGGCGGCGGCCACGCTCAGGCTGATCTTGCCGGGCGCGGCCGGCGGCGGCACGGTGTCCGCCACCGCGGCGTCCGCGCGTGCGCCGGGCACGTACGTGGCGGGACCGGAGTGCCCGGGCGGCGCCGACGGCACGGACGGCGTCGATGGCGTCGATGGCGTCGACGGCGACATGACGGGCGGCGGCCCGAACGTCCCGCTCACCCCACTCATGGCACTCGCCCCGCCGCCCGGCGTGGCGCCCGTCGGCGTCGGCGTCGGCGTCGGCGTCGGCGTGGCCGGCTCCCCCACCGAGGGGCTGCTGAATCCCACCGGCCCGGAGGGGTCCGGTTCCGTCGCGTCCAGGTTGAGGAGGTGGACGGCGCTGCGGCCGACCTGTTCGACGAGGGAACCGGGGAGCCAGCCCGCCGTGACCAGGCGGGCGGCGCCTTCGGGGGCGAGGGCGCGGGCGATGTCGTCGGGGACGGGCCGGGCGCCCGGCTCCTTCGCGAGGCAGCGCTCGACCAGGTCGCGCAGTTCGCCCCGCAGACCGTCCAGCCGTGGCGGCTCGTGCACGACCTTGTAGAGGAGCGCGGCGGAGGAGTCGCCCGGGAAGGGCGATTCCCCGGTCGCGGCGTAGGCGAGGACCGCGCCGAGCGAGAAGACGTCGGCGGCGCCGGTGACGCCGTGGCCGAGGATCTGCTCGGGCGACATGTAGCCGGGGGAGCCGATGGAGACGCCGGTCGAGGTGAGGGAGGCCGTGCCGTCGGTGGCGCGGGCGATGCCGAAGTCGATGAGGAGCGGGCCGTCCACGGTGAGCAGCACGTTGGAGGGCTTCACGTCGCGGTGGACCAGGCCCAGCGCGTGGACGGCGCAGAGTGCCTCCGCGAGCCCGGCGCCCAGCACCCGCACGGTGTGCTCGGGCAGCGGGCCGCCGTCCGCGACGGCCCCGGAGAGGGAGGGCCCGGCCGCGTACCCGGTGGCCACCCAGGGCACCGACGCCTCCGGGTCCGCGTCGAGGACGGGCGCGGTCCAGGCGCCGCCCACCCGCCGGGCTGCCTGCACCTCGCGGCGGAAGCGGGCGCGGAACTCCTCGTCCAGCGCGAAGTGGGGGTGCACGACCTTGACGGCGACGGTGCGGCCGCCGGCGCTGCGCCCGAGGTAGACCCGGCCCATCCCGCCGGAACCGAGCCGGCCGAGCAACCGGTAGGGCCCGATGACCGTGGGTTCGCCGACGTCGAGCGGCTGCATCGCCCCACCCCTCCCCCGTGCGTCCCTCTCCACGACTCCCCAGCAGCGTAGTGCTGTACGCCCGAACAGGAATACGCACACCGACCGCCAGTCCCACGGGACCTGTAATGCGTCAAACGAATTTCCGGCGACGGCTCGGTGACCGGCGGAGGAAATGCTCAGGAAAGGAGATCCACCTTCACATCCGCCGGAAATCCCGTCGTGGGACCGACCCGGCGGGCGAACTCCGCGACCGCCCGCAGCTGCGGGTCGCCGAAGCGGAAGTCGAGGGTGGTGAAGTAGCGCTCCAGGACCCGCTCGTCGAACGCCTCCCAGCGGGCGGCCTGCTCCGCGACCTTGCCGACCTCGACCAGGGACAGGTCGCGCGAGGCCAGGAACGCCTCGTGGACCTGCCGGGTGACCTGCGGGTTCCGCTCCAGGTAGTCCCGGCGCGCCGCCCACACCGCGAAGACGAACGGCAGCCCCGTCCACGCCTTCCACATGGCACCCAGGTCGTGCACCTGGAGGCCGTACGTCGGGCCGTCGAGCAGGTTGGCGCGCAGCGCCGCGTCGCCGATCAGCACGGCGGCCTCCGCCTCCTGCATCATCAGCGAGAGGTCGGGCGGGCAGGTGTAGTACGACGGCCGTACGCCGACGCTCTCGGCCAGCAGCAGCTGGGCGAGGCGTACGGAGGTGCGCGAGGTGGAGCCGAGGGCGACGCGGGCGCCGTCCAGGCGTTCGAGGGGGACCTGCGAGACGATGACGCAGGACATCACCGGCCCGTCGCAGCCGACCGCGATGTCGGGGAAGGCGACCAGGTCGTCGGCGTGGCGGAGGAACTCGACGAGGGTGATGGGGCCGATGTCGAGGTCGCCGCGCACCAGCTGCTCGCTGAGCTTCTCCGGGGTGTCCTTGGTCAGCTCGAAGTCGAGGAGCGTGCCCGTTCTCGCGAGCCCCCAGTACAGGGGCAGGCAGTTCAGGAACTGGATGTGGCCTACACGCGGCCTGGTGCGAGAATTGTCCACATCGCGAGACTAGACCTCATGAGGTACGGTCCGGGGTCCGGGGTCCCGGGCGGCGCACATGAGGCGTTCGGGGGACGCTCGTCAATCCGGCGCAACGATCACTCAAACATCCGGGTGACGTGATCTTGACCTCTATTGCTTTCGGCTGCCCGCGTGCTAGGCTCGCCGCAAGTTGCAGTTTGGTTTCCCTTGCAGTACAGAGCCTGCGGAGCATGTAACCGCGGGCTCTAGTCGTTTTCAGACGTATGCAGTTGTGCGGCATCTTGTTTTCACACTTGCAGGGTTCTGGAGCAGGGCAACCCTTTGGGCCCAAGGAGGGCTTATGGCTACCGGAACCGTGAAGTGGTTCAACGCCGAAAAGGGCTTTGGCTTCATCGCCCAGGAAGGCGGCGGCCCCGACGTCTTCGTTCACTACTCCGCCATCAACGCGAGCGGCTTCCGTTCGCTGGAGGAGAACCAGCAGGTCTCCTTCGACGTGACCCAGGGTCCGAAGGGCCCGCAGGCGGAGAACGTCACCCCCGTCTGATCTGAGGGATGCCCCCTCTGACGACGTCTGAGAGCAGTACCCAAGGAGCCCCTCGCCTTTGTGCGCAGGGGCTCCTGCCTTTACCGCCGGCGTCGGCGTCGGCGTCGGCGTCGGCGTCGGCGTCGGCGTCGGCGTCGGCGGAACTTTCGCACCCCTAGACGTGCTGCATGACGAGCACGAACGACGTTCCCGGGGCCAGCGCCTCGTAGGAGTGCGGGACATCACCCCGGAACGCCATGTAGTCACCCGGCCCCAGCTCGACCTCCTCGCCCCTCGGGCCCGCCTTCACCCGGCCCGTGCTCACGGTGAGATGTTCGACCGTCCCCGGGAGGTGCGGCTCCGACTCCCGCACCGAGCCCGGTTCCAGCCGCGTGCGGTAGATGTCACGGCGGGCTCCCGGCGGGCTCGCGGAGAGCAGGACCGCCGAGTAGCTGGAGTGCTCGGAGTGGACCGTGGGCCCCTCACCCGCCCGGATGACCTGCACCGCCGGCACGGGCGGCTCGATCAGGGCGCTGAACGGCACCCCGAGTGCCACGCCCAGCGCCCACAGCGTCTCCATGCTCGGGTTGCCGCTCGCCGCCTCCAGCTGGGACAGCGTGGACTTGGCGATTCCGGCGCGTTTGGCCAGCTCGGAGAGGGAGAGCCCGGCCCGTGTGCGCTCCCGCCGGAGGGAGGCGGCGATCCAGTCGAGCGGGAGGCGCGCCGGGGGCTTCCCGTCGCCGCGTGCCCCTCCGGCCTCGTTCTCGGGCGCTGCGTCGGCCATGTGGTTCGCTCCAGAAGTACGATCGTTCGCCTTGACGAACGAGTGGCTGCTGTTCATTGTAGAAAACATGCGTTCGCTTCTCCGAACGACCCGCAGGGCGTGGTCGTCCCGTGCCCGGCGTCCGGATGCCCCGGGCGTCCATGATTCCGGGCTGCTCCGGGACATCGCCCTGGTGTGCGTGGCCGGCGGAGTCGTCGGGGTCTCCTTCGGCGCGATCTCGGTGGCGGGCGGGTTGCCGGTGTGGGTGCCGGTGGTGATGTCGCTCATGGTGTACGCGGGGGCAGCGCAGTTCAGCGCGGTGGGGATCCTGCTGGCCGGGGGCGGTCCGTTCGCGGCGGCGGCCACGGGGCTGCTGCTCAACACCCGTACGGCCGCGTTCAGCCTGGCGGTCGCCGACGTCCTGGGCCGGGGCCGGCTCGCCCGGCTGGTGGGCGCGCACCTGGTCACCGACGAGACGGTGGCCTTCGCCCTGGCCCAGCGGGACCCGGCGCGCCGCCGGGCCGCGTTCTGGATCTCCGGGGTCGGCCTCTTCGTGACCTGGAACGTGTGCGTCCTCGCGGGCGCGCTCGCCGGTTCCGCCCTGGGTGACACCGCCGCGTACGGCCTCGACGCCGCCTTCCCGGCCGTGCTCGCCGCGCTCGTCCTGCCCGCGCTGCGCGAGCGGCCGCCGGTACGCCGGGCCGCGCTGCTCGGGGCGGTGGTGGCGCTGGCGGCCACCCCACTGACCCCCACGGGGGTCCCCGTACTCCTCGCGCTGGCCGGACTGTTCGTCCGGCGGGCCCCGGCGGAGGAGAGGGCTGCGGCATGAGCGGGGTCGTCGTCGCGATGCTCGTGCTGGCGGTGGGGACGTACGCCTTCCGGCTCACCGGACCGCTGCTGCACGGGCGGGTCGAGATCCCCCTCCGGGTCCGGGAGTTGCTGGCCGCCGCGGCCGTGGTGCTGCTGATGGCGCTGCTCGCCACGGGCGCCCTGACCGAGAGGGGCGGCTTCGCCGGCTGGGCCCGGCCGGCCGGGGTGCTGGTGGGCGGCGTACTGGCATGGCGGAGAGCGCCGTTCGCGATCGTGGTCCTCGGGGCGGCGGCGACGGCGGGGGTGTTGCGGGCGCTGGGTGTGCCGTAGGCATTGGCCTAGGCCCTGGCGGCCAGTTCCTCCAGGATCCTGCGGACGTGGATGCCCGAGCCCAGGTCTGGGTCGAGGCCCTTGGCCTTCAGGAGGGCGGTGAGGGATGCCTGGACGACCTCGGCGCCCTCGGGGGCGACGCGCTCGGAGACCTCCAGCCACTCCAGCGGCCCGGCCCCCGCCCGGCCGCCGTCCAGCGTCCAGTGCTCCAGCGTGACCTCGTGGTGGTCGAGCCGTACACCGTCGCGGCGGACCGTGTGGACGGGGCCGAGGACGTCGAGCGAGCCGAAGCCGACGCTGACGTCGGCGCAGTCGGCGAGGAAGGCCCGTTGCCGCTCCGAGAAGACGAGTTCGAGCGGCTTCGCCCCCGTGGCCGCCGCCTCCACGGCCGTACGGCCGCAGTCCGAGACGAGGGTGGCGGACAGCACCCGGCGGTCGCCGGACCAGGTGTCCGCGAGGTGGAAGGAGTCCGGTCCCTGCTCGTGGAAGCGCAGCCAGCGCTCCGAGAGCCGGGACCGGCGGCAGGGCCGCAGTTCCGCGGTCGCGGCCCCGCCCCGCCCGCTCCCCGCCCGGAGGCGCAGGATCAGCCCCGCGTCGAGAAGCGGGAGGTGACCCGGCGCCGTGGAGCGGGCCAGAGCCTCGCAGAAGTAGACGCGGCGCCGGGCTCCCCCGGTGTCCGGCGCCAGCGCCCGGGTCGCGGCGGCCGCGCCCGCACCCGAGAACGTCACCTTGATCTCGACCGAGTCGAGCCGGCCGAGCGGGTCCGGCCGGTGTGGCCGGTCGGACCCGTAGGTGAGATCCCCGCGTTCCACGGATGCCGGCATGAGCCGTCCCCCTTGTTCCGCGACCTGGTTCATCCCCTGGTTTTCCCTCGGTCCCCTGAATCCCTCGGGAAGCCCCCTGGGGTCCCCCTTGCACTGATCCCCTGCTGTTCCCCTTGATTCCCTGTGATTCCCTCTGATCCGCGGTTCCTCGATCCCCCGTTCCAACGAGGTCCCGCGAGACATCATTGAAGCCCCGGAGGGACCCGGCCCGCTTCCGGGAAGTCCCTACATCTCCCCCCGACCGATGCCCGCCTCGACCTTCTTGGCCCGCCCTTCGCGCGGCATGATGGACGAGGCGGGGCGGACGCGGGCGGGCACCAGGGGGTGGCGCATTGTTACGGGGACTCGTCGGCCGGGCGCGGGAACGCCGGCTGCTGGACGACCTGCTCGTGGCAGGTGGGGCCGGTGGGGCGGCGCTGCTCTTGTGGGGCGAGCCCGGCATCGGCAAGACGGCTCTCCTCGACTACGCGGCGGAGCGGGCAGCGGCCGGAACGTCCGGCTCCGCACCGGCGACGGTCCTGCGGGCCCGGGGCATCGAGACCGAGACGGTCCTCCCCTTCGCCACGCTCGGCGACCTTCTCATGCCCTGTTCGTCCCTTCTCAGGGACCTCCCCGGAGCGCAGCGCGCCGCCCTTGAGTCCTGCCTCGCACTGGGTGGCGACCCCGCCGACCCGCCGGGCAATCCGTACGCCGCCTGCATGGGCGCGCTGAACGTCCTGGCCGCGCTCGGCGACGAGCGCCCCGTCGTCGTCCTCGTGGACGACCTCCACTGGGTGGACCCCTCGTCCCAGCGCGTCCTGCTGTTCATCGCCCGCCGCCTCTCCAGCGAACGCGTCGCCCTCGCGTTCGGCTCCCGCGAGGACCACGGGGAGTCGGGGCCGCGCCGCAGCATCCCGACCGTGCAGGTCGGCGGGTTGACGGCGGAGGAGTGCGCGGAGTTGCTGAACGGCCCGGGCTCGGGCACAGGCACGGGCGCGCGCACGGGCACCCTGACGGCCACCGGGAGCGGCCCGGCCGCCGTCGCCCCCAGCGTGCTCGCCGACCTCGTGCGGATCAGCGGCGGCAACCCGCTCGCCCTGCGGGAGATCGCGAACGGGCTGACGGAGGAGCAGGCGCGCGGGGAGCGGCCGTTGCTGGACCCGCCGTCCGTCGGCAGCCATCTGGAGCGGGCCTGGGCGACCCGTATCGACGGGCTCCCCGACCCCGCGCGCCGGGCGTTGGTCGTCCTCGCCGCCGGCCGGTCGACGGCGGCGGGTCCGCTGCGCAAGGCTCTGGAGGCGGCCGGACTGTCGCTGGACGCCCTGTCCCCGGCGGAGGAGGACGGCCTGATCACGGCGACGGCGGACGGCCTGGACTTCCACCACCCGGTGCTGCGCGCCCTGGTCCTGGGCCGCGCGCCCCTCGCTCACCGCTGTGCCGCGTTCCAGGCGCTGGCCGACGTGAGCACGGGCCCGCTGCGCGCCTGGTACCGGGCGTCCGCGACCCCCGGCCCCGACGAGGACACGGCGGCGGCGCTCGCGGAGGCCGCGCTGGAGGCCCGGCGGCGCAGCGCGTTCGGGGAGGCGGCGCTGGCCTGGCGCCGGTCCGCCGACCTCACCCCCGAGCCGGCCGTCCGCGCCGGGCGCCTCCTCAACGCCGCCTCCGACGCGCTGCTGAGCGGCTCCCCCGCCGGGCCGCAGTGGTGCGAGGAGGCCGTCCGCATCGCCCCCGACCCGGCGACGCGCGCCGCCGTCCAGGGCCTGCTGGGCCGGATGTACACCTGGAAGGGCGAGACCGCGCAGGCGTACGGCCTCCTGGTGAACGCCGCCGACGCCGTGCGCGACTCCGATCCGACCCGCGCCTGCCTCCTCCTCGCCGAGGCGACGGCCGCCGCCCGTCTCGACGGCCATGTCCCGGCGGCCGTACGCGTCGCCGAGGAGTCCTTGGCCCTCGCGTCCGACACCGGCCCCGAACGCTGGTACAGCCTCACCCTCCTCGGCGGCGCCCTCGTGATGGCCGGCCGTACCGCCGAGGGCCGCGCGATGCTGGAGTCCGCCGACCGTCACGGCGCGGGCGACCCCGTGCGCGACCAGCAGGTGTACGCGATCGCCGGGCAGGCGTGGAGCCGTGTCGAGGAGTTCGCGCGGGGCCGCGCCCTGCTCAACACGGCGGTGGAGTCGGCGCGCCGGCACAGCGCGGTCGGGGTCCTGGGCTTCACCCTCGCCGTACGGGGCGAACTGGAGACGCGTATCGGCCAGTGGGCCTCGGCCCGCGGCGACCTGACGGAGGCGCTGCGCTGGGCGGAGGAGCTGGGCCAGCTCACCTGCGTGAGCTACGCCCGGTACTGCCTGGCCCGCCTGGAGGCGCTGCGCGGCGACCGCGTGGAGTGCGAGGAGCATGTGGCGCGGGCGCGGCGGGAGTGCGGGGCGTACGGCATCGGCTGCCAGGAGTTCCACATGACGGCCGTACTGGGTCTGTCGGCGCTGGCGTACGGCGACCACGACGCGGCGGCCGACCAGCTGGAGCAAACGTTGTCACTCGCCGTGGAGCAGGGCATCGGCAACCCGGAGGTGGTGCCGTTCGCGGCGGACCTGGCGGAGGCGCACGTACGGGCCGGGAACGCGGCGCGGGCCGGTGAGGTGGTCGCCTGGCTGGAGGGGCGGGCGCGGGAGACGGGCCTGGCCTCGGCGGAGGCGGCGGCCGCGCGCGTACGGGGCCTGCTGGCGGGGACGTCGGAGGAGGCGGAGGCGTGCTTCGGGGCGGCGCTGGAGGCGCACGGGCGGACGACGGGCCCGTTCGACTGGGCCCGCACACTGCTGTGCGAGGCGGAGGTCCTGCGCCGCCACCGGCGCCCGGCAGCCGCCCGGGCGCCCCTGTCGTCCGCCCTGGCCTGCTTCGAGCGCCTGGGCGCGGTGCCGTGGGCCCGGCGCGCGGCGAGCGAACTGGCGGCGGCCGGGGGGATGCCGGCGGCCACCCCGTCCGGGGCCGGTTCCGGTTCCGGTTCCGGTTCCGGCGGCATGGGCGGGGTCCTGGACCAGCTGACACCCCAGGAGTTCCAGGTGTCCCGGGCGATCGCCCGGGGCCTGAACAATACGGAGGCGGCGGCCTCCCTGTTCGTCTCCCGGAAGACGGTGGAGGCCCATCTCACCCGCGTCTACCGGAAGTTGAAGGTGCGGTCGAGAACCGATCTCACGAGACTGCTGACGGCGGCGGACCTGGTGGATTGAGGACGGGTCGCCCGGCGCCGACCGCACGTTCCACCCTGGCACGCAGCCGGTTGCCGTCCTGCCCCAGGTGCGGGACGACAGGTCCGGTCAGCTCCGAAGGGACGGGATCTTCCCCAACTCGTGCTCGTAACCCCGGCGGTTCTCCGGGATCAGGGCGGCCATGGAGGTGAAGAAGCGCTCTGCGGCCTGCGCCACCGAGGCGGAGAGTTCCGCGCCGGGGACGCGGGCGACACGCTTGCCGTCCCCCGCGTCGCAGCGAAGCAGCATGTCGGACCTGCCGACCCGCTCGATGGACAAGCGGATCGGCTGGTCCGGGAACAGCACTTCGGCCTGGCCGGACTTCTGCCCGTCGATAACCAGCTGGACGAAATACGCCCACAGTTGGTCGACGTAGTCCCACATGCTCCTGTCGATCAGCTGCACGCCGTTGACCGTGAGCTCCAGGGCCCCTTCCACGTAAAAGGAGTCACCATCGTAGGAATGCGTTTCTTCCACGGGAGTGAACCCGTCGGAGTCATTCCCGAGATAGGTGCGAATTTCAATCACGCGCTCACCTAGTACTCCGGATAGAACTGGCCGACCCGGCCGTTGTTGAGTCCAAGCACATAGCGTTCGCCATTGTACTCGGCTCTGATCTGGTACGAACCGGACGCTCCACCCTTCGACACGATGTCATCCTGCTTGTCCCGGATGATGTGGGTGATGGCGTCCGCCACGTCGTCGATCGACATGTCCTTGTCGAAGAAGGTCTGCGTCTTCTTCACGGTGCCGTTCCAGTACTTGGGATGGTGGCGCGCCAGGATGTGGTTCATCCCCTTGGTGTCCAGCAGCAGTTTCTGGCCGCCGACGATCATGGAGCGGTTCTTCCATTTCGCCATGTCCTCCGCCAGCTTCGCGGGCCGGGAGAGTTTCACCGCGTCCTTGATCCGCTGGAGCGATTTGTTCGTCTTGAAGACGTCGCCGCCAGGAAGGAATCCGGCGACGGCTCCGGCTATTCCCCATCCACTGCCGTCGGCGATGGCGCGCTTGAGGTCGTACAGGTCACATCCGGCCCCCAGGATGGGTATCCATCCGCACGCGGCGATCCGGGTCTCCTTCTCCGCCTCCTTGGGGATGTCGGGTGCATAGGTGGTGTCCCCGAAATTGCCCTTGTAGGTGGGCAGCCCGCAGGTGCCGGAGATGTTGTAACCGACGTTGCACGTCCACCCGCTGCCGGAGTCGTCCGAGTTGGAGATGCTGCCGATGTCCACGAGTGCCGAGGAGCCACCGGGGGGCGCTCCGCACGACTTCTTCATCACGGGGTTGCCGTTGCTGTCGAACGAGATGTCGGATTCGCAGGACAGCCCCGTGGGGTCGCTGTAGGCGATGGGATTGTTGACCGAGTACGAGTAGGCGTTGAGATTCTGCGGCGCGTACGGGGTGCTCAGCGCGTCCGGGCTCAGGAACCTGCCCAGCGTCGCGTCGTACATGCGGGCGCCCAGGATGGACAGGCCGGCCGTGTCGTCCTCGGGCTTGCCCAGGAAGCCGCGATCCGTGCTCGCGGGCAGACCCTTGTCTCCGCGCTGCGCTCCGAAGGGCATGTAGCGGCGGCGCTGCGCGGTGCCCGTGACGACGTCGACGGTCAGCTGGGTCGACGCCTGGTTGTCGGACATGATCCAGCTCAGCTTGCTCGTGGTGCTGTCCACGGCGGTGCGCGAGGCGACGACCACGTTGCCGTCGCTGTAGAAGCGCGTGGCCTTCGGGGCGGCACCGGATGCCTTGTGGACCTCTTGGCCCCCGAGGTACAGCACGTTCTCCGTCGGCGACGTGCGCAGCAGGACAGCGCCGGCGGCGTCGTAGACGTACCCGGTGGTGGTGGCTCCGCTGGTCGTGGTGACCTGGTCCAGGGCGTTCCAGACCAGGTCGGTCCTGGCCCCGCCCACGGTGCGGCTCTTGAGCCGGCCGGCATCGTCGTACGTGTAGCTGTCGGTACCCGTCGGGGTTTTGATCGTGGCGACGGCGTGGGGGCGGGGGGCGCCGGCGGTGTACGTCGACTGGTCGGCGGAGTAGCCGGGGTAGACGTAGTCGCGGACGCTGCTGCCGGAGGCCGTGGTGCTGGTGACCTTCTGCAGGTTGCCGATGCCGTCGTAGGAGTAGTCGAGCTGGTAGGGGTCCTGGCCGGTCGAGAGGTCGGGGGTGAAGGGGCCGGCGCAGCCGGTCGTCGCCGCCGAGGTCCAGGCACGGCTGAGGCGGTTCAGCTCGTCATAGGTGTAGCACTGGTGCTGGCCGGTGATCCGGTCGGCCAGGTCGGTGGTCTGACCGGCGTTGTCCCGGAGGTAGTCGTCGTTCTGGACCGTGCCCTTCGTGCTGGTCGTCGTGGTGATGTTCTTCAGCCAGCCGGCGCCGGTCGCGTCGTCGTACGTGTAGGCGCGGCGCGCCGTGGTGCCGGTTGTGGCCGCGGTGCCGTAGGTGCGGTCAGCGAGACGGCCCAGCCTGTCGAAGCCGGTTGAGTCGATGTAGACCGTGTTGTTGAGGTCGCTGGAGACCTTCTCCGGGTTGCCGTACGCGTCGAACTGCGTGGTGACGGTCTCCCTGGGGAGGCCACCGACGGCCGGATAGGTCACGCTCGTCTGCTGTCCGGCGGTGTTGAAGGTGTAGGTGGTCCTGTAGGTGCCCTGCAGTCCGCTTCCGTCGGCAGGGACCGTCATCTGCGAATCAGTGACGTTGCCCTCGTTGTCGTACGCGTTGATGGTGTTGGTGTACGCGTAACCGTTTGTGTAGGCCGTGGACGTGGCGAGTTCCCCGACGCCGCCCGTCGCCGTGTCGTAGGTGTTGCGCGTCAGCACGGCCGTCCCGTTCTGCACGGTCAGCAGCCGGTTGAGGGCATCGTAGGTGTACGTCAGGACGGTGCCGTTGCCGTCCTTGACGGTCTGCAGGTTGCCGTTGTCGTCGTACGTCGTGATGCCGACGCCGTTCGGGTCGCTGTCGGGGTCCTTGCCGCCGGTGCGCTCGCCGAGCCAGTTGTAGGTGTAGGTGGTGACGTTGCCCTTGGAGTCGGTGATCTTCGACAGCTTGCCGCTACGGGTGTACTCGTAGGACGTCGTGTACGTCGAAGGACCGAACTCGACGACCTTGCTGACCTGGCCGAACACATCGGTGTAGGTGTTCGTGCGCTCGCCGGCCGCGGGCATCGTGGTGGTGTAGTCGCCGTGGTGGTTGGTGCGCGTCTGGTTCTGGGACTGCGGGTCGCCGTTCACCAGGATCCGGGACTCGGTGGTGCGGCCGGCATGGTCGATGACGAGGTCGGTGTAGGAGGGCAGGGTCGGGACGGTCGGCAGGACCATGCCCGAGCCGGCGTCGCCGGAGTTGTAGAACGCGGAGCTGGTGCCCGTGACGTTGCCCGAGGTGTCGTAGCGGGTGGAGAGGACGGTCCGCCCGGTACCCGTCGGCGCGGGGCTCTGGGTCTCACGGGTCCGACCGAGGCCGTCGAGGTACTCGTACGAGGTCGCGATCTTCCCGCTGGATTCCAGCAGCGTCTTCGTGGTGATCCTCGGTGGGACGGTGGAGACGAGGTCGGGAACCCCTTCGCTGTTGTCCGAGGTGGTGACGGTGTAGTCGTACGCCAGGGACGGTGCGCCGTCGGGGTACGCGGCAATACGCGAAGGCTTGAACACCTGGGCGATGCGGCCGACGGAGTCGTGCACGATCCGGGTCGTCTGGCCGTTGGCGTCCTCGATGCGGTACGGGGTGCCCCACAGCCGGGAGTACCACGTGGTGGTCGACTGCGGTCCGGTCCCGGCGGTGGTGCCGTCCGGGTCGGGGGTGGTGACCTTGACGCCGTTGATCGGCCAGGACGTCGCCGGCTGGTAGGTCGTCGTGGTGGTCTTCTGCTTGCCGTCGGTGGCCGTGATCGGGCGACCGCCCTGGTCGTACGTCGCCTTGGTCTCGCGGTAGTCGTCGGCGGCGGCGTACTTGCGTACCGCCGTGGCGAGGCCGTCCACCGGCTTGTTGGCGGTGACCGAGGTGGCGCCGTCGTACAGGGTCACCGTGTAGGCGTCCTGGTTGGCCGACGACTTCGCCGCGCAGTCGGCGGCGTAGTGCCGGGTCTCGTCGGGCAGCACCATCCAGCGCTGGACCTGCGAGTCAGGGAAGTAGTCGGTGTTGTAGGCGCGGCCGTAGGTGGTGCAGCGGTTGTCGTCGGTGGCGGACAGGCCCCAGTCGTTGGTGCGCAGCGGCAGACCGTACTTGGTGCTGGCCGGCTCGGTGGTCTCGTACTCGTTCTTGACGATGTGCTCGCGCCAGCCGGTGGAGGTCAGCTCGTGCGTGGTGGTCTTCGAGTCGCGGACGAAGCGGGCGTCGGGCAGACCGTCGTAGTGGGCGGTCGTGTGGACCCAGTATTCGTGCCAGACCCGCTTGTGGGACTGGCCGGAGCCGTCGCGGTCGCTGGTCTCCAGGACCTTGCCGTTGAGCCAGGCCGAGTCGGGGACCGGCGCCCGGCCGCTGTCGCCGTCGTCGACGGTGACGTTGCGGGTCTCCGACGGGTTCGTCTTGGAGGTGCGGTCGCCGTCCATGCCCCGGTACAGCCAGTAGTACGTGGACGCCGCGTTGGACTTGGTGCCCGTGTGGACCTCGACCTGCTGGTATCCGCGCCACTCCGTCCAGGACTCGTCCTCGTCCTTGGTCAGCGGGTCGTTGGGGAACGCCCAGGCGGGCTTGCCCACGTAGTCGTACGTGGTGGTCATGGTCGGGTCGCCGTCGTTGCCGGCACCCGCGCCGGGGCCCGGGTCGACGCTCACCTTGCCCACGACGTACTTCTTGAACCAGCCCGTCCGTTCGTCCGTCGAGCCCTCCGGCACCCAGCGCTGCTTGAAGCAGGCCAGGGTGTTGTTGGACTCGGAGGGCGGGTTGTCGATGTCGCAGGTGTCCTGGGTGTCGTAGTCGCGGTAGGTGACGTTGACGAAGGAGCCGAGGTCGCCGTGGATCTGGGTGACGCGGCGGAAGTTGAGGACGCCACCGCCGAGCTGGTTGTCCCGCCACTCGCCGTTGATGTTGATGGTGGGCAGGGTGATGTCGTCGCCGTCGCCGTAGCCCTTGCGCTGCACGTAGTCCAGCCACAGGGTGTTGTCGACGGTGCCCTCGGGGTTCGGCAGACCGTACTTCAGCTGGTACTGCATCGCCGGGTCCCACGGCGCGGCGTCGTTGTCCTGGACGAACGTCTTGACGTCCCACAGCATCTTCGTGGCGAAGAAGGTGGGCGAGTAGGTCTCGCCGGTGATGGTCTTGCAGCCGTCGTCGGCGTTGGTGCCGTCGCAGATCAGGTCCGTGGGGACGTCCGGGTAGGAGTCCGGGTTGGTGGAGATGGCCGGGCAGGCCGCCGGTTCACTGGCCAGCGGGTCCTTGTCCGCCATGCGCTCCACACAGCGCCCGACGTAGCGCAGTTCGACCTTGGCCGGCAGCTGGGCACCGGCGAGCTGGGACGCCCAGCCGTACTCGATCCGCACCGGGTAGGCGGCGGAGTCGTACGTACGGGCCTGGTCGGTCAGGAGCACGGACCGGTAGTGGTTCTGCTCCTTGTCGTAGAAGTAGGCGGTCTCGACCTCGCTCTGGTCGACCACCCGGTCCAGGCCCCACCTGTATGCCTGCTGCTTCACACCGATGCCGCCGTCGTAACCCGGCTCGCCCGGGTCATTGCCGAACACAGGCACCGTCAGCACCGAGTCGGTGGCGGCACTGCTGCGCTCCGAGCGGCCCCAGCCGAAGTAGTAGCGCATACCGTCCTGGCTGGAGACGACCCAGTACTCGTCGTCCGCGCCGTGACCGCCCGTCAGGTGCTGGACGCGCCAGCCCGGGTCGTCCTGGATGTGGTAGGAACCGGTGCCGTTGCCGTCCTGGACCAGCGTCGAGGAGACTCCGTTGAGGTTGATGACGTACATCGCCCCGTCGGCCTCGTTGTCCGAGTTCGGCGAGTCCCAGCACAGGTCGCCGACCCAGCCGGAGCCGCTGCCGTCGTCCTGGCAGCCGCGGTAACGACGCTCGATGAAGCCGATACCGCCCAGTTCCCAGCCCAGACCCGCCCAGTTCGCCTGCGTGTTCTGCGACGACGTCATCGCGTCCACGGACTGCGAGTTGTACTGGAGCGACAGTGAGGGCGCGCTGCCCATCGGCGGCTTGGGAGCCTGGATCGGCAGGTCGTAGGTGAAAGCGCCCGAGCCGACGGACACGTTCCACGACCCGGACGGCTTCAGCGAAGACGCCCGGTAGTCCCCCGCCTCCGACGACGACCCGGAGGTCATCGCGTACACCGTCGCGGAGGAGGTCGTGGCCATCGTCGACCGCGACAGGCCCGACCCCTCCTGGAGGGCGGGCCGGTCGGCCGTCGGGTCGCCGTCCGCCTGGACCGTGGCGGTGAGGGTGCCATCGGCCACGTCGTTGCGGACCGGCACCGGCTTGGCCCTGCCCGGGGAGCAGCCCTTGGCCTTCGGCGTGGTCAGGGCGCAGGCCGGGAGCGCCACCAGACGCAGACGGGAGGCGAAGTTGCCGCCGTAGGCGTACCTGAAGCCGGAGTAGTCGAGCGTGACCTGCACCGGGCCGGAGGTGGCCGTGCCGTCCCGCCGGGTGACCTCGACGCCCAGGCCGACGCCGCCGACCTTGGACAGGCTCTTGTGGTCCAGGACCTTCACGTCCACCTTCGCGGGGACCGACGTCCTGGCGGACTGCGCGCTGAACTTGGCGGTCGCCGGGGGTGGGCCCACGGAGACGACGGCCTTGCCCGGCTCTTCCGAACCGGTGGGCGCGACGGGGACCTTCCTGCCGGTCTTCAACCCGGACAGCGACACCCGGGCCTGCGCGCTTTTCGGCCAGACCGTACGCGCCGGCTTCGTCGGGGTCGCCTCCGCACGGTCGCGCGGGACGCCCCCGGCGGGCTGGGCCGGGACGTTCACCGGCTGCTTGCGGCCGGCCTTCGCGCTTCCGGCGGCGTAGGCCGCGCTCTCCAGGGCCGGCACCGCCAGGAGCGAGGCCGTCAGGGCTGTGACCAGGGCCCATGAGGTCTGTCGGCCCCATACGCCCGTCACCCGTGCGCCACGGCCGCCGCTCGTCCACCTGCCACGTCTACGCGTCAGTCGCACGGACCCATCCCCCACCCAACCGGAGCCGGGAGCCCCCGGCGCTGCTACGAACCCGACCTGTCGCCAGGCCGAACGCAGGGTTCACGCCAGATGGTGATCAGATCACCGGTGGACGGTAAGTGGTCCCTCATCGACCGAGGTAGCCCCACATAATCGGATGATCGGCACGTACCGTGATCTTATCGCCTCTTTACATGTGTGATCTGTATCACAACTGGGAACCAAATCGACGCTAGTGGCCTGACCTGCGAGAACGGGTCTGGTGAACCCGGCGTCGAGGTGATTGAATCCAGCGGCTGTTCACACGCAACCCAGTGCAGCCACGCGCAACCAAGGGGGAGGGCTTCCAGCACCATGAGCGCCGACAGGGACAGACCCAGCCGACGGCAGATCCTCAAGCGCGCCGCGGGCCTCGGTGGCGTGGCCCTGCTGGGCTCCGCCGTGCTCGCCGGCGCCGGTACCGCCGCCGCGGCCGTGCCCGCGTCCAAGCGGTTCGACCTCACCGACCCCTCCGACGAGTGGTTCCGCGAGATCCTGCTCCAGGACGTACGGATCCTGCAGTCCTTCTCCTTCGACAACACCAACAAGCACCTCTACACCGCGCAGTTGGTCCAGGCGGGGCGCCAACTCCCCGGCGAGAGCCGCGCCTACACCGGCACCGAACGCGAAACCAACGGCGACCTGTGCATCACCCGCCTCGACTGGCAGGGCTACATCATCGGCCGGATGTATCTGCGCGGCTTCGGCCACGGCGTCTCCATCGCCGCCGAACCCTCCGGCAACAGCGCCTACCTGTGGACCGAGACCAACGCCCTCGCCGACAGCCAGAACGTCGGCTACGGCACGAAGATCGCCCGCTTCGAGTTCGCCAACGGCGCCGTCCTCACGCCCGACTCCCACCAGGTGAGCGTCTACGACCCGGTACCCGGCTCCGACCACAACACGGTCGCCATCGACCCCGTCAACAGCCGGATCGCGCACCGCCACCGCGTCAGCGGGACCTGGAAGTACAGCCTCTACGACCTCGCCGCCTTCAAGGCGAGGACGTTCACGCCGCTGGCCTCCCTCACCCAGCCGGCCGTCCTGACCGGCCCGACCTTCCAGGGCTACACCTCGCTCGGCCAGTACCTGTACACGCTCGACGGCACCGCCTACACCTACGCCTCGGACGGCACCCGCACCAGCGACAGCAACACCTACGTCACCGCCATCGACTGGAACACCGGGACCGTGGTGCAGCGCAGTCTCACCAAGGCGGGCGAGAGCCTCTACTACCGGGAGCCGGAAGGTCTGGCCATCCAGATCCCCGACCTTGCCACTCCCGCAGCCGCCCGCCTCCACATGGGCTTCGGCTCCCAGGAATCGAAGGCACTGCCCGACAAGAAGGCCAGCTTCTACTACAAGGACCTGCTGGTCTGAGACCGCCGGCCTCCCGGTTCGCGAGGCCCGCCCGCCTCCCGGTTCGCGAGGCCCGCCCGCCTCCCGGTTCGCGAGGCCCGCCCGCTCCCTGCTCGCTGGGCTCGCCCGTTCGCCGTCCCTACGTCTCGTACAGCCCCTCGATCTCCGCCGAGAACGCCTTCTCGATCGTCTCCCTCCGCAGCTTCATCGACGGAGTCAGATGGCCCGCCTCCTCTGTGAAGCCGCCGGGGATGACGGTGAAGCGGCGGATGGACTCGGGGCGGGAGACCAGGCGGTTGGCCTCGTCCACCGCCCGCTGGAGGACCATGCGCAGCTCCGGGTCGTCGACCAGGAGTTCGGGCGGTACGGCGTGCTTGCCGTTCATCTGGCGCCAGTGGCTGATGCCTTCGGGGTCCAGGGTCAGCAGGGCGGTGACGTAGGGGCGGCGGTCGCCGATGACCATGGCCTGGGCGATCAGGGGGTGGGAGCGGAGCCAGTTCTCCAGCGGGGCCGGGGCCACGTTCTTGCCGCTGTCGGTGACCAGGATCTCCTTCTTGCGGCCGGTGATGGTGAGGTAGCCCTCCTCGTCGAGCCGGCCGATGTCGCCGGTGGCGAACCAGCCGTCGGGGCTCGTGGGGACGACTCCGCCGGCCTGCGGGTCCCAGTAGCCGCGGAAGATCTGGCCGCCGTGGAGGAGGATCTCGCCGTCCGCGGCGATGCGCACGCGCGTGCCGGGCAGCGGCCGGCCGACCGTACCGAGGCGGGGGCGGACCGGCGGGGTGACGGTCACGGCGGCCGTGGTCTCCGTCATGCCGTAGCCCTCGAAGACGTCGATACCGGCGCCGGCGAAGAACGCGGCCAGGCGGCGGCCCAGCGGGGAGCCGCCGCAGATGACGTAACGGACCCGGCCACCGAGGGCGTTGCGGATGCGGCGGTAGACGAGGGGGTCGTAGAAGGTGCGGGCCGCCTTGAGGAAGGCGGTGGGGCCCGGTCCGGTGCCGTGCTGCTGGGACTCCAGCGCCTCGCCGTAGCGGCGGGCCACCGCGGCGGCGCGGTCGAAGGAGGAGGCGCGGCCCATGCGTTCGGCGGAGGCCCGGGCCGTGTTGAAGACCTTCTCCAGGACGTACGGGATGAGCAGCAGGAACGTCGGGCGGAACGACTTCAGGTCCGCGAGCAGGTCCTCGGTGCGGAAGCTCGGCGAGTGGCCCACGCGGATCCGGGCCCGCATGCACGCGATCGCCACCATGCGGCCGAAGACATGGGCGAGCGGGAGGAAGAGGAGGGTGGACGCCTCCTCGTCGGTCTTCGCGCGGAAGATCGGGTAGAGGAGGTCGATCGCGTTGTCGACCTCGGCGAAGAAGTTGCCGTGGGTGAGGGCGCAGCCCTTGGGGCGGCCGGTGGTGCCCGAGGTGTAGATGAGGGTGGCGAGGGTGTCGGGGCCCAGCACGCCGCGTCGTACGGCGACCTCCTGGTCGGACACGTCGCGGCCCCGCTCGGCGAGGTGTTCCATGTGGCCCTTGTCGAAGACCCACATGTGGCGGAGGTCGGGGATGCGGTCGAGTTCGGGGCCGAGGGCGGCGGCCTGCCCGGTCGTCTCCACGGCCAGGGCGACCGCGCCGGAGTCCTGGAGGATCCAGCGGGTCTGGAAGACGGAGGAGGTCGGGTAGACGGGGACGGTCACCAGGCCCGCCGCCCACGCCGCGAAGTCCAGGAGCGTCCACTCGTACGTGGTGCGCGCCATGATGGCGATGCGGTCGCCCGGCATCAGCCCCTCGGCGATCAGGCCCTTGGCCACGGCGAGCACCTCCGCCGCGAACTCCGCCGCCGTCACGTCCCGCCAACGCCCCCCGGCCTCGCCCCCGTCGCCGCCGCCGCTGGGGCTGCCGTTGCCGTTGCCATGGGCGCCGCCGTTCCCGTCGCTGCCGTTGGCGTCCTCCCGGTTGTGCTTGCGGCTGAGGACGACCGCGCCGGGCTCGTGGTCCGCGTTGTCGAAGGGGATGTCCGCGAGCGAGCCGTACGTGCCGGGCGTGGCCAGCGGCGGGACGTACGCCTCTCGCACCGTGCCGTCCAGCCGCTTCAACTCGGGTTCCACGAGCAGGGGTTCACTGCGGTCGCTGGACACGGGCGGCTCCTGGGGCATTCGGTGTGCCCGGATCGTACGGGGCCGGTGTGTGAGGTTCGTGTGAGTGCGGGGGTGGTCCGGGGATGTTCCGGGGGTGGGGATGTGCAGTGTCCTGCGGCACTCCGCCGCAGGTCAAGCAGGCGTCAAATTACCTGAGCGTCGTTCATCTCCCCTGCTCGCCCACCCTGCTTCCGGGACCTTTACCTCGGGTAACCTGACCGAGGAGTAAGGAAGTGCGCCGCGCCGGGGAGAAGGGGAAACCGTCCGATGCCTCAGCTCACCCTCACCGGCCCGCCTCTCCTGCCGCCCCTCCTCGCGCGGGGCGCCCTGCTCTCCCCGTGCAAGAGCCGCAGGCTGCCCCGTACGGCCGCCCGGCACGGCGACGGCACGGTCGGCCGCCTCGACCGGCTCGTCCTGCCCGGCGTACGGATCGACCTCGCGCATCTCGCCGCGTACGAACGGGTCTGCGGCTTCCCCACCGGCGAGGACGCCGTCCCGCTCACCTATCCGCACGTCCTCGGGTTTCCGCTCGCGATGCGGATCATGTCCGGCCGCGACTTCCCGCTGCCGCTCCTCGGGCTCGTCCACACCTCGATCGAGATCACCCGCCGCCGTCGGCTGCCCGCCACCGGGGAGTACGAACTGACCGTGTACGTCGACGGGTTGACGCCCCACCGCCGGGGCACCGAGGCCACGGTGGTGACCGAGGTACGGGACACCGGCGGCGAGTGCGGCTGCGACGAGATCGCCTGGGAGTCCCGCAGCACGTACCTCGCCCGCCACCGGACCCCCGCCCCGTCCCTCGCCACCCTCACCCCCCACACCACCCACCGGCCGGACGGCGGTCCCGCCGCCACCCGCGAGGGCCCGCGCTCGGCGCCGTCGCTCCCCGCGCTCGCCGAGTGGCGGCTCGCCGCGGATGTCGGGCGGCGCTACGGGGCGGTCTCGGGCGACCGGAACCCCATCCACCTCCACCCGCTCGGCGCCCGCCTCTTCGGCTTCCCGCGCGCCATCGCCCACGGCATGTGGACCGTCGCCCGCTGCCTCGCCGAGCACGGCACACCCCCGGCGGCCCTGGTCCGCGCCGAGTTCCGGGCACCGGTGCCGCTCCCGGGCACCGTCACGTTCGCGGCGGACGGCCGCCCCGGCGGTGACTTCGAACTGCGCGGCCGGGACCGCGAGGGCGGTGAGAGGGTGCATGTGACGGGCAGCGTGTACCCGCTGATCCACTGACGGCAGGCGGCGACTCCGCCGGGAGCGCGATGTCTCGGCGGAGGGGGGCGCAGGCCGGCGGGGGTCAGCGGCGCATCGGGGGACGTTCCGCGTTCGTGACGGCCCGCAGCACCCACTCGACCGGGCCGTACCGGTATCGCGCGAGCCAGCGCCGGCTCAGCTCCAGTTGGAGCGCGAAGATGCCGGCGGCGACGACCGGCACGACCGCCGGTGGCGTGTCCCCGGCCAGCCCGAGCCCCACGCCGGTGAAGATCAGCACGCCCAGCAGGGACTGACCGAGATAGTTCGACAGCGCCATCCGGCCGGCCGGGGCGAGCACCCGCGCCAGCCGGGCGCCGCGCGGGGTGGTGAACACCCGCAGCAGGGTGGCCACGTAGGCGCCGGCCAGCAACGGCGCGGTCAGGATGCAGACCGCCAGCCCGCCCAGGCCGACCGTGCCGCCGCCGATCGCGAACACCAGAGCGCCGGCGAGCCCGACCGGGTACCCGACCAGCTCCAGCCGGCGCAGCGCGGCCGCGTGCCCGCCCATCCCGTCGGCGAGCACCTGGTGCCGGCCGGCGGCCAGCCCGACGAGGAACGCGGACAGCGCGAGCGGGCCCTGCACCGCCAGGCTTCCGGCCATCACCGGCAGCGAGCGCACATGTTCGCCGATCACCGAACCCAGGCCGCCGTCCAGCGCGTCGGTCGACGCGCGGCCGTCGGCGAGCGCGGCGCCCTGGTCGGCGACCAGGTCGGCGCCGGCCAGCGCGGCCACGGCCGCACCGGCCGCCATGACCACGACGATCGCCCCCGCGGCGATCACCGCCGTCCTCGGCCGGATCCGGTGCACGGCGAGCAGCACGAGACCGAGCAGCGCGTAGGTGGTCAGGATGTCGCCGTGGAACAGCAGCACCGCGTGCAGTCCGCCGAGCACGAAGAGCCCGCCGAGCCGGCGGACGAACCGGGTGGTGAAGTTCGCGCCGGCCCGGTCCGCGGCGGCCAGCTGCAAGGTGAAGCTGTAGCCGAACAGGAACGAGAAGAGCAGGTAGAACTTCATCTCGAACAGCAGCCGGACCCCGAAGTGGGCGGAGTCGTCCAGCCAGGAGCCGTGCGCCGGATCGGCGACGAGGTGGAAGGGGTAGCCGGAGGCGAAGAAGGCGAGGTTCACGACAAGGATGCCGAACAGCGCGAACCCGCGCAGCGCGTCGACGTCGAGTAACCGGGTAGGGGTGGGCGACCGCAGCGTTTCCGTCATACGGAAACGCTAGGAACGCCGGGAGTACGGCACGAGCCGGTGCGCCCGAGGATCCGTGGTGGGGCAAGCCCTACCGGCCGCCGGACCCTACCGGTCGCCGGGGCTGCCGGGTCGCCGAACCTACGGCGTGGTGATGTCGGCCGGTGGGGTCCAGGGGCGGCCGTCCATCAGGTTGCCGAGGCCGGACCAGGCGAAGTTCATGAGCGTGGCGGCGGCCTGCCGGGCCGTGAGGCCGGGCGTGGCGTTGGCCCAGGCCGCGAGGGCCTCGGCGGCGCCGACCAGTGCCTCGGCGAGGCCGGCGACCTCGCGTTCGGGCAGGGACGGGTCGCGGCGGGCCTCACGGGCGGCGGCCAGGATCAGCCCCGTCACGAACGCCACCATCTCCTCGCGCATCGCCGCGACCTCGGCGGCGAAGGGTTCGCCGTGCGTACGGGCCTGGAGGTGCAGGACGGCCCAGGCGTCCGGGTTGCGCGCGGTGTGCGTGAAGAACGCCCCCAGCCCCTCCCAGAGTTGCCGGTCGGCGGGCAGCCGGGGGTTGACGCCCTCGCGTACGGCGGTGGTGAGCGCCTCGGCCTCACGGCGGATGCAGGCGGTGAAGAGGTCTTCCTTGGAGTTCAGGTACAGGTACACCAACGGCTTGGACACGCCCGCCAGTTCGGCGATCTCGTCCATGGAGGCGGCACGGTAGCCGCGCTGCCCGAACGTCCGCACGGCCGCGTCCAGCATCTGCTGTTCCCGTACCGCCCGGGGCATCCGTTTGTTCTTCACAGCACCCATGCGGGCAAGCGTACGGTTCTGCCGCCGGGAAAGATCCCGACCGTCTTCGCGACGGGCCGTCCCGGCCGCCTACGACGCCTTGACGCCCTCGGAAGCCTTGGTGTCCTCCAAAGCCGTGGCCTCTTCGGGAGCCTTGGCGTCCTCGTCGGCCGGGGCCTGGGTGCGGGCCACGTCGTCGGCCTCGTCCTCCTGGCTGCGGTTGGCGGCGAGGTTGGACTTGACGCGGTCGATGGAACGGTCGAGGCGCGGGGCGATCCGGGCGGAGGCCCGGTCGCGCTCCTTGCGGAGGGCCACGAAGCTGATCGGCGCGGACACGACGAGGGCGAGCATGATCATCCACATGCCGTTGGAGGCGCCGAGACCGCGGGGGGCGATGCCGGAGTAGACGAGGGCCCAGACGACCACGAAGCAGCCCACGAAGATCCCGAGGCGCATCAGTGTGTAGCGGAGCATCTCAATCCACTCTTCCGTTTCCGTTCCGGACGTTCCCAAAGGCCACCGTCCAGTGAAGCACGGTCGGGGGGCGATCTTGCACGGGGGTGCGGGCGCGGCTCGGGTCAGGTCAGGTCAGGTCAGGTCAGATCAGATCAGGTCAGGGACAGGAGCATCGTGATGTCGTCGCGGTGGTCGTCGGGGGCGACCCGGATGGCGCCGGGGACGCGGCCGACCTCCTTGTAGCCGCAGGCGGCGTAGAAGTGCTCCAGGCCGAGGCCGCCGCGGCAGGTGAGGCGGACGGCGTCGACGCCCTCGAAGCCGCGGGCCGCCTCCTCGGCCGCCCTCATGAGGGCGCGGCCGTAGCCCTTGCCCTGGTGGGCGGGGTGCACCATCACCGTGTAGAGCCAGACCCAGTGCGTCATCAGGCGGTGCGTGTTGAAGCTGAAGAACGCGGTGGCCGCGGGCGCGCCGGCCGCGTCGAACCCGACGAGCAGCCGCTGGCGGCCCTCCGCCATGCCGACCATGTGCTTCACCAGCTCCGGCCGTATCGCCTCCGGCGACACCGGCGGCACGAACCCGACGGCACCACCGGCGTTGGAGACGTCCGCCCAGAGACCGAGGATGCCGTCGCGGAGGTCGGGGGTGAGGGGAGGGTCGAGCTGGAAGGTAAGGGTCATTGGTTGAGATTAGCCATTACGCGCGGCGGCGCGTCAAACGGATTCGGACAGTGGACACGTGCGGGTGGGCGGGGGGTTTCTCGCGCAGTTCCCCGCGCCCCTGGAGGGACGGGCCTGCGGCCCGCCCTCCCCCTGAAAAGCACGGGGGCGCAGCCCCGGTCGCTTTTCAGGGGCGCGCGGAACTGCGCGAGAAACCACACACCACCCGCACCCGCCAACGAAACCCGCACCCCCGAGCCACCAGGCGCCCGGCACCGTCAGACCCGCATCGGCTGAGGAGCCTCCCGCCGCGACGGATCCGCCCCCTCGTACTCCCGGATGACCTCGTACCGCGTGTTCCGCTCCACCGGCCGGAACCCGGCGTCACGGATGAGGTCCAGCAGATCCTCACGCGTCAGCTTGTTCGGCGTGCCGTAGTTGTCCGCGTCGTGCGTGATCTTGTACTCGACGACCGAGCCGTCCATGTCGTCGGCGCCGTGCTGGAGCGCGAGCTGCGCGGTCTGGACGCCGTGCATCACCCAGAAGACCTTCACGTGCGGGACGTTGTCGAACAGCAGCCGCGACACCGCGAAGGTCTTCAGCGACTCCGCGCCCGTCGCCATCCGCGTCCGCGCCTGGAGGCGGTTGCGCACCTTGCCGTCCTTCATGTCCACGAAGTCGTGCTGGTAGCGCAGCGGGATGAAGACCTGGAAGCCGCCGGTCTCGTCCTGGAGCTCCCGCAGCCGCAGGACGTGGTCCACCCGGTGCCGGGGTTCCTCGATGTGGCCGTAGAGCATGGTGCACGGGGTCTTCAGCCCCTTCTCGTGCGCCAGGCGGTGGATCCGCGACCAGTCCTCCCAGTGGGTGCGGTGGTCCACGATGTGCTGCCGGACCTCCCAGTCGAAGATCTCCGCGCCGCCGCCCGTCAGGGACTCCAGACCCGCGTCGATCAGCTCGTCGAGGATCTCCGACGCCGACAGCCCGCTGATCGTCTCGAAGTGGTGGATCTCCGTGGCGGTGAACGCCTTCAGCGAGACGTTCGGGAGGGCCGCCTTCAACTCCCGCAGCGAGCGCGGGTAGTAGCGCCACGGCAGGTTCGGGTGCAGGCCGTTGACGATGTGCAGCTCGGTGAGGTTCTCGCTCTCCATCGCCTTGGCGAGCTTGACGGCCTCCTCGATGCGCATCGTGTACGCGTCCTTCTCCCCCGGCTTGCGCTGGAAGGAGCAGTAGGCGCAGGAGGCCGTGCACACATTGGTCATGTTGAGGTGACGGTTGACGTTGAAGTGGACGACGTCGCCGTTCTTCCGCGTCCGCACCTCGTGCGCGAGCCCGCCCAGCCAGGCCAGGTCGTCCGACTCGTACAGCGCGATGCCGTCCTCACGGGTCAGCCGCTCACCGGAGCGGACCTTCTCCTCCAGCTCGCGCTTGAGCCCGACGTCCATGCCTCCGCCTTCCCTCAGTCCTGCCTCGATGACAACCCAGCCACCGTACTCCCCGGGGTCTACTGCTCCTCGGGCAGCTCACCCACCCTGTTCTCCCACTTCGTGGAGAGCACGATCGTCGTCCGGGTCCGGGAGACGCCCTTGGTGCCGGACAGCCGGCGGATCGTCTTCTCCAGGCCGTCGACGTCGGTGGCGCGCACCTTGAGCATGAAGGAGTCGTCGCCGGCGATGAACCAGCAGTCCTCGATCTCGTCGAGGTCGCGGAGCCGGTTCGCCACGTCCTCGTGGTCGGCGGCGTCGGAGAGCGAGATCCCGATGAGCGCGATCACGCCGAGGCCGAGGGAGGCCGCGTTGACGGTGGCGCGATAGCCGGTGATGACACCGGCGGCCTCCAGCCGGTTGATGCGGTCGGTGACACTGGGTCCCGACAGGCCGACGAGGCGCCCCAGCTCCGCGTAGGAGGCCCGGCCGTTCTCCCTCAGGGCCTGGATGAGCTGCCTGTCCACCGCGTCCATGCGATCGGTTGCCTTCCGCTGAAGAGTTGCACTGAAGAGTTGCTCGGTGATGAGTGGTGCGCGTAGGTGCGGGGTGAGCGGAGGCCGCTCAGGTGCCCCCGGGGGTGGTGTCGCTCGTGCCGGAGGGGCGGGCCCCGCCGATCTCGCCCTCCCAGCGCCGGTAGAGGGTGTGCGGGACACCCGCCGCGTCCAGCACCCGCCCGGCCACGAAGTCCACCAGGTCCTGGATGTGCGTGGCCCCCGCGTAGAAGGCCGGGGAGGCGGGCAGTACGGTCGCGCCCGCCTCGTCCAGGGTCACCAGGTGCCGCAGGGTCTGCCCGTTCAACGGCGTCTCCCGTACGGCGACGACGAGGCGCCGCCGTTCCTTCAGGGTGACGCTCGCCGCCCGTTGCAGCAGGTCCTTGCTGAGCCCCAGGGCCACGCCCGCGACGCACGCCGTCGACGCGGGGACGATCAGCATGCCCTTGACGGGGTACGAGCCCGAGGACGGTCCGGCGGCCAGATCGCCGGCGCTCCAGTGCCGTACCCGGTCGCCTTCGACGTCCACCGGGAACGTGCCGGGCTTGCCGTCGGCGCCGCGCGCCAGCCATTCCCGCAGGTCGTCACGCCAGTGCGCGTCCCGGAACGCGATGCCCGTCTCGTCCAGCAGGGTCAGCCGCGAGGCCCGGGACACCACGAGGTCGACGCTCTCCCCCGCGGCGAGGAGCGCACGCAGCACGGCGGCGGCGTATGGGGTGCCGGATGCGCCGGAGACCCCTACGATCCAAGGCGTACGCGCCGTCTCTCCTGGCTTGACTTGGTTCACGACACCGAGCCTATCCGGCGGCGTGGGGCGGGAACCGGTCAAGGGGGCACGGCCGTTCCACTGAGGGGACGAGTTGACTCGGGGGTTGACATGGCAGGTGGAGTGCGCGGGGCGCTGAGCCCTGATCGGGAGTGGTCGCGCGGGGACCGCGCGAAGGCCGCCGCCAAGCTGATGGCGGGCTGGGTGGCCCTGCTGTGGATCCTCGAAGTGATCGACGTGGCGAGCGGGCACGCGCTGGACGACTTCGGCATCATGCCGCGGTCGGTGCCCGAGCTGGTCGACGTGGTGCCCGCGTCGTTCCTCCACTTCGGCTTCGGCCATGTCGCGGCGAACAGCGTGCCGCTGCTGGTGCTCGGCTTCCTCGCGGCGCTGGGCGGGATCCGCCGCTTCGCCGCGGTCTGCGCGCTGATCATCGTGGCCGACGGTCTGGGCGTGTGGCTGATATCCCCGGACCACACCAACACGGCGGGTGCCTCGGGTGTCGTCTTCGGCCTCTTCGGCTTCCTCGTCGTCAGCGGGTTCGTCGAGCGCCGGCTGCTGGGGGTCGGGGTGGGGGTGCTGGTCGCGGCGATCTGGGGCGGCGCGATCCTCGGCGGTATCGCCCCCACCGCGACCGGGATCAGCTGGCAGGGCCATCTGATCGGGTTGGTGACGGGGGTGGTGGCGGCGTTCCTGTTCCGGCGCCGTCGCCCCCGCGGGGCGCTCACCGTGTAGGGCGTGCCTTCGGGTCCACGGGGAGGCGGCCGGTGGCGATCGTGAGTTTGCCCAGCGGCGAGTCGACGGTGAGGTCGGGGCCGTAGGGGATGGTGTCGCGACCCCGGTAACCGTCGGGGCAGGGGTTCCACATCGTGACGCAGTGGCCCTTGAGCGGGTCGAGGATCAGGTAGTTGGCGATGCCGCGAGAGGCGTACCAGCGTGGCTTGAGTTCGTAGTCGCGTCGGATGCTGCCCTGGGACACGACCTCGACAACGACCTCGATGTGGTCGGGTGAGTACGCTGCCTCGTTCTTCTCGACCTCCACCGCCGGAATGATGGCCAGGTCCGGGCAGAACTCGTTCTCGTCGTCGAAGGGGAAGGCGACATCGCTGGTGAAGCCCCACTCCTCGGCCGCCTGCTCCCGCACGGTGTTCCACACCCGTCGGATGGTTGCCGCGTGGTGCGGCTGACCGGATGCAGCATGACGCTGCCCTCGACGATCTCCATGTGATAGCCGGGGAACATGTCCTCGAACCGGCTGAGCTGCGAGCGCGGGCGGTCGGTGCCCGAGACGGTCACGCCGGCCTCCCTGGGTCTCTGTTCTCGGTGTTGGGCCGCACCGTGTTCAGACCGTATTCAGGGAGTCAGACCCCTCACCAGAAGATCCAGCAGCGCGCACACGAACAGGGCGATGCCGATGAAGCCGTTGACGGAGAAGAACGCGCGGTTGAGCCGCGACAGGTCGTGCGGGCGCACGATCGTGTGCTCGTAGACGAAGGCGCCCGCGACGATCGCGAGGCCCAGCCACAGGAACGCGCCCGCGTCCGTCACCACGGCGTACCAGATGAACAGGGCGGTCGTCAGCGCGTGGCACACCCGTGCCGCCCACACCGCCGCCGGGATGCCGAAGCGGGCCGGGACCGACAGGACGCCGGTCTCGCGGTCGGAGTCGACGTCCTGGCAGGCGTAGATGAGGTCGAAGCCGCCGATCCAGATGCCGACGGCCAGGCCGAGGATCACCGCGTCCCAGGACCACTCGCCGGTGACCGCGAGCCAGCCGCCGACCGGGCCCATCGCCTGGGCGAGGCCCAGGATGGCCTGGGGGTAGTTCGTGAAGCGTTTGCCGTAGGGGTAGACCACCATCGGGATCACCGCGACGGGGGCCAGCGCCAGGCAGAGCGGGTTCAGCAGCGCCGCCGCGCCCAGGAAGACCACCAGGGCGATCAGGGCGCCGGTCCAGGCGTGCTTCACGGACATCGCGCCGGTCACCAGCTCGCGGTGCGCGGTACGCGGGTTCCGCGCGTCGATCTCGCGGTCGATGATCCGGTTGACCGCCATCGCGAACGTGCGCAGTCCGACCATGCAGACGGTGACCAGCAGCAGCCGTACCCAGTGGATGTTGCCGTCCAGCTGGAACATGGCGGTGAGCGCGGCGATGTACGCGAAGGGCAGCGCGAAGACCGAGTGCTCGATCATCACCAGGCGCAGGAACGCCTTGGTGCGGCCCGGCTGGGGGATCGCGGCGGAGGCGCTGGTCACAGGCCGTACTCCTTCCAGCGCCGGTCGACGAGCGCGGCCGTGGCCGGGTCCGACTCGACCATGTCGGGCCAGCCCCCGTCCCGGGTGTAGCCCTCCTCGATCCACTTCTTCGTCGCGTCGATACCGGCCTTGCCGCCCCAGAACTGCTGGTAGGAGGCGTGGTCGAGGTGGTCGACCGGGCCCTCGACGACGGTGAGGTCGCGGGCGTAGTCCGTGTTGCCGAGGGCGCGCCAGGCGACCTCGTGGAGGTCGTGGACGTCGCAGTCGGAGTCCACGACCACGATCAACTTCGTCAGGGACATCATGTGGGCGCCCCAGATCGCGTGCATGACCTTCTGCGCGTGCTTCGGGTACTTCTTCTCGATCGAGACGATCGCGCAGTTGTGGAAGCCGCCCGCCTCGGGGAGGTGGTAGTCCACGATGTCCGGGACGATGATCTTGAGGAGGGGGAGGAAGAAGCGTTCCGTCGCGCGGCCCAGCGGGCCGTCCTCCGTCGGGGGGCGGCCGACGACGATCGACTGGAGCAACGGGCGCTTCCGCATCGTCACGCAGTCGATCCGCAGCGCGGGGAACGGCTCCTGCGGGGTGTAGAAGCCGGTGTGGTCGCCGAAGGGGCCCTCGGGGAGCATCTCGCCGGGCTCCAGCCAGCCCTCGATGACGACCTCGGCGTTGGCCGGCACCTGGAGCGGCACCGTCTTGCAGTCGACCATCTCGATGCGCTTGCCCGCGACGAACCCGGCGAACAGGTACTCGTCGATGTCGCCGGGCAGCGGCGCGGTGGAGGCGTAGGTCACGGCGGGCGGGCAGCCGAAGGCGATGGCGACCGGCAGTCGCTCACCGCGCTTGGCGGCCACCTGGTAGTGGTTGCGGCTGTCCTTGTGGATCTGCCAGTGCATGCCGATGGTGCGCTTGTCATGGCGCTGGAGGCGGTACAGGCCGAGGTTGCGGACGCCGGTCTCGGGGTGCTTGGTGTGGGTGAGCCCGAGGTTGAAGAAGGAGCCGCCGTCCTTGGGCCAGGTGAACAGCGCGGGCAGCTGGTCCAGGTCCACGTCGTCGCCCTGGAGGACGACCTCCTGCACGGGGGCGCTGTCCGCCTTCACCTTCTTCGGCGGAACGTGCACCATCGCGCCCAGCTTCCCGAACGCCTCGCGCACGCCCACGAAGCCCTGCGGAAGTTCCGGCTTGAGCAGCCCGCCGATCTTCTCGCTGATCTCGCCGTACGACTTCAGGCCGAGGGCCTTCAGCAGGCGGCGGTCGGTCCCGAAGACGTTCATCGCGAGCGGCATGCTCGACCCGCGGACGTTCTCGAAGAGGAGGGCGGGACCGCCGGACTTGTTGACCCGGTCGACGATCTCCCCGACCTCCAGATACGGGTCGACCTCGGCCTTGATCCGCTTGAGATCGCCCTCGCGCTCCAGGGCGCGGAGCAGGGAGCGAAGATCGTCGTAAGCCATGCGGTCCAGTATCCCCGAGGGGCTACCCTGACCCCGTCACGGGGCCCGGCGTAAGGTCATGGCTTTCCGTCGCACAGGGTCGGCGCCGCACGGGCCGCCCGTCAGTACGGGGTCCGGCGGACGGGCCCACCACCGCTTTCCAGGGGGCGTTCCATGCTCAGGGTGTTGATGTACCTCGTGCCGCTGGCGCTGACCATCTACGCGTTCATCGACTGCCTCAACACCCCCGAGGACGAGGCGAAGCACCTGCCCAAGATCGCCTGGGTGTTCATCATCCTGCTCTTCTGGATCGTCGGCCCGATCGCGTGGCTGGCCGCGGGCAAGCTGCGCCACGTCCCCGCGAACGGGCGCACGCCCTCCGAGTGGCACCGCAACCACCGCGTGGAGTATGTCGCCCCCGACGACAACCCCGAGTTCCTGAAGTCGCTCTCCGAGGAGAACAAGAAGGACGAGTCGCTCCTCAAGAGCTGGGAGGCGGACCTGCGGCGCCGCGAGGAGGAACTGAAGCGGCAGGAGAGGGAGAAGCGGGAGAAGGACGGCGAGGAGTAGACCAGGCGCCTTCTGACTCGGGGGGCACTGTCGGGCCGCAGGCCCGTTCCCCTGCCCGGCCCACCCTCCACGCGGTCAAGCATCATGATTTTTCGGCCTAATCACCTCAAAAGTGTCATATGTACTTTTCGGGGCACACGGCGAGATAAGAGAGAGAAGGTGAGAGCCACGAACGGCCATGACTCGGAGAAGCGCCGTTCCTCGCAGCGGCAAGACCGCGCCGAGGAGCGACTCTCCGCGCCCGAGGCCATTCGGAGCGCGCTCGAGCAGCTCGCCGAGGTGCTGGGACGCGTTCCGGAGTCCGTTTCCGCGCTGAAACCGACCGAAGAGGGCTGGGAGGCCGAGGTCGAGGTCGAGGAACTGGAGCGCGTCCCGCAGACGAGCAGTGTGATGGCGACGTACCAGGTGGTCCTGGACCCCGCGGGAAGGTTGCTGGCGTACGAGCGCGGACGCCGGTACACCCGCGCGCAGATCGACCGGTCCGGCGGCCGCTGACGCGACCGCCGCCGTAGGTCCCCCCTGCCCGGAAGGGACAACATCGTGACTGTGATGCCGCAGGGCGAGGGTGGCGCCCTCGCCGCCCGCGGAGGCGGGGGTGGCGGCTCGGGAAACCTCTACGACGTGCTGGAACTGGTCCTGGACAGGGGCCTGGTCATCGACGCGTTCGCACGGGTCTCCCTGGTCGGCATCGAGATACTCAAGATCGACGCCCGAGTGGTCGTGGCCAGCGTCGACACGTATCTGCGTTTCGCGGAGGCGTGCAACCGGCTGGACCTGGAATCGGGCCGCAAGGCCCCCGCCCAGCTCACGGACATGGTCGGCGACGCCACCGAGGCGGGCGCCCGCGGCAAGAGCAAGGGGGCGCTGAGCGGCGCGGTCCAGGCGGTCACCGAGTCCCTGGGGAAGGGACGCGGGGACGACGACGAGTCCGGACGCGAGAGGCAGCGCGTCCGTTCCGAGCGCGGCGCGAGCCGCCGCTCCTCCAAGCACGACGAGGAGTGAGGCGAGCCGATGTCCGTGTACGTCTACGCGATCACCAAGGCGGAGCATCCGCTGGACCTCGACGACGTCCATGGCGTCGGAGAGGACGGCGGCGACCTGCACGCGGTCAGCAGCGGCGCCCTGAGCGCCGTCGTCAGCGAGGCCCCGGCGGATCTCTCGGTCGCCCGCCGCGACCTGGAGGCGCACCACGAGGTCCAGGAGAACCTCTGGGCCGACGGGGCCATCCTGCCGCTGAGCTTCGGGTTCGTCGCCCCGGACGAGGACTCCGTGCGGGCCCTGCTGGACGAGCGGGCCGAGGCATTCTCCCAGCGGCTGGACGAGCTGACGGGGACGGCCGAGTTCAACGTGAAGGGCGTCGCGGACGAGGACGCCCTGCTGCGCGCGATCCTCACCGACTCCGAGGAGGCCCGGCGGCTCAACGCGGCGATCCGCGACGGCGGCGGGACGTACGAGGACCGGCTGGCCCTCGGCGAGCTCGTGGCCCAGGAGGTGCAGGCCCGGAACGCGGCGCTCGCGGAGGAAGTCCTCGCCGCCCTGCGTCCGTTCGTCGTCTCCGAGCAGATCGCCCCGCCGTCCCAGCAGTACTTCGTGAACGCGTCCTTCCTGGTGGAGGACGCCCGGTCCGAGGAGTTCAGCCGCGCCGGCGGGGAACTGGCCGAGCGCCTGGGCGAGGGTGCCGAACTCCGCCTGCGCGGCCCTCTGCCGCCGTACAGCTTCGTCTGACCGCGGCAGCTTCGTACCTGCGTCGTGAGGAGGCGAGGACGTGGGACTGGTGGGGAGCATCGTGACACTGCCGTTCGCCCCTGTGCGCGGCATCGGCTGGGTGCTGGACAAGGTGCGGCAGACCGCCGAGGACCAGTACTACGACCCGGCGCCGATCCAGGAGGAGCTGGTGAACCTGGAGCGCGCGCGGACGGAGGGACGCATCGACGAGGAGGAGGCCACGCGGCGCGAGGACGAGTTGCTCCGCCGGTTGCAGGAGATCAGCGCCTACCGGGCCCAGCAGGGCGCGGGGCCCGGACCGTGACGTGCGCGGCCTACGGAAAGAAGACAAGATCATGAAGAACGCGACGATCGGCGCGGCCGTCCTGGGGGGTTACCTCCTTGGCCGGACGAAGAAGGGGAAGCTCGCGCTCAGCGCGGGGGCTCTGCTGGCCGGTTCGAAGGCCAGGCCTGGGCAGCTCGGGCATCTGCTGGACTCCCCGTTCCTCAGCAACATCACCGAGCAGGTGCGTACCGAACTGACGGACGCGAGCAAGGCGGCGGCGACTTCCGTGCTGACGGCGAAGGCCGACAGCCTGGCCGATGCCCTCCACCACCGCACCGAGGGGCTCCGCGAACGGGCCCAGGCGGGCGGCGGTGAGCCCGACGCCCAGCAGGACGAGCCGGACGAGCAGCAGGACGAGCCCGACGAGCAGCAGGACGAGCCCGAGGGGCCGGACGACCAGCAGGACGAGGAGCCGGACGAGGGCGAGGAACAGGAGGACCAGAAGGAGCCGGAGGAACAGGAGGAGCAGAAGGAGCCGGAGTCGAAGAAGAGCCGGGGCGGGTCGCAGCGCCGGAGTCCGGCGTCACGCGCGAAGAAGCAGACCGCCAAGCAGACCGCTTCCGCCGGCCGCACCAAGAGCGGCGGCACCTCCAGGTCGAGGAGGCAGGACGATGGCTGAGGGCAACGGAGCGAGGGGCGGTGCCGGCACCCTCAGCAAGGTACGTGACGAGGCACTGCACAACCCCGGCACGGCCCGGCTGAAGGAGGAGCTGCAGGAGTACGTCGAGGCCCGGCTGGGCGTGATGCTCGAAGGCGCGGGCCACAAGCTCGGCGAGGGAGCCCGCCGGATCGGCGAGGGCAGCCTGACGGGCGGCCTGGCCTCGGGCGCGTCCCACGCCAAGGGCGCCCTGCTGGAGAAGGCGAAGGGCGCCGGCGGCAAGGCCATGGACGTGGCCGGGAAGGCCAAGGACGCGGCGGGGAAGGCGAAGGACTCCGCCGCCGGCAAGAAACACGGGAGGCAGCCCGAGGGCGGCACCGGCCGGGGGCACACCATCATCGAGGACATCGACGTGGGCGTGCCCGTGCGCGAGGCGTACGACCAGTGGACCCAGTTCCAGGAGTTCAGCCGCTTCGCCAAGGGTGTGGTCTCCGTCGACCAGCAGGACGACGCGACGACCCAGTGGCAGGTGAAGGTCGCCAAGTCGAAGCGGCGCTGGCGCGGCAACATCACGGAACAGGTGCCCGACCAGCGCATCGCCTGGACGTCGGAGGGTGAGAAGGCCACCACCAAGGGCGTCGTCACCTTCCACCCGCTCGGCGAGAACCTCACCAAGGTGCTGCTGATCATCGAGTACTCCCCCAAAGGGCTGTTCGAGAAGACCGGCGGGCTGTTCCGGGCCCAGGGCCGCCGCGCCCGCCTGGACCTCAAGCTCTTCCGCACGTTCGTGACGATGCGCGGCGAGGCCACCGGCGGCTGGCGCGGCGAGATCCACGACGGCGAGGTCACCGAAACTCACGAAGCGGCCGCGGAGAGGGAGGACACCGAGGACACGGGCGACTCCGAGGACACGGGCGACACCGAGGAAACCAAGGACACCGAAGCCACCGGCGCCGACGACACCGACACCGACACGGACACCGACACCGACACGGACACCGACACGGAGGACGAGAGCCCCGAGGACGAGCAGGAGCCCCAGGACCGCGAGGACGAGGACGACGAGGACGAGGACGAGGACGACGACCAGGACACGGAGGCGCGCGACGAGGAGGACGAGGAAGAGGAAGAGGAAGACGACGAAGACAGGGACAACGAGGACAGGGACGACGAGCCGGACGACCAGCACGACGACGAGCGGGACGAGGACGACGAGCGGGACGAGGAGGCGGATGACGAGTACGAAGACGACGCGGACGCCGAGGACGACTCCGAAGCCGAAGGCGACGAAGACGAGGAAGACGACGACGTAGCCGACCAAGAAGACGAGCAGGACGGCGAGGAGGACGAAGAAGGCGAGGACGAGGAAGACGAGGACGAGGAGCCGGTAGAGGAAGCGAGGTCGAGCGAGTCGTGAGCGGGCCCGCCGATCCCCCCGCACAGACCCCGTCGCGGGCCTTCACCCCCTACGGCGGCGGCCAGGGTTCCAGCGCGAACCTCGCCGACATCCTGGAACGGGTCCTCGACAAGGGCATCGTCATCGTCGGCGACATCAAGGTGAACCTCCTCGACATCGAGCTGCTCACCATCAAGTTGCGGCTGCTGGTGGCGTCGGTCGACAAGGCCAAGGAGATCGGCATCGACTGGTGGGAGCACGACCCCGCCCTCTCGTCGCGCGCGTCCCGCTCCGACGGCAGCCGCTCCCTGGAGGAGCAGAACGAACGCCTCCGCGAGGAGATCAGGGAACTCCGCGGCCGCCTCGCGGAGTCCCCGGCGGAGCTGTCCCCGAGCGACTCGCCGGAGCGCCGTCGCGTCGACGACCTGTCCGAACGCCGTCGCGCCCCCGCTCCCGACCCCGAGCGCAAGGCCCGCGCCGCCCCCCGCAAGGAGCGCGGCGGGGACGAGCCGCGCCCGAAGCGGCGCAAGGCGTCCGCCGCGCCGCCGAAGGACGACGACGAGCGGGACGAGGACCGGCACCGATGAGCGGGTACGACGCGCCCGCCGCGTACGACGACGAGTACGACCGCCCCCTCAGCGGGCGCCAGGTCGCACTGATCGATCTGCTCGACCGGTTGCTGAGCGGTGGCGTCGTGCTGACCGGCGACCTCGTGCTGAGCATCGCCGACATCGACCTGGTGCGGATCTCGCTGCGTGCGGTGATCGTCGCCGTCCGGGAGCAGATGGAGGAGCAGTGGGCCCCGATCCTGCCGCCCGGCACGCAAGCGAACCCGGCCCATACGGACCTGGCCCACACGGACCCGGCCCATACGGACCGCCACACGGACCTGGCCCACACGGACTCGGCGCACATGGAACCACCACACACAGGCCCGGCGCACGTGGACCCTGCGCACACAGGCCCGGCGTACACCGAAGGGCGCGGCCATGGCAGCGCCGACGCCCTCTGAAGGGCCGCCCATCGACCGGCTCCGGGAGGTGGCGGAGGCCGCGCGGCGCGCGTTCTCGCTGCTTCCCGCGCGGCCGGACGAGATCGCCCCGCCACCGCTCTCCCGCGGCGGGGCGGTCGCGCACCGGCTGCGGACCGACCCGGACACGGTGGAGCGGGACCTCGTCAAACTGGTGCTCACCATCGTCGAGTTGCTGCGCCAGCTGATGGAGCGCCAGGCACTCCACCGGGTCGACGCGGGCGGGCTGACCGAGGAGCAGGAGGAACGCCTCGGCATGACCCTGATGGTCCTGCACGACCGCATGAACGAACTCTGCGACCGTTACGGCCTCACCCTCGACGACCTCAACCTCGACCTCGGCCCCCTGGGAACCCTCCTCCCGCCCCCCTGATCCCCTGATCCCCTGATCCCCTGATCCCCTGATCCCCTGATGATCTTCCGCCGCACACGTGGGCCCGCCGTTTCCCGGGCAGAGTGAGGCCATGGCTGACGAAGAGACGACCCGCGTCCCGACCATCGATCTGACCCCCTGGTTCGACGGGGACGAGCGGGACCGGGCCCGTATCGCGCGGACCGTCGACGAGGCGCTCCAGACCGCCGGGTTCCTCCTGGTGACCGGGCACGGGGTGGACCCGGCGCTTCGGACGCGTGTCCGGGAGGCGGCGCGGGCCTTCTTCGCGCTGCCCCCGGAACGCAAGAGGGTGTACGAGGTGAAGGTCGGCGGGCGGGGGTGGCTGGGGCCGGGCGCCGAGGCGAACGGCTACGCGGAGGGGACCGAGACCCCGCCGGACCTGAAGGAGTCGCTGACGTTCGCGACGCACGAGCCGTTCGAGGACCCGGTGGTCAACGCGGAGTGGTACCAGCCGAACGTCTGGCCGGCGGAGGTGCCGGAGCTGCGGCCGCTCTGCGAGGAGTACCTGGCGCGGATGGGCGAACTGGAGCGGCAGCTGCTGACCCTGCTCGGCGACGCGCTCGGCCTCGAACGGGACTTCTTCGCCCGGCACATGAGCCACCCGACCTACGGTTTCAACATCAACTGGTACCCGGGCCGGGACGTCCTGGGCGACCCCGCTCCCGGCCAGTTCCGGATCGGCCCGCACACCGACTTCGGCACGGTCACGATCCTCGACCGGCAGGCCGGCAAGGGCGGGCTCCAGGTGTACACGGACGAGGGCGGCTGGGAGGACGCGCCGTACGACCCGGCGGCCTTCACCATCAACATCGGTGATCTGATGGCCCGTTGGACCGGCGACCGGTGGCGCTCCGGACGGCACCGCGTGCTGCCGCCGCCGGCCGACGAGCCCGCCGAGGAACTGATGTCGCTGGTCTACTTCGGCGAGTGCACACCGGGCACGGTCGTCGAGTCGGTGCCCGCCCCGGTCGGCCGGGTCGCGTACCCGCCGGTCGACTCGCACGTCTACCTGCGGGAGAAGCTCGACGCGATCACCGTGGGCTGACGCCTCAGCCCACCGCCTTCTTGACGAGGGCACTGATGACCTGTTCGTCGGCCGGGGTCAGCTCCTTCAGGGCGTAGGCGGTCGGCCACATCGTGCCGTCGTCGAGTGCCGCCTGGTCGCTGAAGCCGAGCGTGGCGTACCGCGTCTTGAACTTCTCCGCGCTCTGGAAGTGGCAGACGACCTTGCCGTCCCTGGCGTACGCGGGCATCCCGTACCAGAGCTTCGGCGCGAGTTCCGGAGCGGCGGCCTTGACGATCGCGTGGATCCGCTCGGCGAGGCCCCGGTCCGCCTCGGGCATCTCGGCGATCTTCGCGAGCACGTCCCGTTCCGCCGCCGCCTCCTTCTCCGCCCGGGACGTACCGCGCCGCGCCGCCGCCTTCTTCTGCTCCTGCGCGTGCTCCTTCATCGCGGCCCGCTCCTCGGCGGTGAATCCGCTGTACTTCTCGTCGGTGGTCGTGCCGGGGTTCTCGGAGGACGACTTCGTGGAGGGCATGGCGGGTTTCCTCTCGTGCGGGGTGGGACAGGCCGGCGTGCGGGGCGGGGAGTCAGGAAGGACGGCGCGGGGGCGGACTACGCGGCGGTCTCCCAGGCGAAGCCGTCCGGGTCGGTGAAGGCGTCGGCGGTGCCGCCGAGGACGACGCGGTGCGAGCCGGCGCCATCGGCGGGGACGCCGAGGTCCTTGGCCAGGCCGCGGCGCTTGTACAGCGCCAGCTTGACGGGGCTGGACCCGCCGGAGGCGAACTCGGCGTACTTGCCGCCGAAGCTCTTGGACACCGTCAGGCCCCGGTCGACGTAGAACTGCCTGGTGGCCTTCACGTCCTCGACGCCGAGCAGGAGGACGACCTCGTCGATCTCTCGGGTGGCCGGGCCGGTGTCCTTCTTCGCCGAGGTGGCGATCTTCCAGATCGTCCCGTCCGGGGCCTGGACGACGCCGCCGTAGCCCCACAGCGACTTCGCGGCAGGCTTCAGCACCGTGGCGCCCGCGTCCACGGCGGCGGCGACGAAGCCGTCGACGGTGGCCGGCCCGGACACCGTGAGCGCCACGGTGAAGCCGCGGAATCCGGTGGAGGGCGCCTCGGACGCCCGCAGGCGTACGTACGCGTCCACCCCGAAGGCGGAGTAGAAGCGGCGGGCGGCGTCGAGGTCGGCGACCTCGAGGGTGAGGGAGGCGAGGGACGTGCGGGCTGCGGTGGAAGCGGTGGTTGCCATGACCACCACGCTAGGGGCCGGGCGGTGGCCGTGGCTTCTCGATTCCTGACCGGTCCTGCCGAGAGAGCGGGCGTTTGACACAAGGCGCGGGCAGGGCCATCTTGTATCCACCACTTGGTACAAGATGATCCGGGGGGATCTCCACATGCTCGACAGCGCCCCGCTCCCCTACCGGCTGCTCGAACACGCCGATCATGTCGCCCGCTGGTCGGGGCTGGCCGTCGGCGTGGTCGTGGCGCAGGCGGTCTCGACGCTGGGAGACGGAGACGTGGAGTTCGAGCAGCGCGTGGTGTTCTGCATCACGGCCTTCGGCCTGTGCGCGGTGGCCGGCGTCCTGCTCGCCGACGCCCTGACCCTGCGCCCGCAGGAGGCGGTACGGACCGCGAGCCTCGCCCCGCGCCTGGTCAGAGACCATGTGCCACCGCGCATGGGCCCCCTGATCGCCCTCCAGGGGGTCTCGTTGGTGGCCCTGCTGGTGATCACCGCCGCCACCGCCTCCGTCGATCCCGACCGCGCCCTCAGCACGGGGAAGGTCGTCCACATCACCTGCAACGGGATGCGCGCGAACCTCGGCCCGTGGCCCGGCCTCTACTACAGCCTCCCCATGTTCGGCGCGCTCGCCATAGCCACCCCCACCTGCGCCTGGGCGCTGCGCCGCATCGCTCATGGGCCGGGCGGGGACCAGCAGCGCCGCGACCGCGCGTGGGCGGTGACCGGGGCGTGGGGCCTGCTGGTGTCGAGCCAGCAGCTGTACGCCGTGCTGATGATCTCCGTCGCGCTGACCGAGACGGGCTGCGCCGGGGTGGTGGGCGCGCTCACGTTCTGGGTGTTCTACCCGCTGGCCCTGCTGAACCTGTTCACCCTCGTCTGGTCCCTGGTCACCGTGGTGGCCCCGAGGGCGGTCGAGGACGAACGGCCCTTCGACGACAGGGCGGGACGCGACGGCGGTACGGCCCTCGACGACGAGGTCGCCCTGGACGCCGGACCCGCCGCCGAAGGGGCGCTCCGCCGATGACCGACCCCGCCGTCCGCGTCGACACCACCAGCCAGGTGCCGCCGTACGAGCAGATCCGCGCCCAGCTGGCCGCGCTGATCCGCACCGGCCGGCTGACCGAGGGCGAGCGGCTGCCGACCGTACGCCAGCTCGCCACCGACCTCGGCCTCGCACCCGGCACGGTCGCCCGCGCCTACCGCGAGCTGGAGGCCGCCGCGCTGATCCGCACCCGCCGGGGCGCGGGCACCCGGGTCGCCGCACTCCCCGCCGGACCGCGCACCCACGACGCCGACCACCTCACCACGCTGGCCCGGGACTTCACGTCGGCCGCGCGGGCGCTGGGCGCGGAGACGGAGGACATCCTGACCGCCGTACGCGAAGCGCTGGCATGACGGCACGTCAGGAGGTCGTCCCCTCGTGGGGCACGTCCTCCTGCGCCTCGAACACCGCGTAGTCGCCGAAGGTACGGCGGTAGCGCAGATGCCCGGTCTCCTGCGTGTGCCCGCGCAGCCACTCCTCCACGTCCGCCGGGCCGCTCCGCACACCCGACGCCGCGCCGCACTCCGTCTCGTCGCCCGACACGCACCGCGCCTCGTACTCCGGCTCCGCCGTCGGGTCCTGCGCGATGACGTAGGGCACGTACCGGAAGACCCGTCGGGTACGGGCGGCTCCGCCGTGGTCGCGCCGCTGATGGTGCCGGAGCATGACGTTCGCGTCCGTCTCCGCGCTCCCGTCGTACCGGGCCCGGGCCTCGTCCCGCCGTGCCGCCAGCTCCGCGCACGCCGCGCAACCGGGGACCGGAACGGGTGGGCGGCCCGGCTCGCCCTCGTCACTGCGACGCACCCTCACACCCTCCTCTTCGTACGCCGGTTCGCCGCGCGTACCTGCGCGCCGATCCGCTCCGCCTGCGTCGCCGGCCGCAAGGCCGCCGGGTCCGCCTCCCACTCCCGGCCGCCGCCGACCGGTCGCAACAGCGCGTACGGGCCGACCTTGTCCCGGTACTCGCCGACCCGCCGCGTCATCGGGTCGTAGACAAGCTGTCCCTCTGGTTCCACGTGCACTCCACAGCCCTGCCAGTAACTCTGGGTGTACACAGCGTCGCCGAGGGGAACGGTGGCAATCAACGCGGGACGTGTGGCACTGGGCCTTTGCCACGCTGGAGCACGAGGGGGACGCGGGTGACGAGGCGGAACGCGGACGGGGCGGGCGGCGCTGGGAGCGCGGCGCTGTTCGGCGAGGTGCTCCGGCACTACCGCGAGGCGGCGCTGCTGACGCAGGAGGCGCTGGCGAGGGAGATCCCGTGCGACCGGTCGCAGGTGGCGAAGATCGAGGCGGGCACGAGGGTCCCGAGCGACCAGTTCGCGAAGCGGTGCGATGAAGTGCTGGACGCGGGTGGGGTGTTGACCCGGATGTGGGGCAAGATCGACTGGTATCCCGCCGTCCAGCATCCGGATTGGTTCGAGCGCCGGGTGGAGATGGAGGCGGTGGCGGTCGGGTTGCGGGAGTACCAGGAGCAGGTGATTCCGGGCCTGTTGCAGACACCGGGTTACGCCCGCGCGCTCTTCTCCCGGACTTGGACCGGGGATGAGGTCGAGGAGCGCGTCCGGGCGCGCATGAGCCGACAACCGCGCTTCCTGGCCGACGACGGCCCGCTGTACGTTGCGGTTCTGGATGAGAGTTGCCTCCGGCACGGGGTGGGGAGCCCGGAGATCATGCGCGATCAGTGCGCGCACCTGCTGAACGTGGGGCAGCGCCCCAATATCCGTATCCAAGTGGCCCCCGCCGACCATTTCGGAGTCGTCCGCCCCAGACAGTCCATGTCGCTGATCGAGCTGCCCGATGAGCGCTGGGTCTACTCGGAGTCGCTGGACCGGAGCCACTTCAACAACGAGCCGACGACTTACGCTCGTTATAGCCAGACCTATGATGTGCTCAGGGCCGACATCCCGTCAGCCCGCGATTCCGCCGCTCTGATCAGCGACGTGATGGAGGGGTACGAGCGTCATGGACGGCTACGAGCTGAGCGCGGCGATCTGGATCAAGAGCAGCTACAGCGGCAACGACGGCGGCGACTGCCTGGAAATGGCTACCTGGATCAAGAGCAGCCACAGCGGCGACAACGGCGGCAACTGCATCGAAATCGCCCCCGGTATCCCCGACCTCGTCCCCGTCCGCGACAGCAAGAACCCTGACGGACCCGTGCTGATCATCAACCGGTCCGCCTGGCAGCACTTCGTGGACGCCGTTCCGACATTCTCGTAATACGAACGAACAATCTGCGCCCGAGTCCGAAACAACTCCCCCTCGCGCCACAGCTGTTGATACCCACAGCTTCTATGACCCACGCGAAGGAAGAGCCGTTCGTGGTGCTGGCCGATGCCCGGGGCCCGGGCAAGAGCACGGCGCTGCGGGAGCTGCGGGACGCGTACGCGGGGCGTACCCCCGTCGCGTTGATGGACGGCGAGGAGACACGGTTCGAGCGGCCTCCGCCGGGCCGCCCGGCGGAGTCGTGGTCGCCCGTCTACGAGGCGCTGTCGACGATCGCGGAGCAGCTCGCCGCACCGGTGGCCGGGGCGGGGCGCGTCGCGTTCCCCCGGCTGGCGTGCGGTCTGCTCGCCGTCGCGGCCGGTGGATGGAGCGACCGTGAGGTGCCGAGGCTGCGGGAGGAGGCCGAGCGGGCACTGCTGCTGAGCGGCACGGGCGGTGGTGTGCTGGGGAGACCGGCGGGCCGGTGGACGGGCAAGGTGGTCGCACGGCTGGTGTCGTCCGTGTCGGGGACGGGGCCGGTGGTGGAGGCGATCGTCGAGGCGGCGTTGGAGGCGTTCACCGAGGGGGTGTCGTCGTCGTACCGGCGGTTGCGGAGAGGGGCGGTCTGGTACCGGGACTATCCGTACGCGGCGGGCAGTCCGAAGCTGGGGCTGGTCCTGTTGTCCCGGCACTTCCGGGCGGGCGGGGACGCGCGGGCCCACGCCGAGCGGCATCTCGTACGGGCGTTGCTGGCGGACCTGGGGGACGCGGGGACCGGGGGCGGGCGGCCGGTGATCCTCATAGACAACGTGCAGGAGACGGCGGGGCTGAGGGTGATGGAGTCGGTGCTGCGGGACCGGGCGGCCGGGATAGCCGACCGGGCGGTGTTCTATGCGGGATTGCGGGGCCGGGACCACCCGGCGCTGCGGCACGCGACGCGAACGAACGACTGGGTGCCGGGGCGGGCGCCGTCGTCGCGGGCGCTGCTGGTGTCGCTGCCGCAGTGAGGCCGCCGGGCGCGTAGGGCGTGCACCGACTCACTGGACGTCTCGAAGCGTGTGGGGCGGCCGCATCCAGTCGTCGTGGAGACCGGATGGTGCGGCGCCCCGCACGGACGAAGGCGTACGCCGGGTGAAGTCCCGGGCGGCACGGGTGAGGTGTGCCTGATCGGAAAAGCCCGGGGTCTTATGCCTGAACCCGGCCGCGAGTCTGCTGTTCGTCGAGGACGCCGCCGTCACGAATCCACCGCACGACCTCGGGGTCGGAATTGACGGCAACCATGGGCGCGATGTCTTCCTCGCGCCAGCGGCGCAGGATCAAACGGGGAGTCCCAAGCGTGACCATCCCACCATCCTGGAACACATGAGGGAGGTCGCTCACTCCGTACCTCATTCAACTGTGCCAAGTTGAACGGCATTCGCCTGCATCCCGGATGCAGGCACGCAACCGAAGGCGCACGATGGAGTGGTCGGCAGCCCGTTCCCGGAGGGGAGTGTGTGGCAGTGGCCGGCCGGCGCGGAGCCGTCCGAGGTCTCGCGCCGCGCCAACCGCTCTCGCGGCCGGCCGTTGCCGCCCGGGACGTTCACTCGGCCACGTGCCGACTCCCGGTTCCTCTCGGAGGCATTGAAATGCCCGTTCTCTTCTTCGACATAGGAGCGACCCTGGCGGATGCGCGGGAGGAGGCGGACGGTTCGCTGACGTTGCTGCCCCGGCCCCGCGTCCTTGCCGTGCTCGACGCCTTCCTCGACGTACGCAAGGGCGTCATCTCCAATCCGGGTTCGAGTGAAGGCGCCGCGGAGCGGGCCGCGTCGGCTCTGCGGGAGGCGTTCCCCGGCCGGTTCACCGACGACGCGCTCATCCATTGGGGCCCCAAGAACAGCCGGGAGATCTTCGAGGAAGCGGTCGTCGGCACGGCGGGCGAGGGGAACCCGTCCTCCGCGTCCGGCGAGTGCGTCTTCGTGGGCGAGGACAACCAGGAGCGCGCGTTCGCCCGGCAGGCCGGGCTGCGTACGGCGGCCCACCCCGTGTTCACCGCCGCCGCTCTGGAGAACCGTCCCGTCTTCTGGGCGCGGATCGGGTTGCCCGAGGACCGGGGCCTGCCCGCACTGGAGATGGTCGCGAACCGGACCGAGGTCGTTCCCGTGCATATCGCCTCCGTGCGGCTCGTACTGGCCATGGCGAGCATGCGCGGCGCTGCGGCGCTCGAACAGGCGGGGTTCACGGTCGACCTGCGGGGGCCGGTGGAGGACACGGCGGCCTTCCTGATCCGCGACGACCGCCCTCTCACCCCCGCCCAGGGCTTCGCGGACGCCTCGGACAGGGCGACGACGCGCGCCACGTCCGCTTTCGGCGCCGTAGCCGGCGAACTCGCCGGCGTCACGGCCCCACCGCTCCTCCCGCTGGGCCCCGCGCCGGGCGGCGTCTACGTCGCCGCACCCGTCGGCGCCCCGATCGAGGACGTCCACCCGCCGGGCGCGAAGCCCGGCCACACCGAGCGACTGCTTCCGGACCCGGCGCTCCTCTCCCGCCCCGGCGAGGCATGGGCACAAGAACTCGCCGCAGGCCCTGCGGAAGGCGTGGAAGGCGCTACGGAAGTTCCTGCGGCGCCGGGGCCGGCTGTGTCGGCGGCCGGCGACGGCCGCCCCTCCCCGGAGACGATCGCCGCGGTACGGGCGGCCGTGACCCCCGGGGTACTGCGCGGCCATGTCGCGCGCCTCTCCGGTGTCGAACCGCTCGGAGACGGCGAGGCGCCGCTGGTGTGCAGCCGTGACGCGTCCGCCGCGGACAACCCCCGAGTTGTCGAGGCGTGCGCGGATCGCTTCCAGAACCTCGGCCTGGACGTACGACTGCACCAGTTCCGGTGGCGTGGACGCCGGTTGTTCAACGTGGAGGCCGAGCACCGTGTGGCGGGTGCCAACTCCACGGTCCTCGTCACCGCGCATCTGGACTCCACTGCCTCGAGCGGTGAATTCGTCGACGAGAACGGCGCCCCGCGCCCCTACGACCCCACTGTGGACCCCGCACCGGGCGCCGACGACGACGGCAGCGGGACTGCCGCCGTCCTGGCTGCGGCCGAGTGCCTGCACCACGTGCTGGCGGAGGGCAGGACGCCGACCCGGAACGTGCGCTTCGTGCTCTTCAACGCCGAGGAACAGGGCTTGGTCGGCAGCAAGTTCTACGCCCGGGCCGCCGCCGCGGCCGACGACCGCATCACCGGTGTCTTCCAGATGGACATGATCGCGGGGCGTCAGCAGGGCAGGACACCCACCGTCGAGATCCACGCTGGTTCCTCAGTGCCGGGTCCGGTCGCCGGCGCGTCCGACACGCTGGGCGCCCTCGTCGCGGACACCATCCCCGCCATCGACCCGGCGGTGACGGTCCAACACCTCACGGGCCCCTCCGACCCGGCGATCGGACGGAGCGACCACGCCAGCTTCCACGAGCGGGGGTGGGCGGCCATAGCCGTCTCCGAAGACATCTTCGCTCCGGACGGCGGGCCCGGTACGGGCACCCGGCAGTATCACACGCCCGGAGACACCCTCCTCGACCAGGATCACAGCCCGGAGTTCGCGGCCACGGTCGCCCGCTCCGTCATAGCGACCGCCCTCACCCTCGCGGGCCTGTGAACCACAGAAGCGCCGAAGAGACCACAAGGGAGCCAAGCCGAAGAGCGCACCAGAGCCGAAGAGCGCACCAGAGCCGAAGAGCACAGACAGCCGACGCCGGGCCCCGCGCCCGTGGCAGGAGCACGTCATGACACAGCTGATCGACAAGCGGGATCTGCAGTACGACCGGCTCGCCCGGGTCCGGGGCGCCGAGGCGTTCCTCGCCGAGACCGACCGTGTGGCGGAGTCGGTGCAGCACACCCTCATAGCCGACGACAGCAAGGTCAACCGCTTCACCGGGCACCTGACCGAGCTACGGGTGGAGGGCGCACCGGTCGGCCTCGCCGAACGGGCGGGCGCCGAGGCAGCCGACGGCGACTACATCGTCCGCGCCAAGGAGTACCTTTCCTCGGTCTCGCGGGCGATCGGCTTCGCCGCCGGAGAGCCCGCCGAGTTCGAGGCCGATCCGAAGGTGACGTCCACGAGCGGCGGCATGCGCGTGGTCAGCCTCCAGCAGACACTCAACGGCATCGACGTGTGGGGCATGGCACCCAAGGTGTGGCTGAGCGAGGACGGCACGGTCGACAGGGTCGTCGGCGACACGGCGAGCGTGCCGGGCAACGTGCCCACGATGCCCACGGTGCCGGTCGAGACGGCTCTGGCCGCCGGCGCCGCGAAGGCCGCCGAACCGGTCACGATCGACGGCCTCTTCGGCACCGACGAACTTCCGGCTCTGGACATCTCGGAAGGCTTCCGCCGACTGAGTTCCCAGGCGCGCAACGACCAGCCGATGACGTTCGACAAAGGTGCCTTCGACGAGGCGGTCCCCGCGCGGCTCGTGTACTTCTACATGGGCGACGACGTCCGTCTCGCCTGGTCGTTCAGGTTCTCTCGCGCGAACGGTGCCGTGCAGTACCACGCGCTCGTGGAGGCCGACGACAAGACGAGGGACACGGCGGCACCCCAGGTCCTGTACCTCCAGGACCTGACCGATCACGTCGTCGGAGGACTGGTGGTCCGGCAGAACCCGGCCAGGACGGAGCCCGCCCTGGCCTCCTTCCCGCTGCCGCTGACCGACTATCCGGTCGAACGCCCGGCGACGCCGTTGCCCGGGTTCCCCGGGCCCTGGGTCACCCAGCAGAACGGGCACGTGGCGACCGTCGGGAACAACGTGCAAGCCGTCCACGCGGACACCGGCGACACCTTCCAGGTCGATGTCGACGCGGCGGGCAACGCGCTGTTCGCCCCGAAGCCCGGCACGCCGGAACAACTCGTCACGAACATCTTCTTCCTGTGCAACGAACTGCACGACCTCCTCATGATGCTCGGCTTCACCGAGGAGCACGGCAACTTCCAGACCGTCAACTTCTCGGGCCTCGGCGTGGGAGCCGACCCCGTCGTGGCCCGCGCCCATCCTGGGCCGGTCTTCGGCACAGCCAACATGCTCACGCGCGCCGACGGTTCGGCAGCGGAGATGAACATGGGTCTGGTCGCCGGAACCCATAGGCACACGGCCATGGACGCGGCAGTCGTCCGCCACGAGTACACGCACGGTCTGACCAACCGGCTGGTCGGCGGTCTGCACGATGCCGACGGCCTGCGCGAGGACCAGTCCCGGGCGATGGGGGAGGGCTGGTCGGACTACTTCGCACTCACCATCCCCAACTTCTTCCGGGAGCGGGAACATACCGTCGTCGGAGACTGGGTGGTCGACGACCCGGGCGGCATCCGCCAGCGGCCGTACGACGACGACTACCCCGGTGACTTCGGGGACGTCGGGCATGCCACGGGCGGGCTGGACTACACGAGGATCCACAACGTCGGCGAGATCTGGTGCGCCGCGCTCATGGAGATGACGCGCCGGATCAGCGCGGTGCTCGACAGCAGGGAGCGCGGCTACCGGGTCGCCTGGCAGGCCGTCGTCGACGGGCTGAAACTCACCCCGAAGAACCCGTCGTTCCTTACCGCGCGTGGCGCTGTCCTGCGGGCTCTGAAGGGCCTCGAGGGCAGGGCGTTCACCGAGGCCGAGTACCCCGAGGTGCGCAAGGCGGCCTGGGGATCCTTCGCCCGCTACGGCATGGGCTTCGACGCCTTCTGCCCCAACGCGTCCTTCATCGGCTGCCGGGCCGGTATCCAGCTGCCCCCGGCCGGGCACGAGGACTGAAGCGGTCGGCCGTACGACGAGGACAGAGGCGATTCAGCTGTCCCGCTCCACCATGTAGTACGGCAGGTCGAGCAGGAACTGCTTGTCCTCGGAGTCGGGGCTGTCGTCGAACGCCTTGAGCGCCTCCATGTGCGCCTCGTCGGCGAGGGCCCTCGCCCTCGCCCGTACGGTCTCGACGCAGCCCGACGCGAGCAGTTCGTCGCGTACCCACTGCACCTCGTCCTCGGTGCGGGCGGCACGCGTCCTGCCCAGGAAGCGCTCCATCCGCGCCCGCTGCGCGGCGTTACAGCGGCGCATGTATTCGATGAGGACGAGCGTGCGCTTGCCCTCCCGGAGATCCCCTGAGATCTCCTTGCCGTACTGCGAGTAGTGACCGGTCAGGTTGAGCAGGTCGTCCTGGATCTGGAACGCGGCACCGAGATAGCAGCCGTAGCGGTCGAATCGGACCGTCGCCCGGTGCTTGCCCTCGGCCACGAGGGCGCCGACGCGACAAGGGTGGATACACGTGTACCAGGACGACTTCTTCATGCACATCCGGTAGTAGTCCTCGTCGACCAGGTCGCAGGCGTTGTTCCGGATCCAGCCGACCTCGATCGCCTGCCCCTCCAGCGAATGGCGCATCATCAGGGCGGATTCCTGGAGAATCGCCCACGCGAGGTTGGGCCCGAGAGCCCACCGGTTGGCCATCAGGTGCTGCAGCGCCAGCAGATTGGTCGCGCTGCCGACGTTGACCGCGACCCCGAGGCCGTACTCGGCGGGCAGCGTCGGCGACCCGCGGCGCATCTCGCTGCCGTCCTGCACGTCGTCGAGGATGAGGAACGCGTTGTGGGTGAGCTCGATGGCGACCGCCGAGTCGATCGCCTTCTCGATGTCGCCACCGAGCGCCCGGCACACCGCCAGGCACAGCGCCGGGCGCAGCCCCTTGCCGGATCGGCTGGGGTAGTCGCGTACGAGGCTGTAGAGCTCGTCCTGCGTCGAGTCCGGAATGTCCGACAGCAGCCGTGCGATCGTGAGGTCGCGGTAGCGCGCGAGAACGGACTCCACGGCTGAGGGGCCGAGGCCCACGCCCGGTTCAGCGGTCATGGAGCGACCCTCTCAGGCGCTGGGCTGCGGTGGTTCGCCACCGGCATCCGGTGTGGCGTCCGACGCCGGCGTGGCACCCGCGGGTGGCGGCGTGGTGAAGCCCAGATTCGCCAAGGTCTTGGCGGTCGCCGGCGCGTTCTCGATGAGGTTCATCGTGGTGTCGACCACGTCGTGCGCGTCGGTGGCCATCCGCGACACCAGGGACTGGACCTCATTGGTCTTGAGTTCGGTGAACATCTCGGCGGCCATCGCGATGAGGTCGTGCACGTCCTTGCGGACCCGGCTGCTCAAGAGCTGGAACTCGTTGGGGTCCACCTTCTTCGTCGCCGCGTACTTCTTCTGCATGGTCGTGGCGCGACCCGAGCCGTCGGTCAGCTCCTGCTGAAGAATCGTGGCCGCCTGTTTGACCACCTGAGAAACCGCGCGAGACAGCTGAAGGCGCTCCGGATCGACTCGATTGAGGTGCTCGTCGGGCATGCGCTCTCCCCACACAGAGAAATGTCCTAGTTATGGCGATATGCGCGATCGTAACGGACACCGTCGGTGAGCCCTTCCGGCGAACCGCCGCGATTTTCCGCTGGGCAGGGCCCGGTGGCGATCGCCATACGACGAGAGCCGCCACTACGGCGAGAGCCGCCACTCCGTGACTGGCCTGCCCGAACCGGTACCGCTCCTGGCCGGACACGGCCCAGGGCCGCGGGCCCCTGCTTCGACTGCCTCACGGCCGCTCCCCCGCCCGGTCCACCACCCCCCGCTTCAGGATCGCCTCCGACGACACCAGGTCCCCCACCCGCAGCGACTCGCAGTCCTCGTCCAGCGCGTCGAAGTTGACCGAGTTGAACGCCAGGAACGCCGATGTCCGCTCGTCGAAGAGCAGTTCGTGGCGGGACCGGCCCTGCCCGAAGTCGGGGAAACGGCCCGCGATCCCGACGGACACCCCCGTACGGCCCACCGTGTCCCGCGCCCCCTCGTACACGGTCAGCCCGGGGATCCGGGCGAGCGCCCGGTACAGCGCGGCCTCCGCCTTCGGGGGCAGCAACAGCCCGGCCAGCAGCGTGGCGCCCTTCTCGAACGCGGCCCGGTCGGCGCGCCCGTCCCCGGCCTTCGGCTGCTCGCCGGCCTTCGCCCCGTACAGATACCGGTACATGCCCTCGACCCCGGTGGGAAGCTCGTCCTCCGCCTCCCGGTACGAGCCGACGAATCCCTTCATGCGCGGCACCACGGCGAGGCGCCGCTTGACCAGCTCCCCGTCCTCCTCCTCCCATGACAGACCGGCGTGCTTCCCGTCGACCGACCTCCAGAACTCCCGGGTCCCGAATGGATGCCCCTCCAGGGTCCGCGCGCACTCGGACCCCATCAGCCTGTCGTCCGCCTTCCAGTGGTAGTCCTCCCGCTTGGTGTAGACGAACCGGTCGTCCTCGATCGCGGGTGGCCTGCGCTTCCCGACGGCCTCGGCGGCCCGCTCCAGCACCTCGGCGGCGCTCCGGTCGCTGCGGGTGCCGCCCCACCGGCCGTCGTCCTCGAGCACACTGGGCGCCGAGGGCCCGGTGACGTGCTGGGTCACCGCGGAGCCGACGACCACGGCGACGGTCAGGGCGGCGGCGACCGCGGGCGCGGCGAAGGCGGGCCGCCGCCAGAGCGGCCGTACGGCCACCGGACGCGAGGTGTCCGCGCTCTCGGTACGGTTCTCGATCTCCCGCATCAGATGCTCCCTCAGGACGCTGTGGCGGCCCGGGGGAAGCTCCCGCTCCACGGCGGACGGGACGTCCGGGGAAGCCGCCGCGTCCGGCGGGGACGGGATGCCGCGGGGGGACGGGTTCTCGTTCACTGGTTCCCCTCCTGGATGGGCCCGGCCACGGGTGCGTGGCCGCCTTGTGTCTGTCCGCGTCGGGCGGCGGGTTCCCCGGTGAGCGCCGCGGCGAGCTTGGCGCGGGCACGGGAGAGGCGGGAGCGGACGGTGCCCACGGGCACGCCGAGCACCTCCGCCGCGGCGGCGTAGTCGAGGCCGCCCCAGGCGCAGAGGGCGAGCACCTCGCGTTCGGGCCGCCGCAGCCGGTCCACCGCCGTGCGTACGGCGCGCAGATACGCCGTGTCGTCGAGCTTCCCGGCCACGTCGTCGGCGAAGTCCCGCACGGACTCGGGCCTCGGCAGCCGGGCCACGGCGGCGGCGTGCCGCCGGGCGGTGCGGCGGCTGTTGCGGGTCACGTTGGTGGCGATGCCGAGCAGCCACGGGCGCGGCGAACCGCCCTCCGGGTCCAGCCGGTCCCGCAGCCGCCACGCCTCCAGAAAGGTCAGCGACACGATGTCCTCGGCCGTGGACCAGTCCCCCGTCAGCCGGAAGGCGTGGTTGTACACGGAACGCGCGTACGCGTCGAAGACCTCGCCGAAGGCTCCCGCGTCCCCGTCCCTGATCCGGGCGCGCAGCGCGCTCCGGTCCCCCTGATTCGTCTCCACGTCCTCCCCCTGTCCACACGCCGAAGGCCGGTTCCCGTGACCCACGTCACACGGGAACCGGCCTTCGGTGGAGGGATGTCGTCCGGGTCAGACGCCCGCGTAGGAGTGCTTGCCGCTGACGAAGATGTTGACGCCGTAGTAGTTGAACAGCCAGCAGGCGAAGGCGACGAGCGCGATGTACGCGGCCTTGCGGCCCTTCCAGCCGGCGGTGGCGCGGGCGTGCAGGTAGCCGGCGTAGGCGACCCAGGTGATGAACGACCAGGTCTCCTTGGGGTCCCAGCCCCAGTAGCGGCCCCACGCGTCGCCCGCCCAGATGGCGCCCGCGATGATCGTGAACGTCCACAGCGGGAAGACGGCGGCGTTGACGCGGTAGGAGAACTTGTCGAGGGACGCCGAGGCCGGCAGCCGCTCCATGACGGAGGTCGCGAACCGGCCCGGCCGGCCGCCGCTCGCCAGCTTGCTCTCGTACGAGTCCTTGAACAGGTACAGGATCGTGCCGACCGCGCCCACGTAGAAGACGGCACCGCAGAAGATCGCGGTGGAGACGTGGATGTACAGCCAGTACGAGTGGAGGGCGGGAACCAACTGGTCGCTGGCGGTGTACAAGACAGTGACGGCGAGACCGAGATCGAGGAGGACCGTGGTGATCAGCGGAAGGCCCAGCCAGCGCACGTTCTTCTTCAGCACGAGCAGCGCGAGGTACACCCCGACGGCCACGGTGGAGAAGGTGATGTTGAACTCGTACATGTTGCCCCACGGCGCCCGCTGCACCGACAGCGCCCGCGCGAGCACACCGGCGGCCTCGACGGCCCACGCCAGCACCGTGAGGGACACGGCGATACGGCCGTAGAGGTCGCCCTGCTCGTCCCCGCCGTGGGCGCCGGGCCCGTCCGGCACGTCCCGCGCGCCGGCAGCCGCCCGTACGACCACCTTCGGCCGTTCCAGCACGGAGGTGCCCCCGGCCGACTTCACGGTCACCGAGGGCGCGGCCGCCTTCTTCGCCCCCTCGGCCCCTTCGCCCTGGGCGGTGAGCGCGGCGGCCGTGCGGCCCACCTTGCTGCGGCTGCCGAAGAGCCATTCGGCGATGTACGCGAAGAAGGCCAGCGTGTACACGGCCATCGCGGAGTAGATCAGCGTGTTGCTGATGTTCGCGAGATTCTCGTTGGTCGCGGCGGCGAGAGTCACTTCTCAGCCCCTTCGGCAGTGACGACTGGGGGTTCGGAGTCGGGGTCGGGATCCGGGTGGGTGTCCGGCGCGGTGGGGGCCTCGTCGTGGATCAGCGCGGCCAGGTCGCCGAGTTCCTCCGGCACCTTCGCGGACTCGCTGCGGCCGAGGCCCGCCATCTCGACCACGGTCACCCCGTCGGGCCCGGCGACCGCGCGGACCCACACCCGGCGGCGCTGGATGAACAGGGACCCGGCGAGACCGAGGATCGCGGCGATCGCGCCCGCGAGGGCCCAGCCGCTGCCGGGCTGCTGGGTCACCTGGAAGCCGGCCCACTCCTTGACCCCGTCGAACGTGATGGTGCCGGCCCCGTTCGGCAGGGTCATGGACTCGCCGATCTCCAGGTTCTCCCGCACCTGCGCGCCCTTGGCGTCCCGGAACGCCTTCAGCTTCGACTTGTCGAGCTGGTACACGCTCTGCGGGAGGCCCGCGTTGACCCTCAGGTCACCGTGGTACGGCGTCAGGTTCAGCCGCGGGTTCAGCAGCGCGGGGAACTGCGACACCACCGCCGAGTCCTTGCCGCCGTACGTCGGGAGGAAGAACGCCTGGATACCGAGCTGGTCCCACTTGCCCTTGCCGTCGCGGTAGCCGTCCATCACCTTGATGGCGCCGGTGGAGGTGACGTTGGAGTCCAGCGGCAGCAGCGGCACCGCGTCCTCGTAGACGACCTTCCCCCGACCGTCCTTGATGGTGATGACGGGCGCGTAGCCGTGGCTGACGAGATAGACCTTGGAGTCGTCGATCTCCAGCGGCTTGTTGACCTCGATCCGGGTGGTCTTCTCCTTGCCGTCCGCGCCGACGGCGTAGTCGACGGTCGCCTCGTAGACGCGCGGGGTGCCCTTGTTCGGTCCGGTGGCCTCGTAGGTGCCGCGGAAGTTCGTCAGGTCGAAGCTGAAGGGGTTGAGGTCGTCGGCGGAGAAGAGGTTGCCGGACTTGAAGTCGTCGTACTGCGGCAGGACGTTGGAGAAGCCGTCGCCCTCGACGATCAGCTTGTTGCCCTCGGACTTGTAGAGCTGGCCCCAGGCGAAGGCGATGAGCATCACGATCAGGGCCAGGTGGAAGGCGAGGTTGCCGGCCTCCCGGAGGTAGCCCTTCTCGGCGGCGACCGCGTCCCCGGCGGCATGCGCGCGGAACCGGCGCCGCTTCAGCACCTTCAGCGCGACCTCGCGGACCTGCTCCGGGGTGGCCTCCGTGCGCCAGGTCGCGTACGCGGGCATGCGCGTCAGCCGCTTCGGCGCGCCCGGTGGGCGGCCGCGGAGCTGGCCGACGAACTGCCAGGTGCGGGGCACGATGCAGCCGATGAGCGAGATGAACAGCAGGATGTAGATCGCGGAGAACCACACCGAGCTGTAGACGTGGAACAGTCCGAGCTTCTCGTAGACCGGCCCCAGCGTGTCGTGCCGCTTCATGAAGTCGGCGACCCGGGTCTCGTCCTGCCCGCTCTGCGGGATCAGCGAGCCGGGGATCGCCGCGAGCGACAGCAGGAACAGCAGCAGCAGCGCGACCCGCATGGAGGTCAGCTGGCGCCAGAACCAGCGCGCCCAGCCGATCACCCCGAGCTGGGGCACGTTGAGGGCGTCCTCCTGCGGGGCGGTGGACAGCCGCGAGCCGACGACGTCGAGTTCGCTGTCGTCGCGCTTGCCGGAGTCGGTCGTCGTCATTGGCTCAGATCCCAGGGGTGAAGCCGGTGGACCAGACCTGCATCTCCTGCACGATGCGGTCCCAGGCGCCGGTCAGCATCAGCACTCCGATGGTGATCATCATGCCGCCGCCGATGCGCAGCACCCACGCGTAGTGCCGCTTGACCCAGGCGAAGGCACCGAGCGCCTTGCGGAAGGCCACCGCGGCGAGCACGAAGGGCAGGCCCAGCCCCAGACAGTACGCCACCATCAGCAGGGCGCCGCGCACGGCGCTGCCCTCCTGCATCGCGAGGACGTTCACGGCGGCGAGGGTCGGGCCGATGCAGGGGACCCAGCCTATGCCGAAGAGCGCGCCGAGCACGGGGGCGCCCACGAGCCCGGTGGCCGGCTTGGTGTGGAAGCGGAACTCGCGCTGGGTGAGCCAGGGCATGAGCCCCATGAAGAAGAGCCCCATGAAGATCATGAACCCGCCGAGCACCTTGGTCAGCACCTGCTGGTGCTCCAGCAGCGTCGTGCCGAAGTACCCGAACAGGGCCCCGCTGGAGACGAACACCGCGGTGAACCCGAGCACGAACAGCCCGGCGCCCGCCGCCATCCGCCCCTTGCGGGCGTCCGCGAGGTCGGTGCCGCCGACGCCGGTGACGTACGACAGATAGCCGGGGACCAGGGGCAGGACACAGGGCGAGAAGAAGGAGACGAGACCGCCGAGCAGGGCGACGGGCAGCGCGAGCAGCAGCGCCCCGCTGGAGACGGTGTCGGTGAGACCGGAAGCGTTGGTGGTGACGGCGGTGTTCAGCACGGTCGCGGTCGTCGTTCCCGGCACGTCACTTCTCCGCGAGAATCGGCTTGATCATCTTGCGCAGCAGTTCCTCGGTGAGCGGCGTCTGGGCCCGCGCCGCGAGCTTGCCCTCCCGGTCGACGACGATCGTCGAGGGGATCAGCTGCGGGTTGAGCGTGCCCTTCTCGAACCGCAGCAGCAGCTTGCCCGTGGGGTCGTACAGGCTCGGGTAGGTGACCTTGAACTCTTCCTCGAACGCCTGCGCGGGACGGGTGCTGGTGTCGCGGGTGTTGATGCCGACGAACTGCACGCCCTGACCGGCGAGGTCCTTGGAGACCTTGACGAAGTTGTCCGCCTCCGCGCGGCACGGCGGGCACCACGAGCCCCAGACGTTCAGGACGACGATCTTGCCCTTGTAGGCGGAGGTCACGTCGAGTTCGCCGCCGTCGATGGTCTTGCCGGCGAGCTTGGGGGCGGAGGCCCGCTCCCCCTTCTTCACGGTCGCGATGCCGTCGGAGCCGGCCACGAAGCCGGTACCGCCGCCACCGCCCTCGATGCCTCCGCCCGAGCAGGCGGACAGCACCAGCGCCAGGGCGGTGGCCCCGGCGGAGAGCAAAGCGGCACGGCTGCGGCTCGTACGGACACTCATGTGAAAAGTTTCGCATGCCCGTTTCGTCGACCGGCGGCGGGGTTCGAGCAGCCCGCCCGACCCTGCTTCTGCCGAGGTCAGGCGACAGATCCCGCCTTCAGGAACTCCTTCCAGCCCCCCGCCGGCTCCTGCCCCACCCCGAGGGTCCGGAGCTTGGCGAGGACCTCCGGCTTCTGGACGTCCATCCAGTCGACGAACTGCCGGAAGGAGACGATCCGGATCTCCCCGTCCTTGGCCTTCTCCTTGGCCCGGGCGATGTGCTTCAGGGCACCCTCGACGGCGTCCATGTAGACCCCGCCGTTCCACTCCTCGAAGTGGTTGCCTATGAACAGCGGCGCCCGGTTCGTCTCGAACGCCCGCTGGAATCCGGCCACGTACGCGCCGGTGGCCTGGGTGCGGTAGGCCGGGTAGTTGACGGGCGGAGCCTGGGTGGAGTTCTGGGACTGGTTGTACATGATGTTGTAGTCCATCGACAGGACCTCGAAGCCGCGGCCCGGGAACGGCACGGACTGCAACGGCAGGTCCCAGATGCCCTGCTTCTTGTGGGGCCAGACCTGGAGACCGCCGGGCGAGGAGGAGTCGTAGCGCCAGCCCAGCTCGCGCGCGGTGGGCAGCAGGTTCTGCTGGCCGAGCAGGCACGGGGTGCGCCCGCCGACCAGCTCCTTGTCGTAGTCGAAGGGCAGCGGGTCGAGGTCGGTCCAGCCGCTGTTCGTCTTCCACTCCTTCACGAACGACTTGGCCTGCTCGATCTCGCTGCGCCACTGCTTGGGCGTCCACTTGGCGACCGAGCCGAAGCCGTCGCCGCAGAAGTGGCCGTTGAAATGGGTACCTATCTCGTGGCCGTCGAGCCAGGCGGTGCGCAGGTGCCCCAGCGTCGACTTGATGTGCTCGTCGGTGAGGTAGCCGATGTCGGAGGCGCCGGGGGCGTTGTTCGGCGGGAGGTACTTGCGCTTCTTCGACTCGGGCAGCAGGTAGATCCCGGAGAGGAAGAACGTCATGTGGGCGTCGTGGTCCCGGCCCGCCTTGAGGAACCGCTCGAACAGGCCGTTCCCGACGTCACCGGCCCCGTCCCAGGAGAACACCACGAACTGCGGCGGGGTCTCACCCGGCTCCAACGGCCGCGGCTTCTCCGGCTGGTGGGGCTGCTTGCCGGTACGGGCGGTGGAACCGTCCCCGATCGGCGTCACCTTCTTCTTCGGCTTCCCCTTGCCCTTGCCGCCGCCCCCGGAGCCCCCGGAACCGCCGGCCTCGGTCGGCGTGCCCCCGAACCCCGTGCCACAGCCGGTCAGCCCCAGCCCGGCGGCGGCCCCCGCCCCGAGCCCGAGCACTCCCCTGCGCGATATTTGGCGCATTGCGTCCCCCTTGTTCAGGTCACGCCCCTCTTGACGTGAAGCACACCGTTTAAGAGGTCAGGCGTATCGCCGGGGTTCCGTCGATCTTGCACATATTGCAGAGCCTTTGACCGAAAACGGTTGTATGCGCCCTTCGTACGCCTCGCACCGAAGCGCACGCCGGGGGCGTACGCGTAGGCACGACCCCCCGGGCAAGAGAGCACGCCTCATAGGACAGACGTACGGACCGCAGGGTTCCAGTTGATCAAGACCAGGGGGACGCAACGCGAGGAGAAGGGAAGAGGGCGCCTCGGAACTGCGGGGAACCGCACGCTACTCAGGGGCGCGGGGAACTGCGCGACCAGCCACGACGACCCCGCAGTCACCCACCCACCCGAGCCCCCGCTCTCTCCCCCCGGCGCCCCGAGCGGAGCGCTCACGCTCCGAAGGCCTTGTCCTTCCCCTTCACCGGCTTGGCCCCGGCCAGGAGGTGCGCCGGCACCAGATCCCGCGCCGGCTCGCTGTACCCCACCGACACGATCTTGTCGCCCTGGTACGTGAACGTCGTCAGGGACGCGAGCGTGCACTGCCGCCGCCGCGGATCGTGCCACAGCCGCCGCCGCTCGACGTACGACCGGACGATCCAGATCGGCAGCTGGTGCGAGACGAGCACGGCCTCGTGCCCGCGCGCCGCGTCCTTCGCCGCGTCCAGCGCCCCCATCATCCGGACGACCTGGTCGACGTACGGCTCGCCCCACGACGGCTTGAAGGGGTTCACCAGGTGCTTCCAGTTCTCCGGCCGCTTCAGCGCGCCGTCGCCGACCCCGAAGGTCTTGCCCTGGAAGACGTTGTCGGCCTCGATGAGCCGCGCGTCGGTCGCGAGGTCCAGCCCGTGCGCCTTGGCGATCGGCGTGGCCGTCTCCTGCGCCCGCTCCAGCGGCGACGCCACGACGTGGGTGACGTCACGGGTGGCGAGGTGCTCGGCGACCCGGTCGGCCATCCGGCGCCCGAGGTCGGAGAGGTGGTACCCGGCGAGCCGCCCGTAGAGGATCCCGTCCGGGTTGGCGACCTCGCCGTGCCGCATCAGGTGGACGACGGTGATGTCACTCATGCTGCTGTGGCCTCCGCTGCCGCTCGCGCCGCCGCCGGGAGGGCGTCGGCGATTCTCTGGACCGCCTGCTCGTCGTGTGCGGTGGACACGAACCACGACTCGAACGACGACGGCGGCAGATAGACGCCCTGCGACAGCATCGAGTGGAAGAAGGCGTTGAACCGGAAGGACTCCTGCGTCTTGGCGTCCTCGTAGTTCCGTACCGGGGTGTCCGTGAAGAACACGGAGAACATGTTGGAGGCGTTCTGCAGCGTGTGCGCGACGCCCTCCTTGGTGAGCGCCTCCGTGACGAGCCCCTGGATCTGGAGGGACACGGCGTCGACGACCTCGTACGCCGTGTCGTCCAGCAGCCGCAGCTGCGCGAGCCCGGCGGCGGTGGCGACCGGGTTCCCGGAGAGCGTGCCGGCCTGGTAGACGGGCCCGGCGGGCGCGAGGTACGCCATGACGTCGGCCCGACCGCCGAAGGCCGCCGCGGGGAAGCCGCCGCCCATGACCTTGCCGAAGGTCATCAGGTCGGGGACGACCCCGTCGACCCCGAACCACCCGGCCCGGCTGGTACGGAACCCGGTCATGACCTCGTCGGAGATGTACAGGGCCCCGTTCTCGGCACAGGCGTCCTTGAGCCCCTGGTTGAAGCCGGGCAGCGGCGGGACGACGCCCATGTTGCCCGGGGACGCCTCGGTGATCACGCAGGCGATCTCGCCGGGGTGGGCGGCGAAGGCGGCGCGTACGGCGTCGAGGTCGTTGTAGGGGAGGACGATGGTGTCGCCGGCCTGGGCGCCGGTGACGCCGGGGGTGTCCGGCAGCGCGAACGTGGCGACTCCGGACCCGGCGGCGGCGAGCAGCGAGTCGACGTGGCCGTGGTAGCAGCCGGCGAACTTGACCACCTTGGTGCGGCCGGTGAAGCCGCGGGCGAGCCGGATCGCGGACATGGTGGCCTCGGTCCCGCTGGAGACGAGCCGCACCTGCTCCAGCGGCCCGACGCGGTCGACCATCTCCTCGGCCAGCGCGACCTCGCCCTCGCCGGGGGTGCCGAAGGACGTACCACGCGAGACGGCGTCCTGAACGGCGGCGATGACCTCGGGACGGGAGTGCCCGAGGATCATCGGCCCCCAGGAGCACACAAGGTCGACGTACTCACGGCCGTCGGCGTCGGTGAGGTAGGGACCGGTACCGGACACCATGAACCGGGGCGTACCGCCCACGGCGCGGAAGGCGCGCACGGGAGAGTTCACGCCGCCGGGCGTGACGGCCGCCGCGCGCTCGAAAAGAGTCTGCGAAACTGGGGCTTCATAGCTATAGGGCAGTTCGGTCATGACCTGCGTTTTCTCATCGAGGCGGACGACGGTCCCCACCAGCGTAGGCCAGGGCCACGCAGCCCACGGCGCCGCAGGCGCATGCGAAAGCCCCACCTGCCAGGCGGGCGGTAACGCGTTGGCAGGTGGGGCTTAGTTCTCCGCCCTCTCCTCGTGCGGGGGTGAGGAGCCGGTTCGGGCGGAGGGGACGGAGCGGGCAGGGTCCAGGTTGGCCGACCTCAAACGACGCCTGGACCCTGCCGCCCCACCGCGCACCGGCGGCGCACTCACACCGGGCGCGGGCTCAGGGGTCAAGACACGGGCACGTCGTACGGAACGACGACACTGAACGGCGTCTGACTCACCGTGCGGAACCGTGTGTGATACGGGCGTTCTTCGGTGTGTGCGTCTGCCCACTTCTTCGCGTCGGCCGCACTGGCGATTCCGCTGTTCTCTAAACAGCCAGCGCACTCGACCCATGCGCGGGCCGGCAGCTCCGATATCTCGGCGTCGGTGCGTACCTCCGGATACGGGTTGGCGACCATCAGCGGACCTTCTTCGGTCGAGGGTGCGGGTGACGAGTGATCTCGACGGCAAGATCCGACGCGTGCGACGGGTCGTAGGCGGGACCACCAATTTCGGTTGCCTGCCTCCACTGCTTCAGCAGGGCTCCGCACACATCGCACCCAGGGACCGGTTTTGGCTCCGACCATGTAGACGGGTCGTCGGACATGTGGCGCAACTCGTCCATCGACGTCTCAAGTGCCATCGCTATACCTCCCGCTACACACTTCGAGGTGTACATGGTTTGTGGTTCACGGCCCCATATCGATCCCCCGGCGGTAATCTCACCGTGAGATGACTTTCGATGTCCCATGTGGATAGGTGAGGGCCGCTGCATGCCGATGACATCCGCCCCGATCGAGCTTCCTGACTGGGCATGGGAGCGCATAGACGTCCGCAAGGCACTCCGTGACCGGGATATGGGGGCAGTCTTCCGGTACGCGCAGCAATACGCCGGCGCCAGTCAGGCGCGCATCGCGGTCGCTACAGGAATGACGCAGTCTCGCGTCAACGAGATCATTAACGGCCGTCGCGAAGTGTCCCGGCTTGACGTGTACGAGCGAATCGCCGGGGGGCTCAACATGCCCGACGATGCGCGACACCTCCTCGGTCTGGCCGCGAGTCGAGAACGGCGGACCGGTGGTGCCGCCTTCGATCTCGCTGCGTTTCCAGAAGTCGTCAGGGTCTACGAAGCTCAGCGATCAGCGGCGACCGAGATTCAACAGCTCGTGCGGGAGGCAAGGGAGCTGGACGTCCTGGCCGTCCGCGGTCTTGGCCTGATCGGCTTGAACGACTCCCTCCTCCGGTCCTACCTCTCGCGCAGTCCCGGTCAGGCGGAGCTACGTGTCCGTGTCCTGTTGCTTGACCCAGAGTCCGAGGCCGTACCGCGCAGGGCCGCTGAGATCGGTGAGTCGACGGAGTCCCTGTCGGGCGGCGTCCTGCTCTCAGAGGCACGCCTACGTGAACTCACCGACGCGTGCTCGATCAGCGTCTACCGGTACCGGATGCTGCCTACGTGGCGAATCATCCGGGCGGACTCGACGATGTTCGTCGGCGCCTTCGATGCCGGATGGGAGGGGCACGAGTCGGCAACGTACAAGGTGATGGAGACTCCGCACGGTCCGTTGTTCCGGGGGTTCCGCAGGATGTTTGATGCGGTCGTCGACGGCGCACAGCGAACGGTATGAGAGGGGAGCTTCAGGTGATCGAAGCGGAGTTGAAGGCTCGCGTGCAGTCGCCCGAGGTGGTCATGCGGTACCTCGACGAGCGAGCTACGGCACGCGTCGAGGTGTACCGCGACACCTACTATGACCGACCCGACGGTGCGCTAGAGAAGGCAGACCAGGAACTCCGCGTCCGCACGGTTCATGGTCCGGACAGCACTCGGACAGTGTTGACCTTCAAAGACGCAGCCGTCGACGAAGGGTCGGGATCCAAGCCCGAGCATGAGACCGACGTCGAGGACGCTCAAGCCACGCATGCGATCCTCCGCGGACTGGGTTACGTCGAAGTCATCGCGTTCGAGAAGCGATGCCGCAACTACAGCTTCGAGGCGCGCGGCCGGCGAATGCTTGCGACCCTCGTGCGTGTACCTGAGATCGACGGCACGTTCCTGGAGGTAGAGACCCTCGTCGAAGAGCCTGAGGTGTCCGCGGCTCTCGACGACGTTCGTGCCGTTCTAGCTGATCTCGGGATTGCGCCTGACGACGTCACCCGCGATACCTACACAGCCGCTGTCCAGGCTCAGCGACGGTAGCTCTCAGACCGGAAACCCAAGCGCGCGCATGCGACGTCGGTACGCCCTACCGTGCTCGCCGTCGCAGAATCGGCGCACTCGTCCCGCTCCCGGCTTCTGTGGCAGTTCTACGCCGCAGTGTCCACAGGTGACGTGCTGGCTCTTCGCTGGCATGCAGCTCATGGGTTCCTCCGTTGTCATCAAGCCCCGTGGGGCGTGGAACGGGGCCGCCCGGACGTCGAGCGGCCCCGTGTGTGCGTGTGGTGTGTATGTCAGGCGTAGCGACCGGCGCTGAGCGACGCCCCTGTATCGGCGTTGCGTACGTCGATGCGCTTGTCAATGAGTCCGTGGAGTTCCCGGCCGTCGACGTTCGTCGTGCAGGCGACGTCAACCTGAATGTTCGGGACGCCACCCCTCGACGCCCTGATGTCGTCCCACTGCGACGAGGTGAAGACGGGCTCCGGCTTGCCCGTCCCGTTGGCGACGAGGTTGAGGCCAGGCGGGAGGTACCCGCCGTCGTCGTACCAGTGAGGGCTACGCGCGAGCCACTTCGAGTAAGCGGCTGCCGGAGAGCCGTAGTCGGGACGGCCCTTGATGTAGCCGAGACCCCAACGGATCTGCGTCTTGTAGTTCGTCCTCCAGTCGGCGCCGGCCGACGCCATCTTGTTGGCAGGCAGCGACTGAGGGATTCCGTACGCGCCGGAGCTGGGGTTTCGGGCGTTCCAGCGCCAGTTGGATTCGCCATCCCACAGCTTCTTCAGGGGGCCGAACTGCGACGGCCCCCATCCGTAGTTGCTCAGGATCGACTTCGCGTACTGCTGAGCAGCGCCAACGGCGTTGGCCTTGAATCCGCCTCCGCCCCCACCGTTCAGGTAACGCATCGGGTCGACGGCCTTGCCGTTGAGCCTCGCCTCCAGGTGGAGGTGGGGGCCCGTGACGTTGCCCGTCGCGCCGACGTCGCCGATCCGGTCGCCCCCGTCGACAGCCTTCGGAACCGTCGCCCGCAGCCGCGACATGTGCGCGTAGAGGGACTGGAGTCCGGCGCCGTGGTCAATGACGATGTGCTTGCCGTACGGGCCACCAGACGCAGCCAGGGAAACCCGTCCGTCAGCAACCGCCTTGACGGCAGTGCCGACAGCCGCGGGGAAGTCGAGGCCCGTGTGACGTCCGCTGCTCCACATCGAGCCGCGCTTGCCGAACGGAGTTCCGTAGGCAGCGGCGACGGGCTTTGCCCACATGCCCCCGCCACCGCTTCCACCGTCGCCAGAGAACATGTTCGCCGCAGCGTCGACGATCTTGTCCTTCAGGGAGCTGATCATCCTCAACGGGTACTGAGTCAGCGTCGTCCCCATCGGGGCCTTGCCGAGTCCCTTGGACAGCTTGTCGACGATTGGCTTCGTCAGTTGGCTCCAGATCTTCGACGGATCCGTCAGGAGATCGGCGCCCGCCTTCGCCCAATCGACTCCCTTGCCGACGACGTCGGAGACGGTGTCCTTCGTCCAGTCCCATGCACCGTCGAGGGCGCCGACGAGACCTCCGTCCGCGAACTTCTGAACCCCTGGGATTTCGCCCGTGCGGTTCATGTATTCGAGGTTGGAGAATCCGATCTTTCTCGCGCTGTCGCGCCGGAGGATGTACTCGTCGGCCATCGCGAGGATGGGAATGGAGTCAACGCCAGGAATCCCGCCGCGAGTGCGGCCACCTTGCGCGAACTTCTCCGGGACGAGCTTTGGAGCCTTCGGGAGCTTGCCGAGTCCGACGAATCCAGCGACCTTGTCCCACACGGCCTTGATGCCGTTGGTGTAGACAAAATCGATCACGAAGTTCACGGGTCGTGCCGTGATTCCGACGACCTTGTCCCACGCTCGCTTGATGCCCCTGCGGGCAGATTCGAACGCGTCCGCCACGAGACCGACGGCCGTCTTTATCTTCCCGAACGCGGGCTTCAGACCCTTCTCGTAGATGAAGCTGACGATCGACGATATGGCCTCCATCGGAGGCTTCACACCTTTTCGGTACAGCCACGAGAATACGGATCCCACACCTCGGATGACGTCGACAACGAATCCGAAGTAGCGTTTGACGACGTTTCGCCACCACCACGCGATCAGGTCACCGATGAATCCCAGGTAGGGGCTGAAAATCTTCTGCCACAGCCACGTCACGACGGCGCCCACGCCACGCCAGTACGCAATCATGAATTTCACGTACGGCTTGATGATCTTTTCCCAGAGCCATACGACCATGACGCCGAACCACTCGAAGAAAGGCTTCAGTGCCTTGTGCCAGAGCCACAGCGAGGCCGTCTTGATGCCGTCCCAAGCGCGAAGCACGAGGTCACGGAACCAGGGGAACTTGTTGAAGGCGTAGATCCCCGCTGCTACGAGCGCCACGAGGGCAAGAACGAAGAGCCCGACGGGATTCGCGTTCATCGCTGCGTTCAGAGCCCATTGCGATATGGCCCAGACTCGCGTAGCGGCGATGACAAGCCAGATCCCTTGGACCAGCCACGGAGCGTCTTCCGCGACGATTGCGATGCCCTCTGCGAGACCGCCGATGAACTTCAGAACGACCTTCGAAACCGGAGACAGCGACTGAGCCACTTCGAAGACCGCGTCTAGGGCGTTCCCGAATGTCTCCCCGAGCACTTTGCCCGTGGTGTCGGCATAGTCGAGGAATCCCTCGAACTCTTCGGATTTCCTGAGCCCCGTCCCCCAGTCGGCGAATCGCTCCGTTATCCCCGTCGCCCGGTCCGCAATGTCATCCATGTGCGGAAGGAATGCCGAGACAACGCCGGCCATCCCCTTCAGGGTGAAGCCGAATGCCTTTCCGAGGCCAACGATCGCGGGGCGCGCGCTCTTGGTTATTTCCTTTTTGAAGGTCTGCCAGAACGGGGTTTTCAGTTCCTTTGACGCGGAGTCCTGGAGTTCGCTGACGGCCTTCGCGGAGCTACGGACGAGCGGCGACAGTCCGGGGAGAGACTTCTTCGCGCCGTCGACTCCGCGGGTGAATATCGGCAGTACGTCAGGCTGGAGTTCCTTGACCCAGTCCTTGTACGCCTTCGTCAGCCCGTTCGGGCCGGCGATGGAGTCGTACAAGTCCCGCTGCTCCGGACTGAGCTTCGCGAGTGCCTTGCGGTACTCCTCCGCCTTCGTCGTAGCCGTCGATGTCGTACTGATACCCGACAGGCGGGCCGACTCGACGCCCCGCTCCGCGGACGCGATGGAGTCCGCTGCCTGAACCTGCGTGTCCGCAGCGTTGCGGACTGCGTCGGCGAGGTGGCGCTGAGCATCGGAAACGGTCTGAGCGGCGTCGACCTGCGCCCGCGCTGCGTCGCGCTGAGCGTTGGCAAGAGCCTTCGTCTGGTCCACGACGTTGCGCTGAGACTGCGCGAGTCGGTCGGCAGCGCGCTTGACGTCCGCGTTGCCGTTGACGCCGTCCTTACGGGCCTTCGCCGCTTCCTTCTTCAGCTCGTCGAAGCTCTGCTTCTGCTCTTCGGCGTTGCGGACCGACTGGTCATAGGCCAGTTGAGCCCGCTCGCGCTGGAGGTCCGTCGCCTTCGGGTCGGCCATGACCCGGTTGAGTTCCTCCTGTGCCTCACGGACACGGAGAGCGGCGTCCCGCTGGTCAAGCTGTCCGTCGGCAAGGCGGTCGTTCAGGTCGGCAAGCTGCCGTGCTGCGTCGCGGCGGGCCTGCGTGAGGTCTTCCTCCGCCTGCTTCGCGTCCCGCTTTGCGTCGAGGAGGGAGCGCTCTGCGCGGGCGACGTTCTCCGCTGCCTGGCGTCGCTGGTCCGCGGCACGCTGTGCTGCCTGTGCGACGGCTCGTTCCGCGTCCTCGACCTGCCGGTTGGCCTGAGCGATGGAGCGGGCTGCGTTGCGGTGCGCGGCCGACAGTGCCTGTTGGGCACTGGCCATCTGAAGGGCGTTCTGTGAAGCCTTCACGTTGGCCGCTGCGGAACTATCCGTCGCGGAGGCTGCTTCCTTGTCCGCTGCGGTCTTCGCCTGAATGACGCTAGTGACACTCTTGATCGCTGGAACGGCGACGAGCGCCAGGGCTCCGACGCCGGCGCCCGCAGCGACGGCAGCGGACGCAATGGCGCCAATGCCTGCCGCTGCTACTGGGATGACCGGGAGGGCGGCTACAAGGCCGACGGCGACACCAAGTTGCATAAGTGCCGCCATCGCGGGCGCGGTATTGGCGCGCACGCGTATGTTGACGTCGTCCCGGTCGAGGTCGTTTACCTGACGCTGCATGGAAGCGATCTCGGTTCGAGCCGTCGCGATATCGGCGCGGATCTGGATATTCGGAGAGCGTGAGCCGAGACGGGAAAGCTCCGCGTCAATGGCTTGCATCTCTGCGATAGCCGTTGCCGCGTCGATGTCGACGCCAACGCGCTTTCCACTCAGCGTTTCCATGCGGGCACGAAGACGTGCGAGATCCGCATTGAAGCCCGTGTCAGATATCCGGACGTCGGGACGTGGCAACGCCCTAAACGCCGCCTGCAAACGGCTCCGGAACGCCCGCCCAAACGCGCCCGCGTTGTCGTCGCCCTGCCGCGTCGACGCCGCTCTCGCGGCTCGTCCCCCGTTGTTTATGGCGCTGGGGATAGCCGTTGTGATGCGCCGCGCCATTGCGTCGCCGATGGCGTCGCCAAGGTCGTTTCCGATGCGCTGCCCGTCGCCGGCCAGGCTGGCTCGCATGGTCTCTGCCATGCGATCACCGAGCTTCTGACCTGCCTCGATGCCCACACGGTCGGCGATCGGGAGGACAGCTTCCTTCAGCTTCCTGTGGAAGTTCGGGACGATCGGAATGACGTCGACGGCTGCTCCGCCGACAATGTCCAGGTCACCCGTCATAGAGCGACCCCAACAGTGGCCCCACCGCAAACGGGTCCGTTCGCCCGTTGAGGAGCCGTTCCAGCGCGTTTAGCGCCTGATACGCCTCAGCAACTTCAGGTGACGGAGGCGCCGTCCTTAACCCTCTTCGGAGCCACTCGAAATCGGCACAGGCATCGCCGCAGTAAACGGTAGGCATCGGCGTTTCGCCGATCATGACTAGCTCAACATGGAAGGAACAACCCTCCCTCGCGCAGACGTTTTCGTCGTACATGGATTCCCTTTCGGGCATGAAAAAAGGGCCGCTAGCGCAATGCGCTAGGGCCCTTCAGTGGTTTACGGGATTCGGTGCCGTCAGCCGGCCAGATGTATCAGAGTGCGGCGGTTCCCAGATCGACGAAAATCCCCGGAACGTGCGTCCCCGGCGTCTTGCGAGCGTCGAGGAGATCACTCAGGCGCAGGAGTTCGGCCGCATCTTCCGGCGTCCCCGCTCGCGCGGCGTACGCCGCTCTGCGGCACCACACGTAACACTGCTTCGAGCAGTGCCTATTTCGCCTCCAGCCGCCCGAACGGGTCGGTACGAGACTGCGCCAGAAGCCGCAACCGGGGCGTCGGCATGTCAGAGGTTCGTTTCCGTGCGACATGGCTCCTCCAAAGCGTTCGTTGGTGATCTTGTAACGGCTACAGCCCCGCTGACCTGCGGTTTGTCACACTTTCCCGATGGCGCCTCACGCTGACGCTTGATCGTTCCGTGGACGCGATCCGCCTCGTCCGCAATGCGGGAGAGGCTCCAGGGGGCCGCCTGGGGGCGTCTCGGGGGCGCTCTGCGGTCCCTCAGAACGACCTCTAACCGGTTGTCAGACCGCGTGGCCCAGCACCTCTTCGGTCTTCTGACTGAGGGTGACGGGATCACCCCCCTGGGGTCGCGCTGCGTTATCGCAGGTCAGAGCGTTGCAGTGTCGGCCGACCAGCCGGCCCGCATGCTGCCGTCTCACTCAGTCCGACGCGCGCGGCGTACTCTCGTCGCGCTGCCTGCCAACGTCGCCAAGCACGGATGACAAGCGCTGAGTTCATCCCGCTGCGCTCGACGTCGCTCGTCTCGTCCACGTCGAGCCAATCCCAGACGACGCAAGGCGTGCGCAACTCCCGCGGGCACGACGGTCCGCCCTCGTCGGGCGTCCGTGCTGCCGCTCGTCGGGCAAGCATGGCGTCGGTGCGTGCGCTCACGCTGCCCCACCGGGCAGCGCGTGCAGCTCACCCGTGCGCGTGTCGACGGGCTCCATCTGCCATCCCAGCGTGCGGAGTCCCGCAGGGCTCAGACCCAAGTGGTCGGCAAGGTGCCGTGCTTCCTGTGCCAGCCCTGCCGTTGCCTTGCCACTGAGGGACTGACACACGATCTGGACGTACACCGCGACGAGTGGCACGTAAGCGTCGTACCACTGCGTGGCTTGAGGCGACTGCCAAAGCTCACTCCACATGGTCCGCTCAGCGTCGCTCCACACGCGTCCCGCAGGCATGTCGGGCACGGGCAAGTCGCAGCCTGACAGCGGGAGGACGATGAGACCGGCGCGGGGTTGCTTCCCGCCTTCCCTGTGCGTGCGGCTGTAGGGCCGTGTGGGGTCTCTTCGTGGCCCTGGGGCAACCATGGTGCCTCCCTTCGTTAACGGGCTCCGTGAGTCGTTCGACGGAGCCCGGAGGCTTATCCCTGGCCCAGGCTCGACACGTGGTCGAGTCTGATCTTGTGGACCTTGGTCGACACGGTGACCGTGAGCAGCGTCGGCCAGACGATGCCACCCACGAGGTGGGTACTCGGCGCTGACGTGTACGCCAACGTGCCGGTGAGCGTCTTTCCTCCGACGAGTTCCACCGTCACCGTCTGACCGTTCAAGGTCATGGCGTGGTCGCGGATCGCGGAGGTGTACTCGTCGAAGAGGATCGTCGTAGCCATCGGTTCTTACCGTCCGTTCATCTCGTACGTGCGCACAGCGAAGGGGTTCCGTCGCTGCTGTTCCTCGGTTGGCGGCTGGAACGGCGCTCGCTGCGGGTGCGTCTGCCTGTAGCGCTCGGCGCCCCGGCTCACGGTCCCGGCGCCAGTGCCGACGTCGGGGCCCATGGCGCCGCCAGAGCGGGCGTTGAGGGGCGGAGCCGTCCCGATGCCGAGTTCAGTCGCGAACGCCTCCGCGTCGGCCGTCAGCTCCTCGTCGGTGCTGCCCTGGAGCCGCGCGCACTGCTCCGCAGTCAAACCGACGGCGAGTCCTGCGCGGAGTCGGGCCAGTTCAGCAAGAGCGTTGTCGCGCTCCTGCTCCGGGGTGAGTTCCATGGTTGCTCCTAGAAGTAGTCGGTGGTCGACGGCTCGCGGTCCGGGTGAACGGCAGTCGCCTTCGGTTTCGCCGGCGTCGGCTGTGAGTGGTCCAGGTGGGGCGTGCTGGAGTGCGTGTAGACCTGCGCCGGACGGGGCTCTCGCAGCGGACGGACGCTCGGGGAGTAGTCGACGAGCGGACCGTCAGCGCCCGCGAACGCGTCGATGAGATCCGCGGCGTTGGCGTCGTCCCGGAGATCGTCGAACGACGTGGGGACGTAGGCCGCTTCGGCGCCTGCAAGCCACAGGAGAACCGTCTCGGAGTACCTGCCGGACCGTGTGGCGTCCTGCACGTGGGCGGGGATGTCGTCCAGACGTCCGCGTACTTCGCCGTATCCCTGGCGCCTCCACTCGCGGAGGTTTCGCCGCTCGTCGGTGTCGTCGTCACCGACCATGGAGCCAGGGCGCGGGCCGGGGTCGAGAAGACTCCACTGAGCCGCGCGGATGTTGGTCAGGTCGACCACGAGACTCTGAAGGCGTCCCCACGCCTCCACGACGGCGCCTCCGGCCTTGATGGCGTCGCCTGGCGACCGGACGTCACCGAGGATCCCCGCGGCCTCCCTGGCGTCGCTCAGCACCTCCGCGAGACGAACGCCAAGGTGCTCCAGCGCGTCAGAGGCAAGCGCCTGCCGTGTGTCGTAGGCGAGAAGCTCCGTCGACTCGACGGCACGCTTCCTGGCGAGTCGCTCCGCCTCCCACTCCAGGGCGGTCGTGTGCGCCTTCGCAGCGCGCTTGCCGAGATCCGTCGGCCAGGATCCGTCAGCGTGGAAAGCGGACACAGCAGCGTTGATGACGTCGTTCTGCGCGACGTCGGGCGAGTTGCCGTGCGGATGCTCGCGAAGGCGCTTCTTCGCCTCGTCGAGGAGCCGCTCCGTGCGCTCGATTTCGGGCACGGTCGCCAGAGCTTCCGTGAGTTCAGGGTTGGTCATGGGTGAACCTCTCTTGAAACGACACAGGCGACTGACCCGTGTTGGTCAGTCGCCTGATGGCTCTGCGTTGGCTGCCATTGCGGGGAGTTCTTGAGCAACTCCGCGCGATCCGCTCTCCTCTGACGGACACGAGCGCGAATGGCGTCGGCTGAGTCCGCGTACCGGCGCCGTTCCGCGGCGTTCATGCAGTCGCGGCACCGCCGCTTCAGCCCCTGCCGGCCAAGTGCGTCACGGTGGTAGTGGTCGACGGTCCGGGGAAGCTGCCGTCCGCAGCTTGGGCATGGCCGCTCTCGCGGGGGTATCGGGACGTCACACGTCGACATGGCGTCCTCCGTTCTGTCCGTCTGGCGAATGAAGGGGAAAAAGAAAAGCGCCACCCGCAGGCAGCGCGAAACGTGATCAATTTTGAGGTCCGGCGACGGAGCGTCGGCCGTGGAGCCCGCGGAGGAGAGAGCGCTCGCTCAACACGGATGGCTACAACGTCGCCGGACCTAGCGACGCCCCGAGAGGGTGGGCGACGCGTGTGCGGAGGAGCCCCCGCACATTGGTTATGGGGCGCACTGTCGACGACGTACCATGCCATACGTCTCAACTCGGACATCTAGCCGGTGACTCGTTATCTAACCGATACCAAATGACCACATACCGAGATAAACCGTCGCGACCTCAGGTTTGGTGACCGTGCGTGACAGTGGGCTACATGCCCCCGGACGGCCCTGCGCGCCCCTCAGGGCCGCCCAAGGGCCGTAGCGGCGCCTCGGGGCGCGGGACGCTTGAAAGTCGCTCAGGCGGGCGCTCGGGCGCCTTGCTGAGCCTCCTCCTCCCCGCATCGTCCGTCGCCCTCCGTCAAGGGAGGCTGTCGACGTCCCCAGGCAGAGTGGATGCCAAAAGTGCCAAACCAACTCCCATTTTCACTTCTCTCTTAACGCGTATTAGAGAGAGTTGAAGTTAGGGGTTAGTTCGGCACTTTGGACCGCGAAACGGCCTGGAAGTATACGCAGAGCGACGAAGAGGCCGGATTGGTGTACACTGCGTGACGACCACTCGAAGCCCCTCCCCTGCGGCCGACATCGACGGCGCCCCTGGAACGCGCGGAGGCCCGCTCCCGGCCGAAGCCAGAATCGGGCCATCCGTCACTCAGCGTTAGCTACGCAGCGACCGGGAGAGCGAGAGGAGCCGTCGCACAACGGGCACCCTCGACGCAGGGGCGGCACACGGACGTCGTCCACGTCCGGCCGACGAGGACCGGGGCCGCGTCCCCGTCGGTGAAGCAGTGCCCGCACCGAGCGTCGATGGGGAACTGACGGAGCATGCTCTCGGGGATCGTGAACATATCCGCCTCCAGAGCCTCCGTACCGAGAACGACGCTCGGGACGCTGTCGAGGTAGCTGTCCGACAGGACGACGCCCTCATACGAGGTGACGTCGTACGTCATGCCGACGGCGATCTCCGCGGGGAGCTGAAGGCGGTCGGCGACGTCGTGGGCGAGCGCGGTGAGGTTGGCCAGAGCCTCCGCCGACGACGTGTCACCGACGACCAAGATGACGCCAGACGTTTCGAGTGCCACGATGAGACCTCCAGTAATGGAAGAGCGAAGGGCCCGCCGTGCATCCGCCAAGATCTCGCGGGCCCTTTGCCTTGCTTGCGTCGGGGTGTGGCTACACCTTAGGCATGGGTGTGGCCACACCGCAACCCTCTCGGTGTGGCCACACCTCTGCTACGGTTCTCCCATGCCCAATCAACCGAAGACACCAGTCAGCCGGTTCCGTATCGACGCGGAGCTGTGGCAAGCGTTCGGTGACGCCGTTCCCGACGACACCGACCGTTCAGACGTCCTGCGGCGCTTCGTGGCGTACTACTGCCGTCGGCCAGGCGCCAAGCTTCCTGAGAGGCCACCAGCCGGCCCGTGGAGCAAACCACCCCAGACATGACAAGAGCCCCCGCCGGTACGTCCGACGGGGGCTCTGCGCTGCGTCTACTCGTCGCTGACCCGTGCTGACGCCATGACCACCTTTACGCGGTCCTCGACCTTGCAGGCGGGCGAGAACCCTCCGCGACCTCCAGCCTTGGCGACCTCAATCCGGTCAACGAAGAGTTCTACGAGCATCCGCTTGTCCTCCACGTCCGCCTTCGCCCACCACGACGTCGGCCCGACGGGGTCTCCGTCTTCAGACGCGCTCCACTGCTCAATGGGCAACGGCGGAAGGTCCGGGGTGCCGACTTCCCTGATCTTCTCGTCGAGCCCCTTCAGACGCGCTTCGAGAGACTGCTTGTCGGCCAGGAACTGACGGCGCCCGATCTCTCCGTCATAGATCCCAATCTTCAGGTCGCTGTATAGCTGCTCGACGGACCGCACCACCTGAGCGCGTTCACCCAGCAGTGCAGCGCGGGCGCTTCGCGCTTCGGGATTCTCCGTCAGCCGCGCGAGCCTGGCCATGGCCTCGACGATGGTGTCCATTGTCTCGGGGTCGTCCTCGTCGGCATTTCCAATGACGGCCATGATGCGCGCTGCGACGTAGGTGTCCACGTCGCGCTGTTGAATCGTGCATCCGCCCTCGTGTTTGCCGGGCTCGACGACGCCAGAAGGGCGGCTGCACTTGTAGACGTCGGCCGACCCCGTCATGGGACGCCCGCACTCGCAGAAGAAGCGCCCAAGGGCCGTCAGGACGTACTTACTGGGAGTGCCGCCCTTGCTGCCCCTACCCCGTCCCGCGAGCCAGTCCTGAAGCTCGAAGAACTTCCCACGAGGAATCAGCTCCTCGCCCACAACGATCGGTTCCTCGTTCTCGTCGCGGAGGATGCGGTATCCGCTGACGTTTCGGGTCTGGTTCCCCTCCCTGTCGCGGGCGTACACGGGTTCAGCGGCCATTCCCGCAAGGCGAGGATCGGTCAGGAGCCGTTTCACGGTCCGCTCGCGCCACAGTCCGCCGTTCTGCGTGACCACCTGACGGCTATTGAGCCACGTGACGATGGCACCCACTGACGCCGGGTGGGCATTCTGCTTTCCCGTCCACGGCTTGTCTTTGTACTCGAAGATGCGGTCCACCATCTTCAGCACTTCGCCCGCTTGATCGGTTCCGTCTTCCTTGACAGAAGCCGGCCGGAGACGGCGAATGGTGACGGTCCGGGGCTTTCCGTCGACTTCGTGGGTCACGACGAGCGGATAGGACTCAAGCCCGTATGGGACCGCACCTCCAGTCCAGCCCCCCAGATCTTTCGCAGTCTTCTTTACGCCGGAGATCGTCTGGCTTTTGTTCTTGCTGTCTTGATGCGCCGCATCGAGCCGCATAATCAGCATGATCAGTTCCATGGTGTTGTCGGGCGAGAAAGAGCCCTCTGACACCGACGTGATGGTTACGCCGAGGGAGAAGAGTTCGAGGACGATCGGGATAGCGTCCTTCGGTTCCCTGCGTGAGAACCGTGTGACGTTGAAGACGATGATCTCGTGGACCTGTCCGTCACGACAGTCGTTAAGCAGCCGCTCGAACGCTTTCCGCTTCGCGTTAGGGTCGTATCCGGACACCCCAATGTCTCGATAATGACCCTTGAACGAGCAGCCTCGCTCTCGCGCCTTTCGCTCCGTCGCCTCGTCCTGCGTTTGCGGACTGGCTTCCGACTTGTCCGCTTTGGCTTTCGACTGGCGGGTATATCCTGCCGCTACCCGGAGCACGGTAGCGACGTGCTCCGGGGCCCAGGCCCCCGCCTTTGTAGTTGGGTTCACATGGACCAAGGTACCCTAAGTGCATGAAGCTGGGGCTTCGTACGGATAGCTCACACAGGCCATGGTGTCAGAGGCTCCGAAGATCCTGCCGACTGGTGTTTGCGCGCACGTTTCGGCGAGCGGTCGCGGGGGAGGTCACTGACACGATGATCGGGTTGCGCGGCGGGGATCACGTGGCCCAGAAATGCGTTCGGGTGGAGATATGCATCGCGGTGGCGGACTGGGCGAGGGGACCGGTGACCTCGGTCCTCGTCGTGCCCGGCGGGGAAGGCACCGGCGCGAGGCGGAGGAGACCGCGGAGACCCCACGACAGGAACGAGGCATCTCGGGCACGCCCGGATCGGCCTCGACACCGCCGAGCACCACGTCGGGCGGCACGGGCGGACTGACCGGATCCGGCGGGCCTGGCGGATCGAGCGGCCTGGGCGGATCGAGCGGCCTGAGTGGACTGGGTACGCCGGGCGGATCGAACGGGCTGAGCGGACCGGGCGGACCAGGTGGATCGGGCGGGCCGAGCGGCGCGACCGGTGCGAGCACGTCGGCCGACGCGGCTGGTGCGGCTGGTGCGGCTGGTGCGGCTGGTGCGGCTGGGCCACTCGGCCCGGGTGACCCACTCGGCTCGACCGGCCCGGATACGCCGGCGGGCGGTCCCGGCGGTGTGATCGGACCCGGTGCTCAGGACGGCCCGAGTGGTCCGGGCGGTTCCACCGGACCGAGGGGCCTGACCGGACCGACGGGACCTTTGCGAGGTCTGGGTCCGCTCGGTTCCCTGGGCGAGCTGGCCGCCCGGAGGTTGCGAGGCGGACAAGGGTCGCAGGGAGCACGGGGCTCGGAAGGCGCGCAGCCGCCGTCGGGCGCACAGCCGCCGACGCCGTCGGGCCCTCCGCCGCAGCCCCCGCTGGGTGGCACCCCCCAGTCGCCCCAGCCGCCCGCGTCCCCCATGCCACCTCACTCTCCTCACCCCCCTCAGTCACCGCAGTCGCCCTCCTCGCCGTCGGTGCCGCAGGGGTCGCCGGGGTCACAGCCCCCGTACGCTCCGCCCGGCCCGCAGGGCGTGTACGGTCCGCAGGGTGCGCACGGCACCTACGAGACCCAGGACAGGGCGACCCCGGCCGACGGGTCCGTCGGCCTGCCCGGACGGGACGGCGCGAACGCTCCGCAGGAGGGTTCGCGGTTCTCACGCCGCAGGCGTACCGCGCACAGCGGATCCGACCGCGCCCAGGGCGATTCCGACCGTGCCGAGAGCGGTCCTGACCAGCCGGAGGGCGGTTCCGACCGACTCGGGCGCGGTGGTGCCGACCCGATCCAGGGCGGCGGCCCTGAGCGGAAAGGGCGGCGCAGCCGTATGGAGGGTATGGACCGTATGGATCGCGCCGAGCATGTGGATCGTGTCAACCGTGACGGAATGGATCAGACGGGCCAGACGGACCGGCCTGACGCCGTCGACCGTGAGAGCCGTGCGGCGCGCAGGCGCCGTGCGGACCGCCTCGACCAGGTGGTCAACCGGCTCCACACGGCCGGGAGCAGGAATGGTGGTCGGGTGGGGGTGACGTACAAATACTTCGGCGCGCCCGACGGCGCGACCGCGGCCCGTGTCCCGATCTCGATGCGCCCCGAGGAACTCGGCGGCGACGAGCTGGGCATGAACGGCATGTTCACCAAGATCAAGCCGGAGACGATGGCCGCGATGGTGCTGACCGGCATCGAGGGCGTCCCCCTGCACAAGGTCCCGCCCCTGGAACTGGTCGTCCTGCACCCCGACTACGCGGTCGTGAAGCTGCCGATGACGGTCGTGGACCCGCTGCGCGGCATCGGCGAGGAAGCGGTCGGCGCGGCGGCGTTCATCTGGTCCACGGTCCCGGACCGAGGCGGCCCCCGCGACGCGTTCAACGTCTACCAACTGCTCCACGAATGGCAGGACTTCAGCCACCGCCTGCACGAGGCGGGGCACCAGCCGTACTGCCTTGTGTGGCCCTGAGCCGAAGTTTCCCCTGATACCGGGCGAGGTCTTGGGACCTCGCCCTTTTCACGCCCCGTCACTGCTGTGTCCGGGCGCGCAGAGCCTGGACGGACCACTCGAGGGCTGGAGCCGGACTCTCCGGGGCCGGCCAGTCGTTGACCACTGCGAGCAGGTGGAGGTACCGCTCCCAGCGGGGGTCACTCGCGCTCTCCAGCCGGGTCGCCAGCCGGCGACGAAGCTCAGCGTCGTCCGGGCGGCCGAGGAGGTGCGCGCAGTGCGCCGTGAACGCCGCGACGATCGGATCGGCCTGGGGCGAGGCCGGGTCGATGCCGGCGGTCAGGGCCGCGGCGACCTGGTCACGGACGACTGCGGCGATGCCGCGGCGCGGGCCCGTCATACCGCTTCGGGTCTGCTCGGCCGCCTCGTCCTCGACCATCCGCCGCACGACGGCGCGGAAACCCGGGTCCATGGACATCCCGGCCAACTCCACCCACGCCCGGACCTGTTCCGCCTCCGCGTTGTCGGGCAACTCGGGGGTCAAGGAGCGGATGGCCCCCGCGAACGCGGGGGCGGCGTCAAGACCGCCGAAGACGGCGTCGAGGAACTCCCCGATCAGACGTCGGCGTTCGTCCTCGGAAAGCTGGGCCAACCGGTGCATGAGTTCCGTCTCCTCAGGTGTCGACCCGCGCTCGGCCACCGCCATCAGCACCGCGCGCCGCAGGCGCAGGACGCGGATCTGCACTGCCAGTGCTTCGGCGTGCGCCGCGGCGACCTCGGGAAGCGAGAGCTCGCGGTCCACGACCTTGCGGATCGTGGGAAGGTCCAGTCCCAGCTCGCGCAGGGTGCGTACGAGGTCCAGGCGTGCGACGGCGTCGATGCCGTAGAGGCGGTAGCCGGCCGGGCTGCGGTCCGTCGGCGCCACGATTCCGCGATCGGAGTAGAACCGGATGGTCTTGACCGGGAGACCGGTCCGTCTAGCCAGTTCGCCGATCGAGTAGAGCGTGTCGCCGTTCATGCCCCCACCCTCGTGTCTCCCCCTACTGGAGACTCAAGTCCCTTCGCGGACGGACAGCCCCCTCGTCCACCCACCACGTGCGGCGAAAACCCTTTGGCCGCGTGCGGAGGCCCCTGTTACCTTCGCCGAGGCCGTGCGAGAGGACGAGGAGGTGGTACCCGTGAACGTTGTATCGACATGGGTGCTCCCCTCTGGGGTCACGGTCGGGCGGTAGGTCGTCCGGGAGCGCCGTTCTCGCGCACTCCCGAAAGGCACGACCATGCGATTCACTTCCGAACTGCGCCTCGACGACGGTGTCCTCGAACGCGAGTTCATCCTCGGCGACATCCCCGGCACCCTGTGGACGCCCGAGTCCGCCGCGCCGGTCCCGCTGATTCTGACGGCCCACAACAACGGCCTGCCCAAGAGCGACGCCCGGCTGGTGGCCCGGGCACGGAAATCCGCCGCGTACGGCCACGCCGTGGCCACCATCGACGCCGCCGGGTGCGGTGACCGGCCCCGTTCCGCCGCCGACGAGCAGGCCCGCGCCGATCTCCGGCGGGCGATGGGGGCCGGCGAGCCGGTCGACGAGATCTTCGAGTCCCTCGTCGGCCCGCTGGTCGAGAAGGCGGTCCCGGAGTGGCGGACCACCCTGGACGCCCTCCTCGCGCTGCCCGAGCTCGGCGGCCCGGTCGGGTACTCGGGGTGGACGGCCCTCGGCATCCGGCTGGCGGTGACCGAGCCGCGCATCGCGGCGGCCTGCTGCTTCGCCGGGGGTTTCGTGCCCCGCGCCCAGCGCGAGGAGGCCCGGCGGGTCACCGTTCCGCTGCTGCTCCTTCTGCAGTGGGACGACGAGGGCAACCCCCGGCAGCGGGCCCTGGACCTGTTCGACGCCTTCGGCTCCCGGGAGAAGACGCTGCACGCCAACCTGGGCGGCCACACCGGCACCCCGTGGTTCGAACTGGACGACGGGAACCGCTTCTTCGGCCGGCACCTGAGGTGACACCGGGCCAGCCCGCCCCCGGGTTCCGCACCTCCGGGTCGGCCTTTCGGGAGGTGCCCATTCGGGTGGTGACTGGAGAGACAATTTCGGCCAAGTTCCCGGGTTCGTAGGGTCGTTGACGCAGTCATGGTCATTGTCCACGTGTCACGGGGAGCCCCACATGTTCACTTCCGCCGCAGGTCGTCTGACGTCCGCCGCCGTCGCCACGGTGGCCGGTCTCGCCGTGCTCGCGCCCGCCGCGCAGGCCGTGGAGCGGGGGCCGGCCGACCCTGTGGCGCCGCGGCTGACCGTCGCCGGGTACACGAAGTACCTCAAGGCCCAGTCCACGCCCGAGGCGAGGAAGGCGCTCAAGAGGTTCCTGGCGCTCAGCCGGGGGCAGCAGACCGTCTTCGTGAAGGACCTCCAGGACCGCCGGATCCACAAGGCGCTCCTCGGCAAGGTGGCGGCCCCCATCGGCAAGCCGGTCACCATCACCGACCCGTACAACAACGAGGTCCGGTTCGTCACCACGGCCACCTCCCAGGTCGCCAAGGACAAGAGCCGGACGACCACGGTCAGCTTCACCGTGACCCAGGAGATCTTCCGTATCCCGGTCACCAGCGAGACGCTCACCATCAGCTACCCGACCGCCGGCGAGGGGCCGAAGAAGATCACCGGCAAGGCCAGGGTCACCAACGTCAACGCGGCCATCGCCATCAAGGACAACCCCCGCGTCGTCGTCAAGGGCTCCGGCGCGCAGACCCTCTGGGTCGCGATCCCGCAGGTGAAGTCCTTCGGCAAGCCCGTCTACAAGAAGCAGCACATCCTCCGCACCGCTCCCGGCTTCCGCGCCCAACTCACCGACCAGGGCTGACGGGAGGGAACAGCGGCCGGCCGGGGTCGGACCACCCCGGCCGGCCGCCCACCCCTTCGACGAGGCGGTGGCACTCCGCGCGGCCGGGCCGCCGATCCGGTGGTCCTCCTACCGGCGGTCGCGGGCCGTCGTCCACGGGCCGGCGGCGGGGCATGAGCGCGTGCTCCGACCGGCGTCCATCTTGCCCCCGGCGCCCATCTTGACCTCGGCGCCTATCTTGACCTCATGCAGTCCTACACGATCGGTCAGGCCGCGCGGTTGCTCGGGGTGAGTCCGGACACCGCTCGGCGGTGGGCGGACGCGGGCCGGGTGGCGACCCGGCGCGACGACAGCGGGCGCCGGCTCATCGACGGCCGGGACCTCGCGGCGTTCTCCGTGGAACTGGCCGCGGACGCCGCCGCCGAGGACGACGCGCCCTACACCTCCGCCCGCAACGCGTTCCCCGGCATCGTCACCGCCGTCAAGCTCGGTGATGTGGCCGCGCAGGTGGAGATCCAGGCCGGGCCCCACCGTCTGGTCTCCCTCCTGACGCGGGAGGCCGTCGAGGAGCTCGGCCTGGAGGTCGGCATGGAGGCCACCGCCCGCGTGAAGTCCACCAACGTCCACATCGACCGCGCCTGAGCCAAGGGCTCCCCCACCACCGGCCCACTCCCGACAGCACCCCCTGACAGCACCCAGGACGCGTCGCCTCAGCACGTCTCCCGGTACGGCAGGTCCGGCAGGTACGTCCGGCCGAAGGCGAGGGCGCGGAGCGTGCCACCGGGTGTGAGGAGGGCGGAGCCGAGCGGGCGGTTGGAGGGGATGTCCCAGAGCTGGACGCTTCCCGAGGCGCCGCCGACCGCGAGGGTGCGGCCGTCGGCGGAGAAGGCGAGCGCGGCGATCATGTCGTCGGTGAGGGCGCTGCCGTCGTACGCGGTGAGGCGGGTGCCGGGCAGCTGGCCGAGCCGTTCGCCGACCGTCCCGTCCCAGAGCGTGACCCGGCCGGAGGCGTCGCCCACGGCCAGCCGGTCGCCGTCCGGGCTGAACGCCAGCGCCATGGCCAGGTCGTTGCCGAGCGAGCGCCGGCCGACCGTGCCGGTGGAGAGGTCGGCGACCACCCCGTCCGGGGCCACGGCGATGCCCGCGTCCGGGCTCAGCTCGGGCCGCTGGCCCAGGAGCCCGAACCCGCCGCCCCCGGCGATCAGCTGCCCGGCCGCGCCGCCGTCGCGACGCAGCTTCTTCACCCGCCGTCCGGTGCGTACGTCCCACACGTCGACGGCGTCGCCCAGGGCGGTCCGGAACGTCGTCATCAGCCTGCCGTCGTGGCTGAGCGCGATGCTCTGCACGGCCTCCGACTCGCCTGCGGGCAGGTCGACGACCGCGTGTGCCCGCCCGTTCCGCACGTCCCGGACGGTGACCCGCTGCCGGGTACCGGGCCCCGGTGTCGAGGCGGACCAGCCCCGCCCGTGGGCGAAGAACCTGCCGTCCCCGCTGAACGCCATGAGGTCGACGCACAGCGCCAGGTCACCCATGTCGTCCGCGTCATCCGGGTCGTCCATGTCATCCAGGTCGTCCATGTCATCCAGGTCGCCCCTGTCATCCGTGCTGTCCGGGCCATCCGGGCTGTCCAGGCCGCCCAGGTCCCCGTACTCCGGGCACGGTTTCTCCCGCGGCTCGTGGCGTACGCGGCCCGTCCGGGTGTCCAGGAGGCGGAAGCCCGCCTCGGGGCCCGTGTACCGCAGGACGGCCAGGGTTCTGCCGTCCGGGGAGAGCCGGGCCTCGTCGAGCGGGTGCCGGGTCCAGCGGGCCGTGGCCGCCGGGCCGAGGCTCAGGGTCCGGACGACGGTCGCCGGCGCGTTGAGATAGCGCGCGACACGGGTGCGGGGGTCGAGCTGGAACTCGGGGATCCCCGCCGCCCCGGCGGGCAACGCCTGCTTGAACACCGGCTCGGCGGGGTCCGCCAGCCGCCACAGCAGGAGCCCCCGGGCGCCGATCGCGGCGACGAACCGGCCGTCCGCCGAGAACCGGAACGCGACGAGCTCCCGTTCCTCGACCTTCGGCGACCCCTTCCCGGTACGGAAGTCCACCCTCCGCATCCCGGACTCGGAGAGCATCGCGAGGGTCCGGCCGTCCGGGGCGAAGGCGAGCTGCTCCTGGCCGGTGCCGCAGGTGCGGCGGGCCGACCCGGCCGGCCAGGGCACGGCGGCCTTCCCCGCGCCCCTGACGTCCCAGACCTCCACCGGCCGCCGGTCCGAGCAGAGCGCCAGCCACCGGCCGTCCCCGCTGATCGCCGTCTCCAGCGTCTCGCCGGACTTCACGGGCACCCGCAGCAGGGCCCGCCGGTTCCGCAGGTCCCACACCTGAGCGGTCCCCGGCCCGTCCGCCTCGTCCCGCGCGGCCCCGGGGTCCACGAGGAGCGTGCGTCCGCCGGGCCCGAACAGGGCCGTCTCCGCGGGGCCGGTGGGCAGCGTCGCCGTGACCCGCCCGGCCCGGACGTCCCACAGGGCGACCCCGTCGTACGTCGCCACCGCCAGCCGGCGGCCGTCCGGCGCGACGGTGACCGTCCCGGTGTCGTTCAGCCGCCCCAGACCCGGTGCCGTGTGCGTACGGCGATGGGTGCGCACGTCCCACGTCGTGATCCGGTCCGGTGCCACCGACACCAGGGTCCGGCCGCCCGCGACGAGATGCCGCCCGGTGGTCAGGCTGGTGTCCAGGGACGCGGTCTCGGCGCCGGGCACCGCGAAGGTGTCCTCCTCCCGCTGTGTGACCGACCCCAGCAGCGCCGAGCGGGTCTCCGTCGTCCGGGCCAACCGCCAGGCCGCGACGCCGAGCCGCATCGCGCGTACCGGGTCGGAGTACCGCAGGCTCTCCGCGACCGCCGCGATCCGCCGCGCCTCGGCCTCCGCGTGGCGCCGCTCGCTGGTACGCCCCTGCTGCCAGGCGGCGACGCCCGCGACGAGCGCGAGCACCACCAGGACCGCGAGACCGCCGGCCAGCACCCGGCGGCGCCGGCGCTCCCGGGTACGGGCCGTACGCCCCGCCGCCAGGAAAGCGGCCTCCAGGGGGGTGAGCGCGGCCCGCCGTCCCGGCTCGTCGAACAGTTCGACGGCGGTGTCGAGCCGGGTCCCCCGGTACAGCGCGCCGGGATCACGCCCCAGGTCGTCCCAGCCCTGCGCGGCCTCGGTCAGCCGCCGGTGGAACCGGAGCCGCTCCCGGTCCTCCTCGATCCAGGACCGCAGCCGGGGCCACGCCGTGATCAGCGCCTCGTGCGCCAGATCGACGGTGCCCTCGCCGAGCGTGACGAGCCGCGCCCGAGCCAGTCGCTCCAGTACGAGATCCACGTCGGCCGCGGCGGCACGGGGGCCGTCGGACCGGCCGGCGGAAGGCTCCGCGTCGCCTTCGGGCGGCCCGTGGTTGCCCAGCAGGTCCAGCTCCGCCCGGGCGACGGGTCGGCGGGTGTCCTGGGAGCCGTCCCCCGGGGTGATCAGACGCAGCAGGAGGGAGCGGGCCAGTGCTGCCTGGCCGGAGGAGAGGCCGCCGTACACCTCCTCGGCGGTCTGGGCGATCGCCCCGTGCAGACCGCCCGCGGCCTCGTACGCCTCGACGGTGAGCGCCCGGCCCCGGCGGCGCCGCCAGGTCTCGTGCAGGACGTGCGACAGCAGCGGCAGTCCGCCCGGCTCGCCCTCCACCTCGGCGACGAGCCGCGCGGTCAGTTCCCGTTCGACGATCAGCCCGGCGGTCTGCGCCGGTCCGACCACCGCCGACCGCAGCTCCGCCGCCCCCATCGGCCCCACCAGCAGCCCCGACTCCGACAGGGCCGCGGCCAGACCGCGGTGTTCGGCGCACCGTCCGTAGAAGTCGGCCCGTACGGCGATCACGACCCGCAGCCGGTTGTCCGGCTCCCGCGCGGCGAGCAGCCGTTCGATGAACTCGGCGCGTTCTGCCGGGTCCTGGCAGAGGGTGAAGACCTCCTCGAACTGGTCCACGACGACCACGACGTCCCCAGCGCGCCCGCGCGCCCCCGCGCCCGCCCCGTCTCCCGCCGCTCCCTCTCCCGCCGCCCCCAACGGGCCCGGTGAGCCCGGCACACCCGGTACGCCCAACGCCTCCGCGTGCGTCCGCCACGGGTGCGCCCCCGGTGTGAGGATCCGTACGCCCGCCACCATGAGGCCGCCGGCGCCGCTCCCCCGGAGCCCGGTTGACGGCCCCTGTGTCAGCCCCGGTATCAGCCCCGCCCTCAGCAGGGACGACTTTCCGCTTCCCGACGGTCCGAAGACCGCGGTGAACCGGCGGCCTGAGACCAACGTCCGTAATCGGCCCGCCAGTTCGTCGCGCCCGAAGAACCGGTCGTGGTCGTCCGGTTCGAACCGCGCGAGCCCTTGGTACGGCGAGCGCGCCGGGTCGTCCGGCGGCCGTAGCGCCTCCGCCTCCTCGCTGACGCTCTTCCAGCGCCGCTCCCACTCCTCGGGGTCGCCGCCGCAGACCCGTACGTACGCCAGGGTGACGGCGAGGGAGGGGAGTTGGTCGCCGGCGGCGGCCTGGGAGAGCGCGGTCACCGAGTAGTGGGCCCGGCGGGCCATCTCCCGGTAGGTGATGCCGCCGGCCTCCCGCCGCAGTTTCCGCAAGTCGTACGCAAAGCTCTGCACCGGTCCCGCGTTCGGATCCACGGGTGTTTCACGACGCCCCATGTCCATCGCCCCCTCGACGAACTACGCCTAACACGTTGTTCAGTTGTGGCGAAAGGGGCCTGCTGAACAACCCCGACCAGGCTGGACTCATGGAGCGGCCCGATGCGAGGCCGCACCGGACATCAGGTCGAAAGGACTGGGACAGCCCATGTCATTCAGCATCCGTACACCCTTCAGCATCCGCACCGCGATGACCGCGACCGCGGCGATGGCGGTCCTCGGCGCCCCGCTCGCGGTGGCGGCCCCCGCGACGGCGGTACCGGCCGGCACCGCGGCCACGCCGGCGCCCGCCGGCGACATGAGCGCGCGGGAACGCGAGGACGTGTGCTTCACCGGGGCCTGCGGCAGCGCCACCGTGACCTTCACGGGCCCGAACTCCGCGGATGTCAGCATGTCGGTGAACGACACCAAATGCCGGGACGGCAAGAAGCCCAAGATGCGCATCCACGCCCGCCAGTACAGCTACGCGAACCAGAAGCCGTACACCTGGAAGGGGCCGTGGCGGAAGTACACCAGGAACTGCGGCGGCTACCAGGTCTGGAACAAGTTCTTCCAGGGCGAGGAGCCCCTGTGGGCCATGCGGGTCGAGATCTGCAACGGCAGCCGCTGCAAGACCTCCGGCTGGATGGGCAACTCCAGCTGATCCGCGTCCAGCGGTCCTAGGCGCGCGCCGCGAGGTCGAACCAGACCGCCTTGCCGTCGGGATGGACCAGGCCGCCGCCGTAGGGGAGGGCGGCGGCCGTTCCCCAGTGGCCCTCGGTGAGGGCGTCCACGAGATACAGACCGCGGCCGCCCTCCTCCCACCCCTCGGGGGTCACATCCCGCATGACCGGGGGGCTCTCGTCACCGTCGTAGACGATCACCCGGACCCGCCAGCTCTCCACCGCCAGCCACAGAACCGATCCTCCGCCTTTGGCGTGCACACACGCGTTCGTGACCAGTTCGGACGTGCACAGCGCGGCCGCGTCGACGAGGTCGTCCAGACCGAGGGCGCGCAGCACGGTGGCGACGAAGTCGCGGGCGATCAGGGGGGAGGTGTCGAGGGGCGGACAGAACAGGGTGTAGGTCGTCGCCGCGGGTGAGACCCAGGGGGTGGGGGACGGGGTCCTGGGTGACGGCAGGGCAGGGAGGTTCGGGGCGGTATCGGGCATGGCTGACCAACTCCATTGCGACGAGAAGGGATGAGGCGGGTCCCTACCGCGTCGCGCTCCTCCTCGGGTGTCGACGGCCCGGGGTGCGCTTTCAACTGGCGGTACTCGGGGGTGAGTTGCGGAATAGTTGCGCTTCGTACATCAGTCGGGCACTCTCCGTGAGCGCAGGAATGACCGTAGTCGGCATATTTGCACCGCCGCAATGGGGTCGCTGGAAGTACTACGAAAGCGCGTCGCCGGACCTCGGCCGACGCGGGGGTCGCGGGGCCGGGGGGCCGAGGGGGGCCGGCCAGCCGGTGGGAGGGGGACGGTCGCGGCCTCGGACGCGCCCCGTGTGAGGATGGACGGGGCGCTCGCCCGGCACGGGCGGGGGCCCGTACGGGGAGCGGCGGACACACCGGGAAACGGGGACGGACATGACCAGTCGGTTGCTCATGGCGTACGGCGCGCGGGACAGGCGGGCAGCGGCGGCGGTACCAGGGGGAGCGGCGGTACGGGACGCGCAGGACGTCCGCGGCTCCACCCGGGCCACGCCCATCCTGGACCACGACGACCCGCTGGTGCGGGCGATCGCGGGCCGGGTGGCGGGCGAGGCGACCCCGCTGGAGGCGCTGCGCGCCGCGCACCGGATCGTCGCGCGGGACGTGCGGCCGGTGTACTCGGTCGAGGACCGCCGCCGGGTGTCCCGGATCCTGCGGCTGGGGCGCGGCTCGTGCAGTCAGCGGATGGCGGCGGTGGAGGCGGTCGCCCGCGCCGTCCGGGTGCGGACGCGGGTCCGCGGGCTGCTCGTCGACGGCGCGTTCTGGTATCCGCGCTTCCCGCGCCTGAAGCCGTTCGTGCCGGCGCAGGTCCTGCTGGCCTGGCCGGAGTTCCGGATCGACGGGGCGTGGCTGCCGATCGGCGAACTGTTCACGGGGTCCGCCGCGGGCCGTCACTACGCCAACGACGGCGGGGAGACCCTCTTCGACGCGGTGGCCCGCACCGGCATCGACTGGGACGGCGGATCCGGGGCCGGGGTGAGCGCCTGCGCCGCCGACGAAGGTTCCTGCGACCTGTCCGCCCAGATCGTCGCGGACCTGGGCCACTTCGACGACCGCGACACCCTCTTCGACCGCCACGGCCAGACCCTGTGCCGCACGGCCCGCACCCTGACCGAGCCCGTCCTCGGCCGCTGGACCCCGGCCACCCGCACCCCGGCCTGACCCGACCACCCGCACCCCGGCCTGACCCGGCCACCCGCACCCCGGCCTGACCCGGGCGGCCGTTCACCGCCCGTCCGGGGGTTTCTCGCCGCCGCTCCCCGTCCGGCGGGCCCGCGCCGCCGCTCCCCGTCCGGTGGCCGCCGTCATGGGACGTCAGGTCGTCAGCTCCCGGTGCCCCGTACCGTGAAGCCGATCACCAGGCCGCCGCCCTCTCGGCGGAAGGCGAACGGGGTGCCGCCGTGTGCCGAGGCCACCGCGCGGACGATGGACAGGCCGAGGCCGGAGCCGGGGAGGCTGCGGGCGTCGGCGGCACGGTAGAACCGGTCAAAGATGCGTTCGAGGTCGCAGTCGGCGACACCGGGGCCCCGGTCCAGGACCTCCACCCGGACCACCTCGGGCCCGTCGCCCTGGCCCATGCCGTCGAGGTCGACGAGGTCGCCGCCGCCGCCCGCCGGCCCCCGCGCGACCACCACCTCGATCGCCCCGGTCCCGGCGCGGTCGAACTTCGCGGCGTTCTCCACCAGGTTGGACACGGCCCGCTGCAACGCCCCCGCCCGCCCCTCGACGGTCGTGTCCCCCTCCACCCGTACGACGACCTCCCGGCCCGTCCGCCGCCGCGCGGTCGCCGCGACGTCCTCGGCGATGTCGGCCAGCTGCACCCGCTGCACGGGCTCGGTGCTCGACTGCCCGGCGGCGAGGTCCACCAGCTCGTTGACCAGGTCGGTCAGTTCGCGGGCCTCCTGGGCGAGATCGTCGACCAGTTCCTCCCGCACCCGGGCGGGCAGTTCGTCGATGCGCCGCAGCAGCGAGATGTTCGTCCGCAGCGACGTCAGCGGGGTCCGCAACTCGTGCCCCGCGTCCTGCACCAGCCGCCGCTGGTCCTCCTCCGACTGGGCCAGCCGCACCAGCATCCGGTCGAAGGAACGCCCGAGGCGCCCGACCTCGTCCCGGCCCGCGACCGGCACCTGGATCCCCAATTGCCCCGTCCTGGCCACGTCCTCCGCCGCCCCGGCCAGCTGCACCAGCCGCCGGGTCTGCCGCCGTGCCAGCCACCACCCGAACAACCCCGCCGAGACCACGACACCCGACACGAACAGCAGGGTCCGCTGCTGCAACTCCCGCAGCAGGTCCTCCGTGTCGCTGAACTCCTGGGCCACCTGCACGGCTCCCCGCCCGCCGCCGAGCGCGACGGTCGCCACCCGGTACCGGCCGCCCCCCACCTCGACCTCGCCGTGCTCGACCATCGTCCCGGCGAACCGCGCGCCCGCGACACGCACGTCGGCGGGCCGCACCGGCAGACCGGGGTCGCCCTTGTCGAGGATCTCCCCGTCGGGGCCGAGGACCTGGACGTCCGTACGGCCGGAGCGGATCAGGTCGTCACGGGGACCGCCGCTGTCCGAGGGCGCGAAGTCCTCCGGGCCCAGCCGGTCCTGCTCCACCAGTTCCCGCAGATCACGCACCACCTCGGCGAACACGGTCTGCTGGTCCACCCGCACCAGCCGCGCCGCCGCGCTGTAGCTGAGGATCCCGACGAGCACGGTGACGACACACGCCACGGCCACGAACGACACGGTGAACGTCGCCCGCAGCGACGGCACCGGACGCAACCGGGCCGGCACCCGCGACAGCAGCCGGACGACACGCCGCGGCACCGCCCGCCGCCTCAGTCTTCCCGCAGCGCGTAGCCCACACCCCGCACGGTGTGGATCAGCGCGGGCGCCCCGGGCTCGTCGAGCTTGCGCCGCAGATAGCCGACGTAGACGGCGAGGTTCTTGGAGCCGGGCCCGAAGTCGTAGCCCCAGATCCGGTCGTAGATGGTGGCGTGGTCGAGGACGATGCCCGCGTTGCGTACGAGCAGTTCCAGCAGGTCGAACTCGGTCCGCGTCAGCTCCAGCTCCCGCGACCCCCGCCAGGCCCGCCGCGCCTGTACGTCCATCCGCACCCCGGCGGCCGACACGAGCCCGCTCTCCTGCCCCTGACCCGCGACGCCCGCGACGCCCGCGACGCCCGCGGCGGCCGTGGCGGACGGCTCGGGCGACGGCCTCCCGGTCAGGTCACCGGCGTTGCCGGTCCGGCGCAGCAGCGCGCGCAGCCGCGCGAAGACCTCCTCCACGTCGAACGGCTTGACGACGTAGTCGTCCGCGCCGGCGTCGAGCCCGGCGATCCGGTCGGCCGTCTCCACCAGCGCGGTGAGCATCAGGATCGGCGTCCGGTCACCCTCGGCGCGCAGCACGCGGCACACCTGGAGACCGTCTATGCCGGGCATCATCACATCGAGGACGAGCACGTCGGGCTGCCTGCGGTGCGCCTGCGCCAGCGCCTCGACGCCGTCGGCGACCGCCGTCACCTCGTAGCCCTCCAGCGTCAGCGCCCGCTCCAGGGCGTGGCGGATGGCGCGGTCGTCCTCGGCGAGCAGCACGTTCTGGGGCACCCCACCAGTCTGCCAAGGTCACGGCCGCGCACCACCTCCCCGAGGACGCCCGGGCGCCCTTCTTACCGGCCTCTCACCACGACCGCGTGGCCGGCTTACCCCGCCGCAGGACGGTGTTCGTGTGACACCGGCCCGCAAGGGAACCCGGATGCAAGGGGCGCATGCAGTAGAAAGGGTCCGAACCCGCCCCAATTCTCCGTAAACATGGCCAATACCGTCGGGAAGGTAGTGCATGAGCCGCCGGATGAAGATCGTGTTCCTGCTGCACAACGCGTACGCCATCGGCGGCACCGTCCGGACCACCCTGAACCTGGCGGCGGCGCTCGCGGACCACCACGACGTGGAGATCGCCTCGATGTCCCGCCACCGGGACGAGCCCCGCTTCACGGTCGACCCCCGGATCACCCTCGTGCCCCTGGTGGACATCCGCCCCAACAGCGCCGATCTGCGTGATCCGGCCCAGATGCAGCCCGCCGTCGACTTCCCGGCCGCCGACAAGCGCCACCGCCAGTACAGCCGCCTCACCGACCGGCGCGTCCGCGGCTATCTGGCGGGCTGCGACGCCGACGTCGTCATCGGCACCCGCCCCGGCCTCAATGTGTACGTCTCCCGCTTCGCGCCCCGCCGCGCCCTGTGCATCGGCCAGGAACACCTGCGCCACGACGCCCACTCCAAGCAGCTGCGCACGGTCCTCGCCCGCCACTACCGCGGCCTCGACGCGGTCGTCACGACCACGGCCGCCGACGCGGAGGTGTACCGCGCGCGGATGGCACTGCCGGGCGTACGGGTGATGCCCGTGCCCAACATCGTCCCCGCCACCGGCGTCGCCCCCTCGGACGGCACCGCCCCCGTCATCGCCGCCGCCGGACGCCTCGCCCGCGGCAAGCGCTTCGACCTCCTGCTGGAGGCGTTCGCCAAGGTCGCCGCCAAGGAACCCGACTGGGAGCTGCGCATCTACGGCGGCGGCAAACAGAAGGACAGCCTGCGGGCCCTCATCGAGGACCTCGACCTCACCGGGCGCGCCCATCTGATGGGCCCGCACACCCCCATCGAGGACGAGTTCGCCCGCGCCTCCCTCGTCGTCAGCGCCTCCGACGCCGAGTCCTTCGGCATGACCCTCGTCGAGGCCATGCGCTGCGGTGTCCCGGTGGTCAGCACGGACTGCCCGCTGGGCCCCGCCGAGATCATCACCGACGGCGTCGACGGCCGCCTCGTCCCCGTCGACGACCCCCACGCCCTCGCCGACGCCATCCTGGAGCTCGTCACCGACGACGCCCTGCGCCGCGCCATGGGCCGGGCGGCCCTGAAGTCGGCCCACCGCTACGACCCGGCCCCGATCGTCGCCCGGTACGAGGACCTCTTCGAGGACCTCCGCGCGACCCGGCTCCAGCGCACCTGGGAGAAGGAGACGACAAGGGCGAGCGGCTGGCTGCGCCGCAGGGCCGCTTCCTGGAAGAGGACGGCCCTGGCGCCGCTGAGGGGCGCGGGGCTGTCACCTGTACGGCTCCGCCGCACGGCCACGACCAACTCCGGACAACGCCCGGCCTGACCGGAACCCCCTGGCCCCGCGCGGCGGTTCTCAGCCCTCGGCCCCCCGCGGCGGTTCTCAGCCCTCGGCCCCCGCGGCAGTGCTCAGCCCTTGGCGTCGGCGGTGGTCAGCGCCTTGTGGGTCGGGGCGTCCGGCACGCCCGCCGGGCGCCCCTTCGCGAACTCCTCCCGCAGCACCGGCACGACCTCCTCGCCCAGCATGTCGATCTGCTCCAGCACCGTCTTCAACGGCAGCCCGGCGTGGTCGACGAGGAACAACTGCCGCTGGTAGTCGCCCGCGTACTCGCGGAAGGCCAGCGTCTTCTCGATCACCTGCTGCGGCGACCCCACGGTCAGCGGCGTCTGCTCGGTGAACTCCTCCAGGGACGGCCCGTGGCCGTACACCGGCGCCACGTCGAAGTACGGGCGGAACTCCCGTACCGCGTCCTGGGAGTTCTTCCGCATGAACACATGCCCGCCGAGCCCGACGATCGCCTGCTCGGGCGTGCCGTGCCCGTGGTGGGCGTACCGCTCCCGGTACAGCTCCACCATCCGCTGGGTGTGCTCGGCCGGCCAGAAGATGTTGTTGTGGAAGAAGCCGTCACCGTAGAACGCGGCCTGCTCGGCGATCTCGGGCGAGCGGATCGACCCGTGCCAGACGAACGGCGGCACCCCGTCCAGCGGCCGCGGCGTGGAGGTGAAACTCTGCAACGGCGTACGGAACTTGCCCGCCCAGTTCACCACGTCCTCGCGCCACAGCCGGTGCAGCAGCGCGTAGTTCTCGATGGCGAGGTTGATGCCCTGGCGGATGTCCTGCCCGAACCACGGGTAGACCGGCGCGGTGTTGCCGCGCCCCATCATCAGGTCCACCCGGCCGTCGGCCAGGTGCTGGAGCATCGCGAAGTCCTCGGCGATCTTCACCGGGTCGTTGGTGGTGATGAGGGTGGTCGCGGTGGAGAGGATCAGCCGCTCGGTGCGGGCGGCGATCCAGCCCAGCATGGTCGTGGGCGACGACGGCACGAACGGCGGGTTGTGGTGCTCACCGGTGGCGAAGACGTCGAGCCCGACCTCCTCCGCCTTCAGCGCGATCTCGACCATCGCCTTGATGCGCTCGCGCTCGGTCGGTGTACGGCCCGTCGTGGGGTCCGGCGTCACGTCACCGACGCTGAAGATCCCGAACTGCATCATCGTTGCCACCCTCTCAGGTTGTTTACGATTCAACCATAGCGCCAAACAGGTGCTCCGCTTCCACTATTCCGCCGGCGCCCCGCACCGGCCTCCCCACGCCCCGCAGAATGTCAGTCCCCGTCCCTACCCTCTCCATATGGCCGCCCCACGCCGTGACACCCGAGGCATCGTGGACGCCGCGGAACTCTTCGCACGCGTCCGCTTCCGCCGCCGCGAACCCGCGGCGCCGCTCCGCCCCTACCTGGAGCACTACTGGCTGATCGACTGGGACCTGCCCGAGCCGTACGTCTCCCAGGTCGTCCCGCACCCCTCGGTCAACGTCGTCTTCCAGCGGTACGAGGGGCAGGCCCCCTTCGCCGAGGTCTCCGGCGTCGGCCTCGACCTCTTCACCCAGAAGCTGGAGGGCAGGGGCCGGGTCTGCGGCATCCAGTTCCGGCCGGGCGGCTTCCGCCCCTTCGCCCCCGGCAGCCCCGTGTCCGACTGGACCGGCCGCCGCGTACCGCACCCCGAGGTGTTTCCGGGGACCGACCCCGACACCGTCCTCGGCCCCGACGACGAGGACGCCCGCGTCGCCGCGCTCGACGCGTTCCTGCTGGGCCTCGACCCCCGCCCCGACCCCCAGGCCGACCTCGCCATGGCCCTCGTCGACCGTGTCCGCACCGACCGCGCCGTCCGCCGGGTCACCGACCTCGCCCGTGCCGAGGGCCTCTCCGTACGGCTGCTGCAACGCCTGTTCGCCACGTACGTCGGGGTCGGGCCCAAGTGGGTCATCCTCCGGTACCGCATCCACGAGGCCCTGGAACGCGCCGAGACCGAACGCGCGGTCGACTGGGCCGCGCTCGCCGCCGACCTCGGCTACGCGGACCAGGCCCACCTCGTCCGTGACTTCACGGCGACGGTGGGTGTCCCGCCGAGGGCGTACGCGGAGGCGGTCACTTGGCGTGCGTGACCGCGTAGATCATCACGAACGCCACGAGGTGGATGCCGAAGAGGAAGTACGCCAGGTACCACCACACGTACCGCTCGTTCTTCTTCTCCTCGACGAGCCGGCGCCGCTCGGCGTCGAGGTCCCGCTCGGTGTCGAGGTCCCGCTCGGAGTCCAGGTCCCGCTCGGCGCCGGGATCCCGCTGCTCGGGCGGCATCACAGTTCCCGGTGGACCTTGGTGTTGGACGCCTGGGCGCGGGGGCGCAGCACCAGCAGGTCGACGTTGACGTGGCTGGGCCGGGTGACGGCCCAGGTGATCGTGTCGGCCACGTCGTCGGCGGTCAGCGGCTCCGCCACCCCCTGGTACACCCGCGCCGCCTTCTCCTCGTCGCCGCCGAACCGGGTCAGGGCGAACTCCTCGGTCTTCACCATGCCGGGCGCGATCTCGATGACCCGCACCGGCGTCCCGACGATCTCCAGCCGCAGCGTCTCCGCGAGGACGTGCGCCCCGTGCTTGGCGGCGACGTAGCCCGCGCCGCCCTCGTACGTCCCGTGCCCCGCCGTCGACGACACCACGACGACCGTGCCGTCACCGCTCGCGGTCAGCGCGGGCAGCAGGGCCTGGGTGACGTTGAGGGTGCCGATGACGTTCGTCTCGTACATCCGGCGCCAGTCGGCGGGGTCACCGGTGGCCACCGGGTCGGCGCCGAGGGCGCCGCCCGCGTTGTTCACCAGCACACCGATCGTCCGGAAGGCCGTCGCGAACTCGTCCACGGCCGCCCGGTCCGTGACGTCCAGGGCGTACGCCGTGGCCTGGCCGCCCGCCGCGTTGATCTCCTCCGCCAGCGCCTCGATCCGGTCCTTGCGGCGCGCCGTCAGCACGACGCGGTACCCCGCGGCGGCAAGCTGCCGGGCCGTGGCGGCGCCGATGCCGCTGCTCGCACCCGTGACGACGGCGATACGGGAGGCGGCGGACGGTGTGGCGGTGGCCATGAGCTGCTCCTGGGGCGCGACGACTGAGTTGCCCGGCCAGGATAGGCGTGCGGTGGGACAATGAGATGAACGAGACGGGTGATCCCCTGTTCAGGAGGTGGATCATGGGACAGGCGCGCGAGGTCATGGACCAGCTCACCGAGGCCCTCACCACACACCAGGACCCGAAGACCATCGGCAACCTCTTCGCGGAGGACGCGGTCGCCTACACGCCCGACGGCGGGGAGATCCACGGCCGGGAGAACATCGCCGAGTACTGGCGCCAGATGACGGACGCCGTACCGGAGGCCCGCTTCGAGACGCTCAGCTCCTTCGAGATCGGCGACACGGCGATCGACGAGGGCATCTACAGCGGCAGGAACACCGGCCCCATGGCGTTCCCCGACGGAACGACCCTCCCGGCGACCCAGAAGGACATCAGCATCCGCGGCGTGGACTTCGCCAAGGTGGAGAACGGCCGGATCACCAGCTACCGGCTGTACTTCGACCAGCTGGACTTCCTCGCCCAACTGGGCCTGCTCCCCGAGGAACTGACCAGCGATCAGTGAAGCCGAAAGGGCCCGAGCCGGTGACGGCTCGGGCCCCGGCACGGGTCATCCCTTGACGCAGACGACCTGCTTCAGCTTCGCCACGACCTCGACCAGGTCCCGCTGCTGGTCGATGACCTGCTCGATCGGCTTGTAGGCGCCCGGGATCTCGTCGACGACCCCGGAGTCCTTGCGGCACTCCACGCCCCTCGTCTGCTCCTCCAGGTCCTTCGTCGTGAAGCGACGCTTCGCCGCGTTGCGGCTCATGCGCCGACCCGCGCCGTGGGACGCGGAGTTGAACGCCTTCTCGTTCCCGAGACCCTTCACGATGTACGACCCGGTGCCCATCGAGCCGGGAATGATCCCGTAGTCGCCGGAGCCGGCACGGATCGCGCCCTTGCGGGTCACGAGGAGGTCCATGCCGTCGTAGCGCTCCTCGGCCACGTAGTTGTGGTGCGCGCTGATCTCGGGCTCGAAGGTCGGCTTCGCCTTCCGGAACTCCTTGCGGACGACGTCCTTGAGGAGCGCCATCATGATCGAGCGGTTGTACTTCGCGTACTCCTGCGCCCAGAACAGGTCGTTGCGGTAGGCCGCCATCTGCGGGGTGTCCGCGACGAAGACAGCGAGGTCGCGGTCGACCAGGTCCTGATTGTGCGGCAGCTTCTGGGCCACGCCGATGTGATGGTCCGCGAGTTCCTTGCCGATGTTGCGGGAGCCGGAGTGCAGCATGAGCCAGACAGAACCGGTTGAATCCGTGCAAATCTCGACAAAGTGGTTTCCGCTGCCCAGGGTTCCTATCTGCTTCCGCGCCCGCTCCTGACGGAACCTCACCGCCTCCGCCACCCCGTCGAAGCGCCCCCAGAAGTCGTCCCAGCCCGCCGCGGGGAAGCCGTGCACGTGCCCGGGGTCGACGGGGTCCTCGTGCATCCCCCGCCCCACCGGAATCGCCTGCTCTATCTTCGAGCGCAGACGGGAGAGGTCGCCCGGCAGGTCGTTGGCCGTCAGGGACGTCTTCACCGCGGACATGCCGCAGCCGATGTCCACACCCACGGCCGCGGGGCACACCGCACCCTGCATCGCGATGACCGACCCGACCGTCGCGCCCTTGCCGTAGTGGACGTCCGGCATGACCGCCAGGCCCTTGATCCAGGGGAGCGTCGCGACATTGCGGAGCTGCTGGAGGGCGACGTCCTCCACCGACGCGGGGTCGGTCCACATCCGGATCGGCACCTTCGCGCCCGGTATCTCTACGTACGACATCTCGCCCTCATTCCCCCGGAAATCCATCAAAAGTCTCAGAACGCAAAACCGGCGCCAAGGTCAACGAAAGGGATGCCGGACCGGCGTCCGCGGCAGTGCGTGCGATACACATGGTGCCCGGGGATCACCCCCGGTCGGCAAGTGAAATACGCACAGGCCACAGGACAGAACAGCGCAGGCGTCCCCAGGGACCCCGTCGAGAGGAGCCCCCACGGTGCAGCGGAAGGCGTACGTACCCGGCGTCGCCGTGCTCCTCGCGGCAGTGCTGACCGCGTGCACGGGATCGGGCGACGACGGCGTCCCGGACGACCCGCGCCCCGGCGAGGTCACCACGTCCGCCTCCGTCGCGCAGCCCGGCCGCTACGACACGCTCCCCGACGCCTGCGGCTCCGTCGACGACGACACCCTCGACGTGCTCCTGCCGGGCCTGAAGCAACTCCCGGACGTCGAGCAGCGCGAGGAGGCGTACGAGGGCCAGGCGACGCTCACCTACGACACGGACCGGAAGGCGGGCTGCCGCTGGAAGGTGGGGTCGCCGACCGCCACCGACTATCTGTTCGTCGACTTCGAGCGCGTGGTGTCGTTCAACAGGTCGGTCAGCGACGACAGCAAGGCGCAGGAGGTGTACGGCGGCAAGGTGGAGGCCGCGGACCTCCCGGAGCCGTCGCCGAGCACGACCGAGGGGGACGACGAAGGGGACGAGGGAGCAGGGGACGGCGGCGCGTCGGCGGCTCCGTCGCAGAGCGCTTCCCCCTCCGACTCCGCCGGCTCCTCCCGCTCCCCCGAGTCACCCAAGTCGCCCAAGTCGTCCCCCTCTTCCGATTCACCCGGTTCTTCCGATCCATCCGGTTCCGCCACCGCGTCCTCGACTCCGGCCTCCCTCCAGCCCCGTACGCTCGACGGTCTCGGCGACGAGGCGTTCCTGGACGACACGCTCGGGACGAGCCGGCAGCGCACGGTGACTGTGGTGTTCCGCACGTCGAACGTGATCGTGACCGTCGAGTACGAGGAGCAGTCGGCGACGACGACGGACGTGCCGGACAGCGAGGAAATGCAGGACAGGGCCCGGAATCTGGCCGAGTTGCTCGCGGAGGCGTTCGACGAGTGAGCGGTTTCCGGGGGTGCGGCGGGCGGCCCGCCGAACCCCCTGATTCAGGACCGCGCTTCCTTCGCACCGCGTACCGTGGCCCCTCGGACCCGATCCGACCGCAGGAACCACGAGCGTGATGAACGTCATGAGTGAAGGAACCATGCAACGAGCCGCAGAGTCAGGTCATCGTCAGCAGCAGTCGCGTACCGCGCGGGGCACGGGCGTCGCTCGTGCCGGGCGTCAGGGGCGGGCACGGGTGCTGGTCGGCGCCGCTGTCGTCCCGGTGATGCTGGTGGCGGTGGGCTGTTCGTCGGACTCCGGCTCCGACGACGCGTCGGGGAAGAAGCCGTCGGCGGGGGTGACCTCGGCGCCGCCGAAGTCGGCGACGCCCGAGGTGGTCGAGGCGGCGTACGCGGTGTTGCCGGACGCGTGCGAGGTGTTCGCGTCGAAGACGCTGAAGTCGCTGGTCCCGCAGGGCGTGAAGTCGGGGAAGGCGATCAACACCGCCGAGGAGAACGTGACCGGCGACTGCCGCTGGACCAGCCTCGACAACAACGGTGTGGACGGTTCGCAGTACCGCTGGCTGAGCGTGTCGCTGCATCTGCTGGCGTCGGACGCGGCGAACGGTCCGGGTGAGGACCGGGCGCACGAGGCGTTCGAGTCGAAGGTGGCCGCGGCGAAGGCGGTGGACGGGGCGAAGAACGTCAAGACGGAGCCGGTGACGGGCACGGGCGACGAGGCGACGGTGGTGCGTTACGACCTGAAGAAGGACGGCGACACCTTCAAGCAGCAGACGATCGTGGTGCGCACGGAGAACGTGGTCGTCACCCTCGACTACAACGGTGCCGGCCTGGCCGGTGACAAGACCCCGGACCCGGCGGCGCTGCTGAAGTCGGCGAAGTCGGCGGCGAAGGAGGTCGTGGAGGCGGTCGGCGACGCGAACGACGGCGACGGCGGCAAGTCGTCCCCCTCGGCGAGCGCGTCGAAGTCGCCCTCCAAGTCTCCGTCGAAGTCACCGTCCAAGGGGGCCACGAAGGCGGCGGGCTCGGGTTCCGGTTCGGATCTGGGCACGGGCTCCACCCGGAAGACCTCGCGGTAGCGGACGCGTACGACCGGTCGGCGCGGGGCCGCTCGGGCCGGGCCGGCGTAGTGCCCAACTCGTAATGCGCGGCGGGTGACGCCCGCTCCCACCAGGGCTTTCGTCCGGGCCCGGTCCTCTCGCGGGCCGGGCCCGACGCGTACCGGCAACCCGTTTGCCGTACACATGTGCCACCCTGTTGCGCGCAACAACACGCAAGGGGAGGGGAGTACGGGTGGCCGCGCCAATGCAGCTGACTCGAATGCACCGCGTTCTCATCGGCGTGGTCGTGTTCGGCGCCGTCATCATCGCCGGGATCGGCTTCGCGGGTTCCTACGCGGCGGTGCGGGAACTGGCCGTCAAGAAGGGCTTCGGCAACTTCTCCTACGTCTTCCCGATCGGTATCGACGCGGGTATCTGTGTCCTGCTGGCCCTGGACCTGCTGCTGACGTGGATCCGCATCCCCTTCCCGCTGCTGCGTCAGACGGCGTGGCTGCTGACGGCGGCGACGATCGCGTTCAACGGCGCGGCGGCCTGGCCGGACCCGCTCGGCGTGGGGATGCACGCGGTGATCCCGGTGCTGTTCGTGGTGTCGGTGGAGGCGGCGCGGCACGCGATCGGCCGTATCGCCGACATCACCGCCGACAAGCACATGGAGGGCGTGCGCCTCACGCGCTGGCTGCTCTCCCCCGTCCCCACGTTCCTTCTGTGGCGCCGGATGAAGCTGTGGGAGCTGCGCTCCTACGACCAGGTGATCAAGCTGGAGCAGGAACGTCTCGTCTATCAGGCCCGTCTGCGCTCCCGCTTCGGCCGGGCGTGGCGCCGCAAGGCCCCGGTGGAATCACTGATGCCGCTGCGTCTGGCCCGGTACGGCGTCCCGCTGGCGGACACGGCCCCGGCGGGTCTGGCGGCCGCGGGCATCGAGCCGGCGTTGCTGCCGCCCGCGCCGCGGGCCGAGGCCGACCCGGCCGAGGCGAGCCGTCCGGCCGGCGCGGCCCGGGCGGGGGTGGCCGCGCCCGCCGCCGAACAGCGCCCCCAACTGGAGAGCCCCCAGCGGCAGCCGGAGTACCCCGAGGACGAGGAGCAGGGGTACGCCGAGCAGGAACCGCCGGCCGAGGAGAGCCCCTGGCTGCACGCCCGCCACCCGCAGGAGGTCCCCTACCAGGGCGGCTACGACCCCTCGTACGACCCGGAGGAGGAGTACGAGCGCTGGTACGAGGAGCAGGACCCGGACCAGTACCAGCGGGAGCAGTACCAGGCGGAGCAGTACCAGGCGGAGCGGTACCGGCAGCGGTTCGAGGAGACCGAGGCGGCGCTGGTGGAGGAGCCCTCCTCGGAGGAGACCGGCGGTTTCCCCATTCCGGTGGCCCCGGGCCGCACCCGTGAACTGGGCGAGGGCGGCGGCACTCCGGAGCCGGACGAAGAGGCGTACTACCAGGTCTTCAAGCAGTCGATAAGCGCCGGCAGCGGCTACCCGACCCCCCGTGAGTTCAGCGACAACATCCAGATGACCTATGGCGTCAGCGTCCTGGACGCCGAGGCCAAGCGCATGGTGCTGCGCTTCCAGAACCGCCACACCGCGGAGCTGGAGGACGACCACATCGCGTGAGCGGCGTGCGACACGAAGAGGGGGCGCCCGGTGATGATCACCGGGCGCCCCCTCCGCGTAGGTGCGTACGCCCTACTGCCCGAGCAGCGCCCGTACCCGCTCCTGGCCCACCGCGAGGAGCAGCGTGGGCAGGCGGGGGCCGGTGTCGCGGCCGACGAGCAGGTGGTAGAGCAGCGCGAAGAACGACCGCTGGGCGGTCTTGATCTCCGGCGGGAGCTCCTTGGGCGTGGCGTCGGCGGAGAACCCGGCCTGGACCTTGGGCACGCCGTAGACGAGGTGGGTGAGCCCGTCGAGGGACCAGTGGTCGGCGAGTCCGTCGAGCAGCAGCCTGAGGGAGCCCTGGGCCTGCTCGTCGAGGGACTTCAGCAGCTCGGCGTCGGGTTCGTGGCGCACGATGGTCCGCTGGTCGGCGGGAACGTGCGTGTTGATCCACGCCTCGGCCTTGTCGAGCCGGGGCCGTACGTCGTCGAGGGAGGCGAGCGGGTCGGTGGGGTCCAGCTCGCTGAGGATGCGCAGGGTCTGGTCCTCGGCGCCCGCGGTGATGTCGGCGACGGACGCGAGGGTCCGGTACGGCATCGGGCGGGGCGTGCGGGGCAGCTCACCGGCGGCGGTGCGCACGGCACGGGAGTGGGCGGCGACGTCGGCCGGCAGGGCGGAGCCGTCGGCGACCTTGGCGTCGAGCTTGTCCCACTCGTCGTAGAGGCGCTGGATCTCCTGGTCGAAGGCGATCTTGAAGGACTGGTTGGGGCGGCGGCGGGCGTAGAGCCAGCGCAGCAGCTGCGGCTCCATGATCTTCAGCGCGTCGGCGGGGGTGGGCACGCCGCCCTTGGACGACGACATCTTGGCCATGCCGCTGATGCCGACGAAGGCGTACATGGGCCCGATGGGCTGCTTGCCGCCGAAGATCCCGACGATCTGCCCGCCGACCTGGAAGGAGGAGCCAGGCGACGAGTGGTCGACACCGCTCGGCTCGAACACGACGCCCTCGTACGCCCAGCGCATCGGCCAGTCGACCTTCCACACGAGCTTGCCGCGGTTGAACTCGTTCAGCGCGACGGTCTCGGAGAAGCCGCAGGCGGTGCAGGTGTACGCCAGCTCGGTGGTGTCGTCGTCGTAGGCGGTGACGGTGGTGAGGTCCTTCTCGCACTGCCCGCAGAAGGGCTTGTACGGGAAGTACCCGGCCGAGCCGGAGCTGCCGTCGTCCTCGGCGGCGGCGCCGGAGCCCTCCGCCGCCTCCAGCTCCGCCTCGTCCACGGGCTTCTGCGACTGCTGCTTCTTGGCCGGGTCCTTCTTCGTGCGGTACTGGGCGAGGATCGCGTCGATGTCGCCGCGGTGCTTCATGGCGTGCAGGATCTGCTCGCGGTACGCGCCCGAGGTGTACTGCTCGGTCTGGCTGATGCCGTCGAACTCGACGCCCAGCTCGGCGAGCGCGTCGATCATCGCGGCCTTGAAGTGCTCGGCCCAGTTGGGGTGGGCGGAGCCCTTGGGGGCCGGGACGGAGGTGAGCGGCTTGCCGATGTGCTCGGCCCAGGTGCCGTCGACGCCGTCGACGCCATGGGGAACCTTGCGGTAGCGGTCGTAGTCGTCCCAGGAGATCAGATGCCGGACCTGGTGACCGCGCCGGCGGATCTCGTCGGCGACGAGGTGCGGCGTCATCACCTCGCGCAGGTTGCCCAGGTGGATGGGGCCGGACGGGGAGAGCCCGGACGCGACGACGACCGGTTTGCCCGGGGCCCGACGCTCCGACTCCTCGATGACCTCATCCGCGAAACGGGAGACCCAGTCGGTGGTCTCGGTGCTCTGAGCCACGATCGGCACGTCCTCTTTTTCTGAGTGTTCTCCGGGGGCCGGCCGGTACGGTCCGGGCCGACGGGGCCCATTCTCCCAGCTCTGGCCATAACCACGAAACCGCGTTTCGAAGGGGGCCCGGGCACCTGGTGACTCGGGGGTGCGGGTTCGTCGGCGGCTGCGGGTGGTGTGTGGTTTCTCGCGCAGTTCCCCGCGCCCCTGAAGGCATGGACCTACGGCCCGGCCTTCAGCTGAAAAGCACGGGGCGCAGCCCCGGTCGCTTTTCAGGGGCGCGGGGAACTGCGCGAACAACCCCCACTCACCCGCACCCGCCGACGAACCCGCACCCCCGAGCTACAAGGCGCCCCTCCCCCACTCACCCAGAAAAACCCCTTTACCCCCCGTGGGATACTGAACGACATCCACCCGTACCCCGAGGAGAACGGCTCCCCTCTCATGGCCCCGGTCACGTCCCTCACCGCCTCCGTCCACCAGCGCCTCGCGACCGCCCTCTCGGCCACCCTGCCGGAGGCCCCCGCGGACCCGCTGCTGCGACGCAGCGACCGGGCTGACTTCCAGGCCAACGGCATCCTCGCGCTGGCGAAGAAGGCGAAGGCGAACCCCAGGGACCTCGCCACCCAGGTCGTCGCGCAGGTCGAGTCGGGCGTGACCAGCGATCTGATCAAGGAGATCGAGGTCTCGGGCCCCGGCTTCCTCAACATCACCCTCACCGACGCGGCGATCACCCGTAACCTCGCGGAGCGCTACGCGGACGAGGCCCGCCTCGGCGTGCCGCTCGCGGAGAACCCCGGTACGACGGTCATCGACTACGCCCAGCCGAACGTGGCGAAGGAGATGCACGTCGGTCACCTCCGCTCCGCGGTGATCGGCGACGCGGTCGTGCAGATCCTGGAGTTCACCGGCGAGAACGTGGTCCGCAGGCACCACATCGGCGACTGGGGCACCCAGTTCGGCATGCTGATCCAGTACCTGCTGGAGCACCCGCACGAGCTGGACCACAAGGCGGACAGCGAGGACACGGCGGTCTCCGGTGAGGAGGCCATGTCGAACCTGAACCGCCTGTACAAGGCGTCGCGGGCGCTGTTCGACTCCGACGAGGAGTTCAAGACGCGGGCCCGGCGCCGGGTGGTCGACCTCCAGGCGGGCGAGCCGGAGACGCTCGCGCTGTGGCAGCGGTTCGTGGACGAGTCGAAGATCTACTTCTACTCGGTCTTCGAGAAGCTGGACATGGAGATCCGCGACCCGGACATCGTCGGCGAGTCGGGGTACAACGACATGCTGGACGAGACGTGCCGGCTGCTGGAGGAGTCGGGTGTCGCGGTCCGCTCCGAGGGCGCGCTCTGTGTCTTCTTCGACGACATCAAGGGCCCGGAGGGCAACCCCGTCCCGCTGATCGTGCAGAAGTCGGACGGCGGCTACGGCTACGCGGCGACCGACCTGTCCGCGATCCGCGACCGGGTCTTCCACCAGAAGGCGAACACCCTGCTGTACGTCGTGGACGCCCGGCAGTCGCTGCACTTCAAGATGGTTTTCGAGACGGCCCGCCGGGCGGGCTGGCTGAACGACGACGTGAAGGCCCACCAGCTGGCGTTCGGCACGGTCCTCGGCAAGGACGGCAAGCCGTTCAAGACCCGTGAGGGCGAGACGGTCCGGCTGGAGGACCTCCTCGACGAGGCGGTGCAGCGGGCGACGGCCGTGGTCCGGGAGAAGGCCGAGAAGGTGGGCCTGTCCGAGGAGGAGATCGTCGAGAACGGCCGGTTCGTGGGCATCGGCGCGGTGAAGTACGCCGACCTGTCGACGTCCGCCGTACGGGACTACAAGTTCGACCTGGACCAGATGGTGTCGCTCAACGGCGACACGTCGGTGTACCTGCAGTACGCGTACGCCCGTATCCAGTCGATCCTGCGGAAGGCGGGCGGTACGCGTCCCGCCGCGCACCCGGAGCTGGAGCTGGCTCCGGCGGAGCGGGCGCTGGGTCTGCACCTGGACCAGTTCGGCGAGACGGTCGCGGAGGTCGCGCAGGGGTACGAGCCGCACAAGCTGGCCGCGTACCTCTACAAGCTGGCGACGCTGCTGACGACGTTCTACGACCAGTGCCAGGTGCTCTCCGCGGACAACGCGCCCGAGGTCGTGGAGAACCGGCTGTTCCTGGTCGACCTGACGGCCCGCACCCTGCACCGGGGCATGGGCCTCCTCGGCATCAGGACGCCCGGGCGTCTGTGACCTCGTCGGCCGTCGCTGCCGGCACCGGGCGCGGGTGTGCCCGGTGACGGCAGCGGTCCTGACAACGCCCTTGGCCCGGGGCAGCCGGTCGAATGCCTTCAGGAGCTTGGCCCAGGCGCTGCCGCCGTCCTTCTTCAGGAAGGCCCGGTAGTCCTGGACGGCTGCGCGACACCGTAAATTCCAGTCGAGTTGGCCGTAATCGTCTCTTGGGGCACTGCCCTATGGGACACGGCGGGGCGCGGCCCGCGAGTCGGCGGGGCGGCGGGGCCCTGCCCCCGGGCGGCCCGGGGGACCCGTTGTCAGTGTCCGGCCCTACAGTCGCGGCATGGCGACACTTCCCAACGCGCTGCCCGGGCTCGCGGCGGACCCGTCCGGCCGTTCCCTCGGGCTGGAGCGGCCCCTTCCGCCCGGCCGGCTGATCGACACGACCGACGAGGGCCCGTGGCACGAGCCGCTGCTGTGGTGCGCCGACGAGCCGGCCGCGCCCGGTGCCTGGGCGGCCGTGGGGTCCGCCCGCCGTACGGCCGGTCTCCTGCCGGTGCTGCTGGACGTCGGGGGCGGCCAGGGCGGCCCGGAGGAGTGGGAGCTGATGCCGGGCGAGATGTCCTACCCCGGGGACCACGACCCCGAGGAGGTCCTGGCCGACCTCTGGGACGCCTGCGCGCCGCACGACGGCACGACGGGGGACGGCACGACGGGCGACGGCGGCGAGGCGGGGACGGAGGAGTGGCCGGGCCTCGCGGAAGCCGGCCCGGACGACGGCCCCGACGCGGACGCCGACGGCCCCGACCCGGACGCCGTCGCCACCGGCGTCGCCGACGCGCTCCTGGCCGACCGCGCCCGGCTGAGGGATCCCCGGCTGGCGCTGGTCCCGGCCCGCCGCAGCGCCGACATCCCGGCGGCCGTCGGCTGGGGCGGCCCGCTGAACCACGAGAGCGACGTGGCCCGGCTGTGCGCCGTGCTGCGCTCCTGGGAGGACCGCTTCGGCATACGTGTCGTCGCCCTCGGCTTCGACCGCCTCGTCCTCTCGGTGCCCGCCCCGCCCACCACCGAGGCCGAGGCCCGGCACCTCGCCGCCGAGCACTTCGCCTTCTGCCCCGACAACATCCGGCAGGGCACGTCCGACGCGTCCCGTGACACGTACGCGAAGACACTGATCGGCGCGGACACCTGGACGTTCTGGTGGGACTGACGGCGCCCCGTGCTCTTCAGGGGCGCGGCGAACTGCGCGAGACAGCACGACGAACCCGCGCCCGCCAACGGAACACGGTCCCGCGCTATGGGGCGCCCAACCCCTCCCCCAGCCTCCGCAACCCTTCCCGGATCTCCCCCGGCGCCTGCGTCACGAAGCACAACCGCATCGTCGACCGATCAGCGACCCCCGCATAGAACGGCGCCCCCGGCACGTACGCGACGTCATGCCCGACCACCCGCGGCAGCAGCGCCGTCGTGTCGTACCCCGCCGGCAACCGCACCCAGAGGAACATGCCGCCCTCGGGCCGGTTCCAGGCGGAGCCCTCCGGCAGGGCGTCCGGCAGCCCCGCGAGCATCGCGTCACGGCGCTCGCGGTACGCCGCCGCGACCCGGCCCACATGGGCGTCGAGGTCCCGGTCGGCCAGATACCGCGCCGCGGCGAGCTGGTTGACGGTCGGGGTGTGCAGGTCGGCCGCCTGCTTGGCGACCGCGCAGGCCCGCCGCAGCGCGGCCGGCGCACGCAGCCAGCCCAGCCGCATGCCGGGCGCCATCACCTTGGAGAACGAGCCCAGCAGCACCGTACGGTCCTCGGCGCCCGGGCAGGACGCGATCCAGGGCACCCGCTCGCCCTCGAAGCGGAGTTCGCCGTACGGGTCGTCCTCGACGATCCACAGCCCGAGCCGGGCCGCGACGGAGGCGACGGCCGCCCGCCGCTCGGCGGGCAGGGTGCGCCCGGTGGGGTTCTGGAAGGTGGGCACGGTGTAGAAGAGCTTGGGCCGGGTCCGCGTCACCAGGTCCGCCAGCGCGTCGGGGTCGACGCCGTCCGCGTCGCCGGGCACGGCCAGCACCCGCGCCCCCGCGAGGCGGAACGCCTGGAGCGCGGCCAGGTAGCACGGGTCCTCGACCAGCACGACGTCCCCCGGTTCGAGGAGCGCGGTGGCGAGCAGCGACAGCGCCTGCTGCGAACCGGTGGTGACGAGCAGCCCGTCGGCGTCCGTCGGCAGCCCCCGGGCGCCGTACCGGGCGGCGAGCGCCTCACGGAGCACCGGCTCGCCCTCGGTCGTCGCGTACTGCAGCGCACGCCCGGGCGACCCGGCGAGCACGTCCCGGTAGGCCGCCGCCACCCCCTCGGTGTCGAAGAGCTCCGGCGCGGGCAGACCGCCCGCGAAGTTGACGACTTCGGGCCGTGAGGTGACGGCGAGGATGTCCCGTACGGGGGAACCGCCGACGGACATGACGCGCTCGGCGAGGGTCGGCACGGGCGCCCCGGCGGCCTCCGCCGCCCCGGCGCGCACTTCGCCCGGAACCCTCGAACCCCCGACAAATCCCACGTCGTTCGCGGCCCGCACAGCGTCCACAGCACCCACCCCACACCCGTAGTGGCATATTCAGGGCGGTTCACCCCCGCCCGGACCCCCACTCTAGAGAGATCCATGCCCCTTACATTTACCAATTCCGCGATGCGGACCCGGTCCCGCACCCCCTAGGCTGCGCCCATGCTGCCCAGCGTGGACACGAACGACGAACTGGAAGAAGTCGTCGGCGACGAGGCGCTGCTGCGACCGGCCGCCCAGGACCTGTGTGCCCAACTCGGCCTCGCAGGCGCGCGAATCGTGCGTTTCCCCGAGGGCTCGCTGCCGGTGTACGCGGTCGGCGACGCCCTCGTCCTGAAGCTCTATCCGGGCTTCGAAGCGTCGGAAGCCGTGAGAGAGGCCCGTCTGTTGTCCCATCTGTGGGGACAACTACCGATCCCCACACCTCGGTTGCACGCCGCCGACCAGTACAAGAACGGCTGGCGCTACGTCCTGATGTCCCGGCTGCCCGGCGACGACCTCAACGAGGCATGGCCGCGTGTCCCGAGGGCGGACCAGGAGCGGATCGTCGTGGAGACCGCCGAGTGCCTCGCCGCCCTGCACGCCCTGGACCCGGCCCCGGTGGCCGGCTTCGTCGGGCCGCCCGACTGGTCGCGGTTCCTGACCGGCCAGCGGGCTGCCGCGGTGGAGCAGCAGGCCGGCGGGGGCCTGTCGGAGCTGTGGCTCGAACAGATCCCCGACTTCCTGCGCTCCGTGACGCTTTCCGTCCCCGACCGGCCGGTGCTGCTCCACACGGAGTTGATGCGCGAGCACCTCACGGTCGACCCGCACGACGGCTGGCGCCTCACCGGCCTGTTCGACTTCGAGCCCGCCATGATCGGCGCGCCGGCGTACGACTTCGTCAGCGTCGGCCTGTTCCTGACCGGCGCCGACCCGGCACTCCTCAAGCTCTTCTACGAGGCGTACGGCCACCCCCCGTTCGACCCCCGGGAACTGATGGCGTACACCCTCCTGCACGTCTACAGCGACCTGAACTGGTATCTGCGCAGGCTCCCGGCCCCGCCCCGCAAGGACCTGGACGCACTCGCGGAAACCTGGTTCGGCACGGGCGGCTGAGCGGAGGGGACGCCGGCTCCCCCTTCCGGTGGCCGGGTACGGGCCTCGTCGCGGCTCAGCCGTCCTCGCCCAGCGTCGTCCCCTCCTTGACCCACTGCTTCCCGTTCAGCGGGTACTCGTAGGCCGGGCGCCCGTTGTTGCCGCTCGTGCGGAACGGTCGGCCGCCGTCGTTGACTGTCAGCGTGTCGCTGCGGGAGCCCGACGACCACTTGACCTCCAAGTACCAGCTGACGTCGTACACCGAGGCGTCGGCCTTGATGAAGTACACCTCCGGGTCGGACTCGCTGACGGAGTACGGGAAGTCCCTGCTCCCCGCCTCGGGCTTGACCAGGGGCCGCGCGGCGTCGAGGGCGACCGTGAAGGACCGGGTCGGCACGCCGGCGCCGCACCCGACACCGGGATACCCCATGACGTAGTCGTTCCAGGGCAGGGGCTGCCGTTTGGCGACCGTGCGGACCTGGACGCTGTTCACGACGACCGTCTCCTTGCCGGTGCCCTGGACGGTGAGCCTCAGGTACTGTTCGCCGGACGAGACCGCCCCCGTCCGCGCCACCCAGGACGCCGCGTCCTGCTCCGGCGGCGGCTCGGGGACGTCCGTGGGCGGCCGGTTCACCAGATACCGCTGGCCGCACGGGCTCTCCCAGAGGAACGGCTCCACCTTCACGGACAACGGCGGGTCGAGGGACGCGGAGTCACCGCCGCCCGTCCCGGCACCCGTCGGGGTGGCCGCACCGGCGGACGCCGGCGCCCCCTTCCCGTCGCCCTTCGCGCCCTTCTTCGCGCCCTTGCCGTCCGCCCCGCTCCCGGAGGGCGAGGGCGAGGCGTCGGACGGGGACGGGGAACCCGCCTCCGGCCCCGTGACGTCCCCGGCGGGCACATCCGCCCGGGACCGGCCGCCGCCCTTCGCCCCGGACTCGTCCGACGGCAGACTCACGGCGAGCGTGACGGCGCCCACCAGGGCGGCGACGGCCACTCCCGCGACGAGAGCGACCCGGGCACGCCGACGCGGACGCGGAGCCGTACCGGACGTCCGGGCACCCGGACCGCCTTCGACGACCACGTCCTCGGACAGGGCGAGCTGGGGCATCGCGGGCCCGGACATCACGGGCTCGGCCGCCACGGGCTCGAAAGGAACAGCCTCCGCGGCAGCCGACGTCCCGGACGGATCGACGGCACCCCCGGTCCCGGTCCCTGCCCCCGCCCCCGCGGGATCACCGCCGACCGCACGGACGTCGCCGCCCTTGCGCCCCCGCGTGGCGTCCGCGAGCACCCATCTGCGGTGCAGCTCGACCAGTTCCTCGGGCGTGGCCCGGCAGAGGCGGGCCAGCCGCTCCACGGGCGCGTAGTCCGTCGGTACGGCGTCCCCGTTGCAGTACCGGTGCAGCGTCGACGTACTCATGTGGAGCCGCTTGGCGAGCACCCCGTAGCTCAGCCCGGAGCGCTCCTTCAACTCCCGCAGCTGTTCCGCGAAACCAGCCGCCATGCCGTTCCCGGCACCGCTCCCCGACACCCTCTCTCCGCCCCCTCACATCACCGGCGTCCCGTTCCACGTTCCAGGGAAGGGATGTTCGCCCAGGTCACAGGCGCTGCGAGCGTTCCAGCGTCCCTGATCTCCCGCCGGATGTGGCGGCTGGGACGGATCACCCCGCAAGCTCTTGTCATCCAAACACGCCGCTCCCGAAAGTCCGGTCGAGCGGCGCGCGTTCGACCACTTGTTCTCAGCCTTCTCCACCGGCTTTGTCCGAAAGGGACTCCGTCATGCGTACGTACCGCTCCGCCCGCACCCTCCGCCCCTCCCGTCTGCTCGTCGCGGCCGGAGCGGCCCTCGCGGCCCTCTCCCTCACCGCGTGCGGCGACGGCACGGGCACGAAGGACGAGGGCGCCGCCCACTCCACGGTGTCGGCCGCCGACGGCTCGACGCGGACGGGCACGGACAAGGGCACGGACACCGGAACCGACTCCGGCACCAGCATCGGGAGCACCGGCCAGAGCAAGCCCGCCGTGAACCAGGCGTCGAAGAAGGGCGGCGACCCGTCCGACCCGGCGAACCGGGTCACCTGCAACGGCTCCAACACCGCCGTGACCATGAAGCCGGTCGCCCGCCCCCTCAACCACATGCTCATCACGGTCAAGAACACCGGCACGAAGGTCTGCGACCTGTACTACTACCCGACCGTCCGCTTCGACCAGGTCCAGTGGGCCCCGCGGGTCATGGAGGAGTCCCAGCCGCAGGCGGTCGTGACCCTCGCCCCCGGCGAGTCGGGCTACGCGGGCGTCCTGCTCTCCGCCGCCGACGGCAGCGGGGAGAACGGCACCACGGCCAAGAAGGCCACCGTCGGCTTCCAGGGCAGGGAGCCCGGCAGCAACGGCGGCGCCACCGCGTCCCCGTCCCTCCCCGCCAAGGGCGTCTACTACGACAGCACCCTGGCCGTCACGTACTGGCAGTCGACGATCGACGACGCCCTGATGTACTGACCGGACGCTCTCGAACGAGAAACGCCTCGACCGAGAAACGGCCCCGAACTCCGGACGGCCCCGAACGGCAGACGGCCCCGAACGCCGGACGGCCCCGGCCGACGCACACCGCGTCGCCCGGGGCCGCGCCCGCGCAAGGGATACAGCCGCTCAGCGCACCATCCGGGCGGCCTCGACGGCCCAGTAGGTGAGGATGTTCTGCGCGCCGGCCCGCTTGATGCCGGTCAGCGTCTCCAGAATGGCCCGCTCCCGGTCGATCCAGCCCTTCTCCGCGGCGGCCTCGACCATCGAGTACTCACCGGAGATCTGGTACGCGGCGACCGGCACGTCCACGGCGTCCGCGACCTTCGCCACGATGTCGAGGTAGGGCCCGGCCGGCTTCACCATCACCATGTCGGCGCCCTCCTCCAGGTCGAGGGCCAACTCCCGCAGCGACTCCCGGACGTTGGCGGGGTCCTGCTGGTAGGTCTTGCGGTCCCCCTGGAGCGAGGAGGCGACGGCCTCGCGGAAGGGCCCGTAGAACGCGGACGCGTACTTGGCGGTGTAGGCGAGGATCGCCACGTCCTCCCGCCCGATCTGGTCCAGCGCGTCACGGACGACGCCGATCTGGCCGTCCATCATGCCGCTGGGCCCGACCACGTGCGCACCGGCGTCGGCCTGCACCTGCGCCATCTCGGCGTACCGCTCCAGCGTGGCGTCGTTGTCGACGCGGCCCTCCGCGTCGAGCACACCGCAGTGCCCGTGGTCCGTGGTCTCGTCGAGACACAGGTCCGACATCACCAGCAGCTCGTCGCCGACCTCGGCGCGTACGTCGCGGAGCGCGACCTGGAGGATCCCGTCCGGGTCCGTCCCCGGCGTGCCCAGGGCGTCCTTCTTGGCGTCCTCCGGCACCCCGAACAGCATGATCCCGGAGACCCCGGCCTCGACAGCCTCCGCGGCGGCCTTCTTCAGGCTGTCGCGCGTGTGCTGCACGACCCCCGGCATCGCGGCGATCGGCACCGGCTCGCTGACACCCTCCCGCACGAAGGCGGGAAGGATGAAGTCCGCCGGATGCAGCCGCGTCTCCGCGACCATCCGGCGCATCACGGGCGAGGTGCGCAGCCGCCGCGGCCGCGTACCGGGAAAGGATCCGTACGTCGACATACCTCTACGCTACGCCCGCCCCGGCACCCCCTTTACCGACGTACCGTCGGCGGCCCACCCCCGGCACGGGCCCCGCACACGGCGGATTCTGTGCTTCATGTCACCAGGCGTGTCCATGCGTGCGTAACCTGCGAGTAGGGGCAGTTCGTACGGGGGCGGCGACCAGAGGGGGATGGCGTTGGTGCGGATGGGGGACCGCGACACCGCGTGCGCGAACTCGGCGGAGGCCACCGACGAACGACGTCGGCTGTCCACGCTGGATCTCGTGGGCCTGGCGGCCGGCGGGGTCGTGGGGTCGGGATGGCTGCTGGCCGCCGGGCGGGTGTACTGGGAAGCTCACGCGAACGCCCTGTGGGTGTGGGTGATGGGCGGGGCACTGATGCTGGTGATCGCCGCCGTCATGGTCGAACTGGGCATCGCCGCTCCCAAGACCGGCGGGCTGATCTTCCTCCCGCTGCAGGCCGCCGGGCCGCTCCTGGCCACGTTCGTGGCCGCCGGGCTGTGGATCGCCTACGCGGCGAACCCGGCCAGCGAGGCTGCGGCCATGGTCCGCGGGCTGGCGTACTGGTTCCCCGAACTGATGAAGAACGGGAAGAGCCTGGAGGGGGCCGAAGAACTCACGGTCTCGGCCCTGGCGCGGCCGTACGACCTCTCCGACGCGGGCTGGCTGTGCACGGTCGCGTTCATGACGCTGATCATGGCGCTCAACCTGTTGCCGACGCGTCGGCTGATCAGGCTGAACGTCCTGGTCACTGTGGTGAAGGTGCTGATTCCGGTACTGATAGTCGTCCTCCTCGGTTTCGACTGGTACGACGAGGTCGGCAGACTCAAGGAGTGCACGCCGGCGGACGCCCAGTACTTCCGGGGGGACGCGAAGCAGCAGAGCGAGGGCCTGCCCCTGCATCTGGTGCTGGGCGGCGCCGTCGTCTACTCGTACATCGGTTTCCAGGCCCCCCTCGACTCCGCCGGCAACGTCAAACGGCGGGGCATCGGCGAGGCGGCGCGGCTGCGGTGGGCGGTGTACGGCACCCTCGTCGGCGCGTTCCTGCTGTACACGGCCCTGCAATGGGTGTTCACCCGACGTTGCGGCGGGCTCAGCACCAGCATCCTCGAATCGCCGTACGCCCAGTTCGCCACGGAACTGGGGCTGGTCTGGCTGGCCTGGTCGATCTGCCTGAACGCGGTGCTGTCGCCCATGGGCGCCGGCATCGTCTTCACGCACGCCCTGACACGTGAGGTCGCCGCGCTGAGCCGCGCCCATCTGACCCACCGAGGGCTCCAGACGGCGCGTCGGGCCTCGTTCCGCTTCCGCGGCGCCGAGATCGACGCGTACTGGATGATCCTGCTGGTCAACTTCGCCGTCGCTCTGGTGATGCTCGCCGTGGCGGGAGGCGACTGGGGCAAAGTGGCCACCCTCAACAGCGTGCTGACACTGGTGGTGTACGCCATGCCGGGCGTCGTCCTCGTGGCGCTACGGCTCCCGACCTTCGGGCGCACCCGCCGCACGGTGCATCTGGCTCTCGCCTTCACCGCGTTCGTCGCGATCGCCGTGGTGTTGCACGAGGCGGGCTGGGACGCCGTATGGCAGGGCATGGCCGCCGTGGCGATGGGCGCGGTACTGCTGCTCGTACTGCCGTGGCTGGCGAGACTCGATCTGCCCTTCGTGGGCCGCCTGCTCAGCCGCTACGACGCCCGGGACCACGTTCTGCGGCTCGCCGACCGCAAGGACCCCGCCGTCCGGCCGCTGCTGCTGTTCGTCGCGCATCTGTCGGTGGTCGTGCTGTGCACGAAGCTCCGCCACTCCTTGGAGGATCGGTACCCCGACGTGGAGCTGGTGACCCTGCCCATCGCCGCCTTGTCCGCGATGGTCGTCTTTCCGCTCCTCGTCGGGGCCTGCCGCCGCTACATGAAGGCCGTTCGCCCCACCCTTCCCGCTCCCCGCCCCGAACCGGAACCGAAGTCACCGGTCAACGCAGGGACTTGATGACCCAGTCCGCCGCCTCGTACCGCCCGGCCACCCGCAGCGCGGCCACGGCGTCGTCGCGGTGGCCGCCGTCCGACCAGCGGCCCACGGTCGCGCGGAGCAACAGCTCAGCGTCCGGCAGCGGAAGCGCCAGCACCCCGCCGACGACCTCGACGACGTCGTCAGGAGCCACCAACTGCTCGTTCTCCAGGAACCGTTCGAGCAGGGTCCAGGCGACCTTGTGCAGTCCCGCCCGGTGCAGCCGACCCGCCACATCGGCGACCAGCGCGGCATCGACCGGCACCCTGTCGAAGGGATCGGACAGTTCGCGGCACGCGGCGCGCACGGCGTCGAGGTGCCTGGCCTCGTACAGCGCCCCCAGGCAGCCCACGAACCACTCCCGGTCCCGGTCATGGCCCCGGCCCTCCTCCGGGCGCATGACGGCCATCGCCAGGCGGCGGCCCACCGTGTGAGCGGCCCGGGACCGGTCACGGCTGCGTTCGACGCGCCCCAGCAGCCGCACCAGGTCGGCACCGGTGCGTCCTTCGACGTACACGGCTGCGGCGTGGCGCAGCAGCCGGGAGCACGAGGGGTCGGCGTCCGCCTCGCGCAGCCAGTCGTCCAACTGCTCCAACTCCTCCAGGGGGCGGGGAGCGTGCCCTTGGGCGGCCGTGTCGGCGTCGGCGGTACCGCCGTCGACGTCGCAGGCCACGATGTCGGTCAGCAGGTCCCGGGTGGTACGGGTCAGGGCCGGTTCCTTGTGCCAGTGCGCCACGAGCACGGCCAGGTCCTGCACGTTCTTGAACGTGGCCGCGTACTGCCGCACCAGGGTGCACTTGCCGGGGGACGCCTCGGCCTTCGCCAGCAGCGCGCACAGCTTCACCACGTGCCGGGGTCGTGCGGTGCGACCGATGTGCTCGGCGAGGGCGTCGTGCCCGGCGCCGCGCCGGGCGATCAGCCTCGCCGCGAGTATCCGGGTGCGCTCCACCTTGGTCGCGTCCGCGGCGTTCAGACGTTCCTCGACCCACCGTTCCAGGACCCGCCCGGCCGGGCTGAGGTGCTGGAACGCGCCGGCCAGGTCGGCCATCTCCTCCTCCTCGTCGCCCTCACCCGCGCCGCCCGGCGGACTGTCGGCGATCGCTTCCAGGGTCAGCCCCAGCAGCCGGTCGGCCTCGTCCCCGCAGCCCTCGTCGCCCAGCGCGGTGTGCAGCAGCGCCTTGTCGAGGTTGGTGCGGCCCGAGGTCGGACTCGCGAACACCTTCACCGTGCGCTCGGCGAGCACCGGCTGCTGCCGCTTCAGTACCCGCACGAACACCGCCACGTCGAAGGCCGTGCGCTGGCAGGCCACGTCGTGCACGATCGTCGCGGTGATCGGGCCGCGCTCGCTGCTGTGGGATTCCGCTCGGTGCTGCATCAGGGCCAGTTCGGCCGCCTCACCGACGGGCCGCGACAGGGCCGCCGTCGCCATCAGCATGACCGCGTCCCGCCGGTCGAAGTGGTCGGCGAGTTCGACCAGCTCACCGACGGGGCGGTGCAGGGCGAACGCGTGCAGGGCACGCATGGCCGCCGCCTCGCGGCGCTCGTCCCGCATCTGGCCGAGGATGGCCACGAACCGCTCGACCGGCGTCCACGTCACCCAGGCGTACCCCTCATTGAGTGCCTGTGCGACATCCGTCTGGAAGAGGTGGTCGGTGCGGCGGGCATCCGCGCGGCCGTCGCTGCCCTGACCACCGCCGTCGGGGACGTCGGCGTGGTGAGCGGTCGTCCGAACGCGGTGCCCGCCTTCGGCGCCACCGGTGCCGTCGAGCCCGTCCGTTCCGCCGGCGCCGTTCATCCGCCGCCCAGCATGGCGCGTTCGATGACACCCCAGTACCTGACGAAGTCGGCCGGTTCGGGCAGCAGTTCGCCCGCCCTTCGGTCCACACGACGGGCCAGATCGCGGCTCTGCTCGTCCCCTTCCTTCAGTCGTACGACCACTGCGCCCGCGAGGTCTGGGCGGCGCATCAGTTCGGGAAGGCTGCGCTCACCGTTGAGGAGCAGTTCGCGCACCCACCCGTCCACCGTCTCCAGCGACCGAACCCGGGGCCGGCGGCCCTTGGCCTGGTTGGTGAACAGCGTGGCCGCCTCCGAGGCGTCGTTCAGCAGCATCCGGGGCGCGTGGTGGACGCCGCACTCCTCCATGCCCTCGTCGATGCCGGCGCGCAGCGCGCCGAGGGTCAGATCGTCGGGGTGGCCCGGCATGCCCTGTCCCAGCACGTTCAGCAGGTGTCCGCTGAACGGCGTGCATGTGTCGAGGGGTGCGGGCAGGTTGACGCAGGCGTCCGCCCAGGCGTTGTGGACGTTGCCGCCGACCGCCGTGAGCACACAGGTGCCCCGGTAGCGGGTGCCGAGGGCGCCCGGCAACGCGGACTCGGGCCCGAGGTGGGGCAGCATGTTGGAGTAACAGCAGTCGGCGATCAGCACCTTGAGGCCGGCCTTGCTCTTCCTGATCGCCCGGTACACGTACCAGGCGGACAGCCAGGTCCAGGGCTCGCTGACACGGGACGACCCGACCGCGAAGTGGACCTGACCGCCCGGCACGTCCTGCCAGTACGCGCCGTGCCCGACGTACACCACGAGCAGGGTGTCCTGCGGCCCTTCGCCGGCGGCGGCTGCCTCGTGCAGGGCACGCATCACGCCGTCCGAGGTCCGCGTCCGCTCCGGCTCGAGCACCGCGGACGCCGCCTCGGCACCCCACCGGGGGTCCCGGGCCAGCGCGGCCCCGTACGCGCGGGCGCTGGCCTCGATCGTCGGATACCCGTCTATGCCGGAACCGTCGTCGTACGAACCGACGCCGATCACCAACGCCCGCGACGCCATGACCGTCAGCTCCCTTCGGGGCTGCCGGACCCGGCGGACCCGTCGGCGTCGTCACCGGGGCGCCGCGGCGGCTCGGGGGCGTGCGGAGGCTCAGGGCCGCGCGCCGGGGTTGGCGCCGATGTGGTCGGCGGGGTCCCCGTCCCCGAAGTGTCCGGAGCGCCCGGCGTGCCCGCAGTGCCCGGCGCCGACGGCGCCCCCGGCGTCTGCGACATCTGCACGACGATGGTGACCGTCGGCGGGTCGAGCCGCCTCCCCCGCCAGGCGTCGACCGCCCGCTGCGCGGCGACCCCGACGGCCGCGCCGACTGCGCCCTCCAACAGCGCCTCCAGCAGCGTGAAGGCAAGGTCGCCGCCCAGCGTGCCCTTCTGCCCGACCTTCTCCAGCCGCCAGTCCAGGCCGGTCTCCCGCCCCAGCTCTTCGAGCAGTTCCTGCGGCTCGTCCAGCCCGACCGGCCCCTCGATCTTCACCGAGATCATCGCTGCCATGCTCCCGTGCCTCCCCCGTCGGCCCCCGCGATACACGTCCACTCTGCCAGCGCGAACACCGACTCCGCGAGGGCCAACTGACGCACACCGCAACCGTCTTACGCCCCCTGAATGCCACCCCCTCCCGTACGGGTGTTCTCCTCGCCCTCGGCGGCGGCTCAGGCCGCGCGGGCGGATACCGTCCCCGCCACCCCGGCAACACGGCGATCACGTTCCGCACGGCAGTCCCGGCACCAGGTGCCCTCTGGTTGCCGGAAGACACGATTGCAGCCGCCCGCGCAGTCGGTCATGGGGTAGGAGGGGGACGGCTCGCCCTTTGGACCCTCGCCCTCTGAAGCCTCCGGCGAGGGCGGCAACGGCGGTGGCAGCAGTTCCCGCAGCCGATAGGCGAGGAAGCCGGCCGGGTGCTCGACGAGGGCGGGCACGTCGGCCGTCATGGCGTGGTGCACCGCCGTCGCGCTGGCACCGTTGTCGAACCAGGCGATGACGGCCGGAGTGAGGCGGCGTACGTCCCGCCGGGAGAGCGTGAACCGGTCGTCGGCCCGACGCAGCCCCACGAGCAGGGCGACGGCCTTGTCGTGATGTTCGCTGCCGGACGGCTCGGTTTCGGCGGCCTCGGTTTCGGCAGCCTCGGTTTCGGCGGACTCGGGTGGGGTGGTCCGCGGTGCGGCGGGCAGGCCGTTCTCGGCGCCGGACGCGCCATCCCCGGCCGTCGGCTCGGGAGCGGCAGAAGCAGCAGGGGGCGCCGAAGCCACGGTGAGGGGCGGACCCACAGCGCCGGCCGAAGCCGCGGCGAGGGGCGGACCCGCGGTGGCGGCCGGGCCCGCGCAGCCCCCGTGGCCGACGGGCGCGGGCCGCGGCGGCGGCGCGGCGGTGAGGCCCACCCCGCCCGTGGTCGCCCCACGGGCACGCGTGAGCGCCGGAGCGTTGTACGCGTACGTACGCGTGACGACGCGCCCCCCGTCGACCCGCTCACGCACCCGCTCGATATATCCGTGCGCCTCCAGCTCACGCAGGGCGAAGGCGATCCGGTCCCGCCCTTCGGGGAACCGCTCGGCGAGGGTGCGGATGTCGGCGGAGGCACCTTGGGGCAGCGACAGGATGTGGGTCCCGAGCCCGATGGCCGTCAGGGACAACTCGCGGTGTTGCGCGAGGTGGTTGCCGATGATCGTGAACCGGTCGGGCTGGTACTCCCTGATGTGGGTGACCCCGGAACGGGTGGCGCTTTGCCGAACAGGCGACTGCGGGCGCACGGCGCCGCTAGGCTTCGTCTCAGCCATGGGGAAGAGGTCCTGTCTTCCTCGGTGGTCAGGCCCTCGCACTGGGATTGCAGTCCCGGCGGGGGCCGTCGCATGTCTGCGGTTGTCTCCGCCGAGCCTGCACGCGCAACCGCCCACCACGCCAGCCGACTTGGGACAGTTCACCCCGGAGAGTGACGAACACGGGGTTTGGTTGGTTTGGAAGGTTTCTCTCCCAAGAGTTCTTCCTCTCTTACCTCCCGGACCTCCGACACCCGGACCCTCGGCACCCGGCCGACCGGAACCCGCGTTCCCGGGCTCCGGTGCGAGTCGCTTCCACCAAGGGGCGAGCCTTGGCCAGAAGTACATGGGATCGCGATCGCGATTTTGGTACGAATGATCGACTGTTGAGGGCAGCGATCTGCGAACGAAGCTGCGAGGGCGTCCACGGGGGTAGGCGTGAGCGAGGACAGGCCCGTTGTCTCGGCCGAGATACCGGAGTTCACCGGAAATCTGGAGCAACTGGAGACGGACGCAGGGGACATCGCGTTCGACGGGATGGCGATCGGCGCGGCGGGTCTGCTGATCGACGCCAACTTCAACCTGCTGGAACCTTTCTACAAGGCCCCCGAGGCCGACCAGCTCTTCGCGACGACGGCGCCGGTCGCATCGGCCGGCAACGACCTGCACACCGAACTGAGCACAGTCTCCCAGGCGCTGCTCGACTACGCGGCCGAGGTCCGGCCCCTGGTCAACCGGCTCAACACGCTCCGCGAGGAGGCTGCGGCGTTCGAACGGCGCGTAGCGGACGACGACGACTGGGTCGCGGACGGCGACCTCATCGACGAGAACACAGCCCGCCGCAACGCGGTGAACGCGGCCTGGTCCGCCTTCCAGGCCGCCGAGCGGGCCTGCCACAACAAGATCGTGGCACTGGTCGGCGGAGAGCCGCTCGTCGTCGGCGACGGGTCGAACAAAGAGAACATGTACGGCTACCGGGCCGAGGACCTCGACAATGCCGGGGGTCTGCCGTGGGGCGACCCCGTCCAGGAGTCCAACCCCTGGTACTACTTCCACGAGCACGCCTGGGACTTCACGGTCGGCTTCGTCGTGGACGGCGTGTGGGGCACGATCAAGGGTCTGGGCACCCTGGTCGGCTTCAACGGCTGGGACGCGGCGGGACAGGCATGGACCGGCCTCGGCAAGCTCGCGACCGGCGTCCTGATCACGGGAACGCCGCTCGGCGCCGCGTACTGGCTGACCCCGGCCGACAAACTCCCCTCCTGGCTGCGCGACTCCCGCACGGCGGTCGTGGAGACCGGCAAGGCCCTCATCGCGTACGACGAGTGGGGCAAGAACCCCTCCCGGGCAGCCGGCGCGGTCACCTTCAACGTCGTGACCACGATCTTCACCGGCGGAGCAGGCGGCGCGGTCGCGGCGACCGGCAAGGCCGGTGCGATCGCGAAGGCCATCTCCTTCGCGGGCAAGGCGGGGCGGATCGTCGACCCGATGACGTACATCGCGAAGGGCATCGGCGGGACCGCCGTGAAGATCAGTGACGTCATGGCCGGGCTGCGGGGGATCACGAACGGCACGCACATCAGGCTCGGCGAAGGCACCTACCAGATAGCCGACACCCCGAACCTCGCCGACGACCTCCCGGCCGGTCTCACCCCCGAGAACTCCGTCCGCATGACCACCCCCGAGGGCGAGGTCGTCTACCTCGACACCAAAACCCTGGTCATGCACAACGCGGACGGGACAGTACGGGAGTCCTTGGACGACATCCGGCACGAGCGGACGGCGGAACAGCGGGCCGGGCAGACCGCTGCGCGGCAGGATGAGCCCGCGAGTGGCGTCGGCGAGCGGGAGCCGGCGGCGGTGGGGGCTGGCGCGCGGGGCGGGGACGCCGCGGCGGTGGGTGGGCGCGGAAGCGACACGGTGACCACAGGCGGCCGAGGGGGCCACGGACCAGGGGAAACCGGCGGCCTCGGTGACGCCGGTGCACCAGAGGGCCGGGGTGGCGCTGGTCCGAACGAGGTCGGGCGCACCGGTGACGACGCGGCAAGCGACGGATCGAACGACGGTCCGCGGTCCGAAGGTCCGCGATCCGACGGCGACGGTCCTGGTCCTGGTCCGACACAGACGACGCGACCTGCCTTCATGCGTGAGGGAGACAATCCCTACGGGCCCAAGGGGTCGCTGTCGTTGGAGCAGATCGAGGAGATTCAGGTCTACCGCGCCAACCATGAGCCGGGATACATGGAGCGGTATTACAAGGAAAACGGTTGGCGAAAGAATCTAAAGCTCCAGGACGAGAGCGGGTTCACGCCGCCCCAGCTCGCTCGGCTCTCGGAGGACGCGCCATGGATTCAGGCCAAGGAAACTCCCGCAGCACCTGAACCGCATTTCCTCGACGACGACTACATAAGTGTGGGGGCAGACACTGTCACAAGCCGAGCAAGGCTTGAGGTTCTCGACAGAGCGGCACAGGAACGCCATTTCGCTGTTCAATGGGACAACGTCGTCAAGGAGTGGAAGGCGGAGACCGGAAAGGCTCATGAAATCCATGGCACGGCTGACTCTGCTGCGGAGTGGGGAGAGGCGAGAGGGGCATACAAGGAGTCTCACACAGCCATGGGAAAGGCGACCGAGGCGTTCGGTGAAAACGCGGCGGAGCACCACTACATTGCCGAGCGCTACCCGGACTTCGAAAAACAGACCCTGCTCGGCCCGAAGAACGGGAATGATCAGTTCGACCAAGTATGGAAGCATGATGACGGCCGGATTGTCGTCGTCGAGGCGAAGAGCAGTACGGGAACGGAGCTCGGCGGTAGGTCCCTGCCAAACGGCAGGAGGGTTTCACAGGGAAGCAGGGAGTATTTCTTCGACATTCTCCGGGAAATGAGAAAGCGAGGAGAGCTCGACCTCGTGGAGGATCTCAAGGCGGCGCTCAAAGGGGGCAGGCTGGAATATGTGGTCGTCAAGGGGGAGAGGAACTCGGGCACGTACACTGGCTACCAGTACCGACGGTTCGACATCAGTAGGGGGACCCTTCCGTGACCGTGACTGTTGCCAGGCATGGTGTGGTGATCCCCGATACCGAGCGCTTCGTGGAGCGCCTCGGCGAAGCTGTCGCCCGGGACATCGACGAACTCGAAGAGTCGACGGAGATGATCGACTTCGCCTTCCCCAGTGCCGTCACGGCACTGCAGGCACGCTGCGTCGACGACCCCGAAGCATCGGCCGTGGAAACGTGGGAAGCCGCGGTCAACGCGATGCAGTTGGGTTCGGCCCTGTTCGCGGTGTCGGAGGCGAGCGAGGGGCACGTCGAGTGCCGTATCAACCACAAGATGCGCCGCCTTCCCGCGACCGGCCGGCTGTCCGCCGCCGATGCCGGGAACTGGCTCACCGCCTTCTGGCTGGCTGTCATCTGCCGTGACCAGCAGCGCATGACGCAACTCTGTGAGATTCCGGTGGAGCGGTTGCGTGCGCCGGAGGGGCACTATGACGAATACATCTACCACTGGGTCGACACTCTGCAGACCTACTGGCTGCGGCGTCCGGGGTTGGTGGAGAAGTTGACGGTCACCCTCCAGTCCTCGGACGCCTCGGTTGCACGGATCGCGCCACGTGATCTGCTCCAGGGCGTCCTTTATCCGCCGATCAACCTCTTCTACAACTTCGTGCGCAGAAACGAGGCGGGCTTCGGTCCCGCCCTGGAGGAAGCACTGAAACTGCACAGGCTGTACTGGACTCACGACGAGAGTCGGGAGTCGGACATCGACGGCGCTGTCGCCCTCGGTCCTCTTGCCGTCGCGTGCCTCGCGTACGACGGCGGATTCCCTATCGGAATCGAGTCCGGCTATCTGCCCAAGCACCTTCTCCAGCGCGACTGGTTGGGTGAGTTCCCCACCTGACAGACCTGGTTGGGCAGAGCCTCCGAGGTGCCGCCCGACCACGCGGCCGAGGGCGCGACCATACGCGTCGCGGACCGGACGGAGAACGCGTCTCCTTCCTTCTCCGGTCATGGCCAAGGAGATCGATGTGTGCAGCAGAGCACGGGAGCTCGCCGCCGCGTGACGGAAACAAGCGCCCACCCGCACAAAGGGCGGCAGCCGCAAGCGGCCACCGCCCCTCTCCGTACCTCACCTCAGGTCGTGTTCCGCCTCCGTCGAGCCCCCGGCCGCCGCTCGCTCGGCCGCGTCACCGGGTCCCCCGCCTCCAGCGCGGCCGCGCGCCGCCGCAGGCCGAAGTCGGCGAGCGCCTCCGCCAGCTTGTGCACGGACGGCTCGGGAGCCATCACGTCCACCCGCAGCCCGTGCTCCTCGGCGGTCTTGGCCGTCGCGGGGCCGATGCAGGCGATCACGGTGACGTTGTGCGGCTTGCCGGCGATGCCCACCAGGTTCCGCACCGTGGACGACGACGTGAACAGCACCGCGTCGAAGCCACCGCCCTTGATCGCCTCGCGGGTCTCCGCCGGCGGCGGCGACGCCCGCACGGTCCGGTAGGCGGTGACGTCGTCGACCTCCCACCCGAGCTCGATCAACCCGGCGACCAGCGTCTCGGTCGCGATGTCGGCCCGCGGCAGGAACACCCGGTCGATCGGGTCGAAGACGGGGTCGTACGGCGGCCAGTCCTCCAGCAGCCCGGCCGCGGACTGCTCCCCGCTCGGCACCAGGTCCGGCTTCACACCGAAGGCGACCAGCGCCTTGGCGGTCTGCTCGCCCACCGCGGCGACCTTGATCCCCGCGAAGGCCCGGGCGTCGAGCCCGTACTCCTCGAACTTCTCCCGCACGGCCTTGACCGCGTTCACCGAGGTGAAGGCGATCCACTCGTACCGTCCGGTCACCAGGCCCTTGACCGCGCGCTCCATCTGCTGCGGGGTGCGCGGCGGCTCGACGGCGATCGTCGGCACCTCGTGCGGGACGGCCCCGTAGGACCGCAGCTGGTCGGAGAGCGAGGCGGCCTGCTCCTTCGTGCGCGGCACGAGGACCCGCCAGCCGAACAGCGGCTTGCTCTCGAACCACGACAACTGGTCGCGCTGGGCCGCGGCGGAACGCTCACCGACCACGGCTATCACCGGCCGCGCGCCCTCCGGGGACGGCAGCACCTTGGCCTGCTTCAGCACCTGGGCGATCGTGCCCAGCGTGGCGGTCCAGGTCCGCTGCCGGGTCGTCGTCCCGGCGACGGTGACGGTCAGCGGCGTATCGGGCTTGCGGCCCGCGGCGACGAGCTCGCCGGCGGCGGCGGCCACGGTCTCCAGCGTCGCCGAGACCACCACGGTCCCGTCGGACGTGCCGACCTCGGTCCAGCACCGCTCGGACGCCGTCCCGGCGTCCACGAAGCGCACATCGGCGCCCTGCGCGTCCCGCAGCGGCACACCGGCGTAGGCGGGCACGCCCACCGCGGCCGCCACACCGGGCACCACCTCGAACGGCACGCCCGCGGCGGCGCACGCCAGCATCTCGCCCGTGGCGTAGGTGTCCAGGCCGGGGTCGCCGGACACCGCACGGACGACCCGCTTGCCGCCCCGCGCGGCCTCCATGACAAGATGTGCCGCATCCCGCACAGCGGGTGCACCAACGGTTGTCGACGCGCCGTCAACAACCGTTAGCTGAGGCGTGCCTGTGGCCGAGAACGTATCCGCTGAAGTAGCCGCGGAAGAGGTCGGGGGCGCCGCGGCCACGGGCGGCGGGCCCGTGTCGGTGTCCAGTACGGCGACGCCCGGACGGGCATGCGCGCGCACCACGTCGAGCACGTCGTGCTCGGCGACGAGGACGTCCGCGTTCGCCAGCGCCTCCACGGCGCGCAGGGTCAGCAATCCCGGATCCCCGGGTCCGGCACCGAGGAAGGTGACGTGACCGTGGTCCGGACCGGCGGAAAGGGTGGTGGGGCTCAATGTGCTCGCTCCCCCATCAGACCGGCCGCGCCCTTGGCGAGCATCTCGGCCGCGAGTTCACGGCCGAGCGCCATTGCCTGGTCGTGCGTCTCGGGCACGGGACCGGTGGTGGACAGCTGCACCAGCGTCGAGCCGTCGGTCGTGCCGACGACGCCGCGCAGGCGCATCTCCTTGACAGTCTGCCCGTCGGCCAGCAGGTCGGCGAACGCACCCACGGGTGCGCTGCAACCGGCCTCCAGGGCGGCGAGCAGGGACCGCTCGGCGGTCACGGCGGCCCGTGTGTACGGGTCGTCGAGTTCACCGAGCGCGGCGACCAGCGACGCGTTGTCCGCGACGCATTCGATCGCCAGTGCCCCCTGGCCGGGGGCGGGCAGAACCGTGTCGACCGACAGGAAGTCGGTCACCTCGTCGATCCGGCCGATCCGGTTCAGTCCGGCGGCGGCCAGCACGACGGCGTCCAGCTCACCCTTCCGCACGTATCCGATCCGGGTGTCTACGTTCCCGCGGATCGGCACCGTCTCGATCGTCAGACCGTGGCTGCGCGCGTACGCGTTCAACTGGGCCATCCGCCGCGGAGAACCGGTGCCGACGCGGGCGCCGTCCGGCAGCTGCGCGAAGGTCAGACCGTCGCGGGCGACCAGTACGTCCCGCGCGTCCTCGCGCACCGGCACGGCGGCCAGCGCCAGCTCGGCGGGCTGCGTCGTCGGCAGGTCCTTCAGCGAGTGCACGGCGAAGTCGACCTCGCCGCGCAGCAGCGCCTCCCGCAGCGCGGTGACGAAGACGCCCGTGCCGCCGATCTGCGCCAGGTGCTCGCGCGAGACGTCGCCGTACGTCGTGATCTCCACGAGTTCGACGGGCCGTCCGGTCACCTGCCGGACCGCGTCCGCCACCAGCCCGGACTGGGCCATGGCGAGCTTGCTCCGCCTGGTCCCGAGCCGCAGCGTCCCATCGGCTCGGCGCCGGGGCGCCTCACGTGCCTGCTCACTCATGATCGCCCTCGGTTCTCGGCGTTCTCTTGGCTGTCATCGGCCCGGGACACGGCGGCGACCGTCTCCTGGTCCAGGTCGAACAGGGTCCGCAGCGCGTCCGCGTACCCGGCGCCGCCGGGTTCGGCCGCGAGCTGCTTGACCCGTACGGTCGGCGCGTGCAGCAGCTTGTCGACGACGCGCCGCACGGTCTGGGTGATCTCGCCGCGGTGCTTGTCGTCGAGGCCCGGCAGCCGGCCCTCCAGGCGGGCGATCTCGCTCGCGACGACATCGGCGGCCATGGCGCGCAGCGCCACCACGGTGGGGGTGATGTGCGCGGCCCGCTGGGCGGCGCCGAAGGCGGCCACCTCGTCCGAAACGATCCTCCGCACCATGTCCACGTCGGCGGCCATCGGCGCGTCGGCGGAGGCCTCGGCGAGGGACTCGATGTCGACGAGCCGGACGCCGGGCAGCCGGTGCGCGGCCGCGTCGATGTCGCGGGGCATGGCCAGGTCCAGCAGCGCCAGCACGGGTTCGGGCCGGGGCACCTCGGCGACCGGCTCGGGCCGGCGCAGTTCGGTGATCCGCCCGGTGACGGCGAAGGTCGCGGCGAGCGCGGTGATCAGCTCGGCCTCGGCGGCGGGCGACCGGCGGGCGGCGGTGCGCCGGTCCACGGTCGCGTTGTCGACCCAGGCCGCGTGCTGCTCCAGCGTCGCCGCGTCCATCCCGGCGACCGCGGCCTCCCCGTGCACGGAGAAGCCGCCGCCCTGCACGGCGGGGAGGTCGAGCGGGCAGTCCTCGTCGGTGCCGAGGGACGTCGGCGGCAGCGCCGTCCGTACGTCGCCCCGCGCGTCCGTGCGGGCATCGGGCCCGGCGGCGACCGCGCCTGCGGGGACCCGCCCCTCGACGGCCGCGGCGACGGCGTCGGCGGTCAGGACCAGGCCCGTCGCGCCGGTGCAGGAGACGACGACATCGGCACGTGTCAGCTCGGAAGGCACCGATTCCATCGGTACCGCGCGGGCCGCCACGTCCGTTTCGCCCTGTTCCCTGAGAATCTGCGCGAGCCGCTCGGCCCGGTCGTACGTCCGGTTGGCGACCACGATCTCGGCGACCCCGGCACGCGCGAGCGTGGCGGCGGCCAGCGACGACATCGACCCGGCGCCGATCACGACGGCCCGCTTGCCCCGGGCCCACGCCTCGACGGCGCCACCGGCGGTGAACTGCTCCAGGCCGAAGGTCACCAGCGACTGCCCGGCCCGGTCGATCCCGGTCTCGGAGTGCGCCCGCTTGCCGACCCTGAGGGCCTGCTGGAACAGGTCGTTCAGCAGCCGCCCCGCGGTGTGCAGCTCCTGCGCACGGGCCAGCGCGTCCTTGATCTGCCCGAGGATCTGCCCCTCGCCGACGACCATGGAGTCCAGCCCGCAGGCCACCGAGAACAGATGGTGGACGGCCCGGTCCTCGTAGTGCACGTACAGGTAGGGCGTCAGCTCGTCGAGCCCCACCCCGCTGTGCTGGGCGAGCAGCGTGGACAGCTCGGCGACACCGGCGTGGAACTTGTCGACGTCGGCGTACAGCTCGATGCGGTTGCAGGTGGCGAGGACCGCGGCCTCGGCGGCCGGCTCGGCGGCGACCGTGTCCTGAAGCAACTTGATCTGCGCGTCCAGGGACAGCGCGGCCCGCTCCAGCACGCTCACCGGAGCGCTGCGGTGACTCAGCCCGACGACCAGGAGACTCATGCCGGCATCACGGCGGGGACATCCCCGTCGGGTCCTTTCCCGGACTCCTTGGGAGCCAGCGCCACGGCCGCGGCCTCGCCCGCGGCCTCCTCCCCGGCCTTGCGCTGCTCGTGGAAGGCGAGGATCTGCAGCTCGATGGAGAGATCCACCTTGCGCACGTCGACACCGTCCGGCACGGAGAGGACGGTGGGCGCGAAGTTCAGGATGGACGTGACCCCGGCGGCGACGAGCCGGTCACACACCTGCTGGGCGGCTCCGGCGGGGGTGGCGATCACGCCGATGGAGACCCCGTTGTCGTCGATGATCTTTTCCAGGTCGTCCGTGTGCTGGACCGGGATGCCCGCGACCGGCTTCCCCGCCATCGCCGGGTCGGCGTCTATCAGCGCGGCGACCCGGAACCCACGGGAGGCGAACCCGCCGTAGTTGGCCAGGGCGGCGCCGAGGTTACCGATACCGACGATCACGACCGGCCAGTCCTGCGTGAGGCCCAGCTCACGGGAGATCTGGTAGACGAGGTACTCGACGTCGTAGCCGACGCCCCGCGTTCCGTACGAACCGAGGTAGGAGAAGTCCTTGCGCAGCTTCGCGGAGTTGACCCCCGCCGCGGCCGCCAGTTCCTCGGATGAAACGGTGGGTACCGAGCGCTCCGACAGCGCGGTCAGGGCACGGAGGTACAGCGGAAGCCTGGCGACGGTGGCCTCGGGAATCCCTCGGCTGCGGGTCGCCGGTCGGTGAGTTCGGCCAGTTGCCACGGTGCTCCTGCGGGTAGAGCGGGGCTGCGGGCGGTCATGCGTCCCCAGACCGCCCCGTCGACAGCAGGCTATGTCTTTGTGAACGCGTGCACAAAGATGGTGTCCGATTTGCCCGGCCAACGTGACCGGGGTCACGCACACGCGACGCGCACGTGCGGAACCGGCACGGACGCGCCGTCGTCCCTCACGCGGCGCCCAGCTCGGCGCCTTGTTCCACGGGGGCAAAACCGCACACTCTCCTCACGAATCCCGCCCCCGAGACCAATAGCCCGTCGATCCTAAGCGACTTTCTGGACCACTTGGACTGGTCGGTCAGTCACAGCTGTGTAAGGGCTTTGCGCAGACGCGCCTCGTCCACCCGCCAGAAGGTGTGCTGCGCGCCGTCCACCAGCACGACCGGGATCTGCTCCCAGTAGGCGCGGTGCAGTTCCTCGTCCTGGGTGATGTCCTTCTTCTCCCAGGGCACCCCGAGCTCCCCGCACACCTTCTCGATCACCGACTGTGCGTCATCGCACAGATGACATCCCGGCTTGCCGATCAGGGTGACGAGCCGCTCCCGAGGGTCACGCGACCGTCGCCGAAACATGGCACTCATGCCGCCATTGTCGCAGCGCGCAAGCCACCGGCCCGTCACGCGTTCCGCACGGGGACACGCCGCGCCGACCGCCTCTTTAACGACGCGGTCGTGGAGAGTTCACACCTTGCGAACCTCTCGGCTCCGGAACCACCGAACAGACTGGCTATGCTCACGACATGGCCGCTCTAGGATGGCTCACTCCTCGTAGGCGCTCCGCCACGGCACGGAGTGTGTTGGCAGGCGAGGCCTCAGCCGAGGCCGCGCGCAAGTCCTCCCAGGAACTGGAGGACATCGCTCCCGCGCCCGACGCCCCTGCCGCCGAACCGGAGTTCCCGGTCCTCGGCGACGAGAAGGCCGCCGCCTTCTTCGACCTCGACAACACGGTCATGCAGGGCGCGTCGCTGTTCCACTTCGGCCGGGGCCTGTACAAGCGGAAGTTCTTCGAGACCCGCGACCTCGCCCGGTTCGCCTGGCAGCAGGCGTGGTTCCGGCTCGCGGGCTCCGAGGACCCCGAGCACATGCAGGACGCCCAGAACTCGGCGCTCTCCATCGTCAAGGGCCACCGCGTCGCCGAACTGACCATCATCGGCGAGGAGATCTACGACGAGTACATGGCCGAGCGGATCTGGCCGGGCACCCGCGCCCTCGCCCAGGCCCACCTCGACGCCGGCCAGAAGGTGTGGCTGGTGACGGCCGCCCCCGTGGAGATCGCCCAGGTGATCGCCCGCCGCCTCGGTCTGACCGGCGCGCTCGGCACGGTCGCCGAGTCGGTCGACGGCGTCTACACCGGCAAGCTGGTCGGCGAGCCGCTGCACGGCCCCGCGAAGGCGGAGGCCGTCCGCGCCCTGGCCGCCGCGGAGGGCCTGGACCTCTCGCGCTGCGCCGCCTACAGCGACAGCCACAACGACATCCCGATGCTGTCCCTGGTCGGCCACCCCTACGCGATCAACCCGGACACCAAGCTCCGCAAGCACGCGCGCTCCATGGACTGGCGCCTGCGCGACTACCGCACGGCCCGCAAGGCGGCCAAGGTCGGCCTCCCGGCCGCGGCCGGCGTGGGCGCGGTGGCCGGCGGCACGGCGGCAGCGATCGCGCTGCACCGCCGCCGCCGCTGATCCGCTGATCCGCTGATCCACCCGATCGCTCACACCTTTTTTCGAGCACACCTTCTTTCGAACGCCGGAGGGCCGGGGGACCGGCCCTCCGGCGTTCGGCGTTCCCGCACGCCCGCACGCATTCCGGCTGTCCTACCCCCGCCGCCCGCCCCTCAGTCCCGCCAACCGCACCCGACCACAACACGCCCCGCACCCAGACGGAACACGAACCCAACCGATCAACAACCGATCACGCACCGGCACTTGAGCAGCCGTCAATCGGTAACAGAAGCGACGTAATCGATGATTTGAGCAACTGGGTGTAGCAGTGCCTGCACGAAGCGTTATTCTCCTCAAACGCAAACCGGTACCCCTCCGTCGCTACGACGGGTGAATGGTTCCGTACTGCACGTGATGGAAGCTCTGCCTCTGGGAGTCCCGTGTACCCACACGTCGGGGTTGACGCCTCGGGCCTGGCTACGCTGCGCGCGACGGTCAACGACCTGTTGCGCGGCTTCGTCCCCACCGCGTACGCCGTCCCCGCCCTCGCCTCCGCCGCCGCGCCCGTAGGCCCGTGCTACGCACTCGCCGAGGGCAGCGCGGCCGTCGGCAGACGAGGGCGTTCGGGATCCACCGCCACCACCACCCGCCGTCCCGCCGCGGACAGCGACAGCGCCCGCATGATGGACCTCGTCGAACGCGCCCAGTCCGGCGAGGCCGACGCCTTCGGCCGCCTGTACGACCAGTACAGCGACACCGTCTACCGCTACATCTACTACCGCGTCGGCGGCAAGGCGACCGCCGAGGACCTCACCAGCGAGACGTTCCTGCGCGCCCTGCGCCGCATCGGGACGTTCACCTGGCAGGGCCGCGACTTCGGCGCCTGGCTGGTCACCATCGCCCGCAACCTCGTCGCCGACCACTTCAAGTCCAGCCGCTTCCGGCTGGAGGTCACCACCGGCGAGATGCTCGACGCCAACGAGGTCGAGCGCTCCCCGGAGGACTCCGTCCTGGAGTCCCTCTCCAACGCCGCCCTCCTCGAGGCCGTACGCCGCCTCAACCCCCAGCAGCAGGAGTGCGTCACCCTCCGCTTCCTCCAGGGCCTCTCCGTCGCCGAGACCGCCCGCGTCATGGGCAAGAACGAGGGCGCGATCAAGACCCTCCAGTACCGGGCCGTCCGCACCCTCGCCCGCCTCCTGCCGGACGACGCCCGCTGACCCGGCCCCCTGGCGGGACCCACCCGGCGAGCCGCCGCCGGCCCCGCGCCGAGCGCCCCCTCCGCATGCGCTCGGCAACCTCCAACTCACCCTCGGTCACCCTCCGTTGACTTCTTCGCCGGTTCATCCTCCGTCCGTAACCCAAGTGCCGCGCCACTCGTTGTGCGGGATACAGGCTCCCTGTGGTCACGGCCCGACCTACCTCGATCACCCGATCGTGTGCACCGGTCGGAGGCGTGCAACCCTCAGGACCCCCTGGGGAGTCGACCGTCATGACGAGAGGAGGTGCCGCCAGTGATCGCGAACGTATCGGCGCACCGGCGGGCGAACGCCTTCGCCCAGGCCCTGGAGGAGCTGTCCGACCGGGGCACGGCGGCCGAGCAGCCCGAGGGATCGGCACCGGCCCCGGCAGCGGAACAGACCGATCAGGGCCGCCTGTTGACCCTGGCGACCGGTCTCGGCGAGCTGCCCAAGCCGGAGCTTGACCCCGAGGTCAAAGTGGTCCAGCGCGCCCAACTGGTGGCCGCGATGGAAGCCATGCTGCGGGACGGCACGCTCGCGGGGCGCGAGGCGAAGGACTCTTCGGTGCCCGAGCAGCGAGCCGGCAGGGCGCGGGGCGCCCACCGGGCAGGTCCGCTGGGCAAACTGCGACCACGCACCCGGCTCACGAAGAGCCTCGCCGCGGGCGGGCTCAGCGTCGGAGTCGCGGCGGGAGCCTTCGGCGGTGTGGCCGCCGCCAGCTCGGACGCCCTGCCCGGCGACTCGCTCTACGGCCTCAAGCGCGGCATCGAGGACGTGAAGCTCACCCTGACCGACGACACCGACGACCGGGGCCGGCTCTATCTGGACCAGGCGTCCACCCGGCTCAGCGAGGCCCGCAGGCTCATGGAGCGCGGCCGCGGCGGACAGCTCGACCACGAATCACTGGGCGACGTCCGCCGGGCCCTCACCGGCATGAAGCACGACGCCGCCGAGGGCCACCGCCTGCTGCACGAAGCCTATGAGCGCGACCCGGGCTCCCTCGGCCCCATCCAGGCCCTGTCGGCCTTCTCCCAGTCCCACCGGGAGGCGTGGGGAGCACTGCGCGAGCGGCTGCCCGTCCAGCTCGGGGACGTCAGCCAGGAGGTGTCGTCGGTCTTCGACGCCATAGACGAAGAGGTCGCCCCGCACCGGTCACTGCTGCCGCGGCACCCCGCACCGGACGGCGGCGGCAAACACCGCCGCTCCCCCGGCTCCAGCGCCCCCGGCTCGGCCGACTCCGGCCGCCCGGCGCCCAGCGTCAGCGGCGGCTCCGGGGGCCGCCAGGACACCGGCGGCAAGCCCAAGCCGTCCGCCTCGGACAGCGACGGCGAGAGCCTCGTCGGCGGCGCCACCGGCGGTCTGCTCGACCCGCCCGAGGACAACACCTCGAGCACCGCCCCGTCCACCGGCGGCAGCGCGCCCGCCCAGGAGCCCGACGTCACCCTGCCGCCCCTCCTCCCGGGCCTCCTGCCCGGCCTGGGCATCGACGGCGACAACACGGACTGACCGGCACGACGGTGGGGCGCCCTTCCTGAGGAAGGGCGCCCCATCGTCGTCTGTGCGGAGGGGCGAGCCGCGGAGTGGCGGGCCGCGGAGGGGCGGACCGCGGAGGGGCGGGCCTCAGAAGAACACCGAGCGCCGCTGCACCAGCAGCTTGTACAGCGTGTGCTGGATCTGCTCCCGCACCTGGTCCGTCAGGTTGAACATCAGCATCGGGTCCTCCGCGGCCTCCGGCGGATAGCCGTCGGTCGGGATCGGCTCACCGAACTGGATGGTCCACTTCGTGGGCAGCGGGATCGCGCCGAGCGGGCCGAGCCACGGGAACGTCGGCGTGATCGGGAAGTACGGGAAGCCCAGCAGGCGGGCCACCGTCTTGGAGTTGCCGATCATCGGATAGATCTCCTCCGCGCCCACGATCGAGCACGGGATGATCGGCGTGCCCGCGCGCAGCGCGGTGGACACGAAACCGCCGCGGCCGAACCGCTGGAGCTTGTAGCGGTCCCCGAACGGCTTGCCGAGGCCCTTGAAGCCCTCCGGCATGACACCGACCAGCTCGCCCTGCTGCAGCAGCCGTGAGGCGTCCTCCGCACACGCCAGGGTGTGCCCCAGCTTGCGCGCCAGCTCGTTCACCACCGGCAGCATGAACACCAGGTCCGCCGCGAGCAGCCGCAGATGGCGCCCGGCGGGATGGTTGTCGTGGACGGCGACCTGCATCATCAGGCCGTCCATCGGGAGCGTCCCGGAGTGGTTGGCGACGATCAGGGCGCCGCCCTCCGCCGGAATGTTCTCGATGCCCTTCACCTCGACCCGGAAGTACTTCTCGTACAGCGGCCGCAGCAGGGACATCAGCACCTGGTCGGTGAGTTCGGCGTCGTAGCCGAAGTCGTCGACCTCGTAGTCCCCGGTGAGCCGCTTGCGCAGGAAGGCGAGGCCGCCCGCGATCCGTCGTTCCAGCGCGCCGCCGTCCGGTGCCTCGGCGGCCTCCTGGGGCGGCTCCGGCTTCTCCCGTGTCACAGGAACATCATCGGCGCCGGCCGGCAGTCCGGGGAGGGCCTGGACCTCACCGGATTCGCGGACATCGCGTACGACCGCGTTCTCGCCCTTGCGCCGGCTCCCCGCGCTCCGGCGTCGCGACGGGCGCTGCGCGGCGCCCCCACGGGTCCGGTCGTCGTCGAACGGAATGACCTTGGCATCCGCCATCGTTGATGCGCTCCTCAGTTGGCGCTCTGCGTCGGGGTGGGGCCGCCGCCCGGAGCGGGCACCGCGAGTGCGGCGAGCCGGTCGACGGCTCCCGCGACGGCCTCGGGGGGCAGCAGGCCGGGGCCCCTGCCGCGCGCGAAGTCCGCGAACGTCTCCGCGGTCGTGTACCTGGCCCGGTACCCGAGCGTCTCGCGCATCTGGTTCGTGGACACGACCCGGCCGTGGGTGAGCAGCCGCAACTGCTCCGGCGAGAAGTCCGTGACCCCCAGCGTACGGACCATCGAGCCGACCCAGCTGACGGCCGGCATCAGCAGCGGCACCGTCGGCCGGCCGAGCCGCCGCGCGCACTGCGACAGCAGCAGGACCCCGTCACCGGCGATGTTGAACGTGCCGCTGTTGAGGGTGCCCCGCGCCGGCTCGTGCGAGGCGATCCGCAGCACCTCGATCACGTCGTCCTCGTGCACGAACTGCAGCCGGGGGTCGTAGCCGAGCACGGTGGGCAGCACCGGCAGCGAGAAGTACGAGGCGAGCGGGGAATCGGCGCTCGGCCCGAGGATGTTCGCGAACCGCAGCACGCACACGGCCACATCGGGCCGGCGGCGCGCGAAGCCCCGCACATAGCCCTCGACCTCGACGGTGTCCTTCGCGAAGCCACCGCTCGGCAGCGACTTGGGCGGCATGGTCTCGGTGAACACGGCCGGGTCGCGGGGCGCGGAGCCGTACACGTTCGTACTGGACTTCACGACCAGACGCTTGATCAGCGGGGACTTCTGGCAGGCACCGAGCAGCTGCATGGTGCCGATGACATTGGTCTCCTTGAGCGTGGCCCGGCCGCCGCTGCCCAGCGGGGTGCCCGTGACGTCCAGGTGCACCACGGTGTCGACGTTGTGCTCGGCCAGCACACGGGCGATGGCGGGGTGGCGGATGTCGGCCTGCACGAAGTCCGCGCCGCCCAGATGGTGCTCCGGCGGCACCGCGTCCACCGCGATGACACGGTCCACATCCGGGTCACGCTGGATCCGACGTACGAACCGGCCGCCCAGCTGACGGGCCACCCCGGTCACGAGCACGACCTTCCCCAAGATCAGCGCCTTCCTTCCCAACGTCGGCGCCCGTAGGCGTATCTCCGCTCGTCCTGTGCCGAGTTCCCCGTGTGCGGCCACGTTAGCGGGTTGTTGTTGCGCTGTGATGACTGCGACCCCGCCAACGACCGGCAAAAACACTGAGACCCCCCACCGGAATCCGGTGGAGGGTCTCAGCAACGCGCTCTCCACAGCGCTCGCACAAGCGAGCAAGGCGTGCGGCGCCCGTAGGGGACGGGCGTCCGCCAGGCCCCTCTTCAGGGGCCGGGCCGCCTTACTTCTTGTTGCGACGCTGAACGCGGGTGCGCTTGAGCAGCTTGCGGTGCTTCTTCTTCGCCATCCGCTTGCGCCGCTTCTTGATAACAGAGCCCACGACTACCCTCGCTCACTTCTCATCACTCGGTGTTTGGGCGCCATGGGCCCATACGACCTACGAGGGGCCAGCCTACCCGCCCGAGCGCTGAGGTCGTAATCGAGGGTGAACCAGGGGTATCCCGGACGCCCCGCGGGACCTCCGGGAACTCCCGGACCCGATGACCGTCAGGCAGTCTCCACCCCCACATAGCTCTCGCGGAGGTACTCGTGAACCGCTTGCTCCGGCACCCGGAAGGACCTGCCCACCCGGATCGCCGGCAGATGACCGCTGTGCACCAACCGGTACACGGTCATCTTCGACACTCGCATCACCGAGGCGACTTCCGCCACGGTAAGGAACTGAACCTCGTTCAGAGGCCTCTCGCCAGCTGCAGCCATGACACACCTGAACCTTCCGCACTCGACGGCCACCGGCTTCCCCTTCCGGTGACTCTTCGTCGCTGCGTGCTCACTCCCCAATGTAGGGGCGGGTGATGCGAGTGGGGAAGAGGGGATGCCATCGGCGGCCTACTGTGACAGACACGCCCGATTGAGTACGTAGCGGGTCAGCGGTCGGTAGTAATCAGACCGCACACCGTCATCAAGTGGAACGGCGACGGACACGCGCCCCTCCGCCTCACCCACGAAGGGCGCCGGATCGTCCGTGTCGGCCAGCCCGATTGCCTCGAACCCCAGCTGACCTGCACCGCAGACCCATCCGTGGTCTCCGATGACGAGTTCCGGGAGGGGCCCGCCGCCCTCCGCGGCGGCCGCCAGAACCGTCCGAACCGGCAGCGGGGAATGCGTGTGCACGCCGGTCGCACAACGGGAGCGCGAAGCGGTCGCCTCCCGTACCACGGAGACACCTCGTACGTAGTCGAGGTTGTACGTGCGTAGGCCGAACCGGGTCGTTATGTCGACACGTCTACCCGTCGCTGGGGTGAGGACCTCACATCCCGCCGCCGACAAAGCGTCCGCCAACGCGCCGTAGAAACCGATCAGCCGATGCGGATGCCCGGTGCCGAGGAGCACCGGTCCACCACGGCGAGCGACCACCGCGAGCCGCTCCGCGAACCGGTCCAGCGCCGCCAGGGTGCGCCCCGGGTCGATCACATCCTGCCCGGTCGTACATCCCGGGTCAGCCGAAACCCCGCACTTCCGCGCCATCAGATCGAGCACATCCCGCTGCCGCCAGGTCAGCTCGGGATCAAGTCCGATCAGAAACCGAGGATCCCGAGCGGCGAACAGCCGGTAGCTCCGCAGGCTCGACTCCCGCGAGGTGGCCACCCTGCCGGCCAGCCCCACCGCGACCAGATGAGCCCGCAACGCCCCCGCACTCCACACACCCCGATGCTGACGCACCAGCCCCACGCCACCACCGGAATCCCTGGCCGAACCACACAGTTGGCCTAACCACCCTCGGCCCAACGGCACTCGGCCTGACGACCCCCGCCCGACGCGCCGCCTTACGGCCTCGCCTCGCGGCCCTCGCCCTATGGCCCGCCCTACGGCAGCAGCCCCCGCAGCGGGAAGACAGCCTTGCGCGCGGCCAGCACCGCCTGGTCCAGCCGGTCCGCCGGGTCGTACCCGGCGTCCCACCCGGCCCACTCCACGGGCCACCGCCCGTCGGTCATCCGTACCGGCGCCAACTGCCGCGTACGGGCGAAGACCTGCTGCCGCCACTCCTCGGGAATCATGGTCTCGGGGGCGATCTCCCGTCCGGCCACGATCCCGACGAGATGCGTCCAGGAGCGCGGCACCACGTCCACCACCGCGTATCCGCCGCCGCCGAGCGCGACCCACCGCCCCTCGGCGTGCTCGTGCGCCAGGTCGTGCAGCGCCACCTGCACCGCCCGCTGCGCGTCCAGCGACACCGCCAGATGCGCCAGCGGGTCCTCGAAGTGCGTGTCGGCGCCGTGCTGGGTCACCAGCACCTGCGGCCGGAAGTCGGCCAGCACCTCCGGCACCACCGAGTGGAACGCCCGCAGCCACCCCGCGTCCCCGGTCCCGGCCGGCAGCGCGACGTTCACGGCCGATCCCTCCGCCGAGTCCGCCCCCGTCTCCTCCGGCCAGCCGGTCTGCGGGAACAGCGTCCGGGGGTGCTCGTGCAGCGAGATCGTCAGCACCCGCGGGTCCTCCCAGAACGCGGCCTGGACCCCGTCCCCGTGATGCACGTCCACATCCACGTAGGCGACCCGCTCGGCGCCCAGCTCCAGCAGCCGGGCGATGGCGAGAGAGGCGTCGTTGTAGACGCAGAACCCGGAGGCGCCGCCCGGCATCGCGTGGTGCAGGCCACCGGCGAAGTTCACCGCGTGCAGCGCGTCGCCACGCCACACGGCCTCCGCCGCCCCCACCGACTGCCCGGCGATCAGCGCGGACACCTCGTGCATCCCGGCGAACGCCGGGTCGTCCATGGTCCCGAGGCCGTACGAGCCGTCGGCGCTCCCGGGGTCGGCGGACGCGGCCTTCACCGCCGCCACGTAGTCCTCACGGTGCACGAGCCGCAGGGTCGACTCCCCCGCCGGCTTCGCCGAGACGACGTCCATCTGCCGGTCGAGCCCGAAGGCGCTCACCAGACTCCGGGTCAACGCGAGCCGGACCGGATCCATCGGATGGTCCGGACCGAAGTCATAGCCCGTTACTGCCTCGTCCCACATCAGCTGTGCGCGGCCGCTCATGCCCGCCACCGTATCGGTCCGGTTCAGTCTCGAACGACCGGGCGTAGACCAACGTCACCAGTACCAACGCCATCGGTACGAGCATCGCCCCGCGATAGCTCCAGGCGTCCCCCAACGCCCCCACCAACGGAGAACCGATCAGAAAGCCCACATAGTTGAAGATGTTCAACCGCGCTACGGCCGCGTCCGAAGCACCCGGGAACAGTCGCCCCGCCGCCGCGAACGTCTGCGGGACGAGCACGCACAGCCCGAGCCCCAGCAACGTGAACCCGAGCATCCCCACCCAGGCCCCCGGCGCCCCCGCCACCACCGCGAACCCGGCGGCCGCGATCACCGCGCCCGCCCGTACGACGGCCGCGGCCCCGAACCGCCGCACCCCGAAGTCCCCGATGGACCGCCCCAGCAGCGTGGTCACCATGTAGACGTTGTACGGAACGGTCGCCAGCTCGTCCGAGCTGCCGAGCACATCCTCCAGGTACTTGGCGCTCCAGTTGGAGACGGTCGAGTCCCCGATGTACGCGAAGCACATCACCAGACACAGCGGCAGCAGCAGGGAGAAGGCGACGCGTCCGCCCGGGGCAGCGGTGTCCGCGGCCTTGTCCTCGGGCCCGCCCCCGTCGACGTACCACCGGCTCCCCACCAGCGCGGCCGGCAGCAGCACGAGGACCACCGGCAGATACGACACGAGCAGCGGCAGATCCCAGTGCGCCCCCACCCACGCCAGCGAGGCCCCGGATATCCCGCCCAGGCTGTACACGGCATGGAAGCCGAGCATGATGCTCCGCCCGTACGACCGCTGGAGGCTCACCCCGAGCATGTTCATCGACGCGTCGAGCGCCCCGACCGCCAGCCCGAACGCGGCGAGCGAGACCCCGAGCTCGACCATGTGCTCGCCGGCCCCCACCCCGAGCAGTGCCAGGAGCACGACGGGCTGCGACCACCGCAGCACCCGGCTGGCGGGGATCTTCTTCACCAGCTGCTCGGTGCAGACACTGCCGACACCGGCGAGCACCGGCACCGCGGCGAGGAAGGCGGGCAGCAGCGCGTCGGAGACCCCGTACCGGTCCTGAATGGCCGGAATGCGCGTCACGAGCAGTGCGAAGGCGACGCCCTGGGCGAAGAAGCTGAACGCCAACGCGGCCCGGCCCCGCCGCAGCACATCTGTCATGGCCGAACAGTAGGGGCCGCCCCCTACTCATGGGTAGAGGAAGTTGAAGATTGCTCAACTAAGCAGGGGGAGCAGCTCCCTCATGTCCGAGAAGTGCCCCTGGACCCCGGTCAGCTTCTCCGCCGGCGTCATCGCCGTGAACCCGTACACGTCCATCCCTGCCGCGATCCCGGCCCGCACGCCGAGGGGGCTGTCCTCGACCACCGCACACCTCTCCGGCGCGACCCCCATCCGCTCGGCCGCGTACAGAAAGAGATCGGGCGCCGGCTTCCCCCGCCCCACATCCTGCGAACTGAACACGAGCCCATCCCCGAACCACCGGTCGAGCCCCGTCGCCCGATGCCCCACCCGGATCCGCTCATGACTCCCGGACGACGCCACGCAGTACGGCACCCCCTCCGCCACCAGCTTCTCCAGCACGTCGACGACCCCGGCGACCGGCGTCAGCTCCCGCTCGAACGCCTCGAACACCCGCGTGTGGAAGACCTCGTCGAAGTCCTCGGGCAGCCGCCGCCCCGTCCGCTCGTGGATCACCTCATGGATCCGGTGCATGGCCGACCCCATGTAGTCACGGATGGACTCCTCGTAGGAGGTGGGGTGACCGAGCTCGGTCAGATAGGCGGCAAGGAGCCGATTGGAGAGGGGCTCACTGTCGACGAGCACACCGTCGTTGTCGAAGATCACGAGGTCGTAGCGCATTCGAGCACTCTACGAACCGGACGCGTGAACCGCTAAACGCAGAAAGCCCCCGCCGGTTTCCCGGCAGGGGCTTTCTCAACAATTGTTCGGCGGCGTCCTACTCTCCCACAGGGTCCCCCCTGCAGTACCATCGGCGCTGTAAGGCTTAGCTTCCGGGTTCGGAATGTAACCGGGCGTTT
>NZ_JBVIBK010000018.1:0-214022 GCF_055573455.1 Streptomyces sp. NPDC030183
GGTCCGACAACCGCTCACCCGCAGGCGTCCTGGCCTGCCCCACCCTCGCCACACGAACGACAACGAGACAAAACCACTTAAGTCACCGGCATTGGGCCTAGGCGGCCAGCGTCTCGTCCTCGCGGGAGACGGTCGCACGGCTCGCGCGGTACTGCTCCAGCATGTCGTCGGCCGCCTGCAGAGCCTGGTCGATGGTGCGGGCTCCGGTCATGACGCACAGGGTGTACGTGGAGTCCTCGAGAGCCCGGCTGGTGCGGCCGGTGGGGAGCACGTCATGTTCGATACGCGCCTCGGCGAAGCGCGCCAATGCGGTCCGCAGTTCCTTCTCCGCAGGAGTAATCACGTAATACCTCTCCCTCATAGCCCTTCCTGAGGTACGGCCGGCCGCACCTCAGGGAACCGGCTGCTCCATCCGCGCACTGCTGCGACAGCTCACGGCCGACCCAGCAGGCCATCAAGTGCCCCGCCTCGGCGGGTCTATGCCCACCTCGCCGCGGTACCGAAGGGATGGATGACATCGCCGTCCGTGTACGGGAGGCCAGGGCGGCGGCGACGGGGCGGGGTTTCCGTGAGGCTCCGACCGTCGGTGAACAGCTCGTCGAGGCGGAAGGCGAGGTGGTGCAGGGGGCAGTCGGCGTCGTCGGCGGGCTCCGGCCAGACCAGCGGCAGGCGCACACGCCAGGTGCGGGCGCGGTAGGACATCAGCAGGTCGGCCGTGTCGTAGGCGGGGGAGGTCTCGCAGCCCAGGAGTACGGGCAGGTCGCCCTGGGCGCCGGCGAAGCGGCAGGTCTGTCGCAGGGCCCAGGCGAGGTGCGCGTACGGGGGTGCTGCGGCGGGCGGCGGGCACGCGGCGTCGTACCAGTCACCGTCGCGTGGCGCGGGGGCGGGGGGTGGGGTGGGCGGGTCGTAGTCGGCGCGGCGTTCGCGGAGGTCGAGCAGGCGCAGGCGCCGCCCTTCCGGGCCTTCGGCCTGCACCTGGTCCGCGCTCAGGGCGGCGAAGGCGACGGCCTGGATGTCCTCGGGTGTGGCGGTGACCAGCTCCGCGAGCCCCGCGGGGAGGCGTCGGTAGGGGATCAGGGTCGCGCTCAGTGACGCAAGGGCTTCCGCGGTGCGGGGGGCGGGGGCGAGCTCGCCGGGCGCGTAGCCGCCGCTGCTGTCCTCGAAGTCGACCAGGACATCGTCGTGAGCGGTGATCATGACGATCTGGCCCACGAGATCGCTCGGATTCTCGGTGGGGACCGTGGGCACGACCCGGTCCCCTTCGTGCCAGGGATTCACCCCGCGCCCCCTTGCCCGGTCAGCCCTTCTTACAGCCCTTCCAGCCTACGTGCCCCTTGACCCAGTAAGCGGTCCAGATTCCCGTCCGGCCGTAGTTCGTGCCGTTGAGCTTGAGGTCGCGTTCCATGGTGACCACGCACATGGTGCGCTTCTTCTTCCCGCGCCCGTACCTGTGGGTGTGGGTGGTGGAGACGGCGTTGACCTTGCCCTTGCTGCCCTTGGCGAAGTTGTTGATCGCCTTGTCCCACAGCCGCATCGCGTAGCCGTCGTAAGGGTGGTTGGCCTTGTTGCCGGTGGAGCCGCCGCGCTTGATGTGCTCGAGCCCGTAACTGCGGTTGCCCACGCGGATGAGGGTGTCCTCGAAGTCCCCCAGGTACCAGCGGTAGACCTTCGCCGAGCCGGGCCCGCTGCGGGTGTTCTTGGTGCACGCGTCGTCGAAGCCGCAGTTCCACGACTTGGGCTTGGTCTTGTGGATGGAGGCGGTGGCGGGTGCCGCGGTGAACAGTACGGCGACCGCCGCCGCTGCCGCGGTGGCCGAGGTGATGAGGCGTTTTCTCATGGGGCGCACGCTACGGAAAGCGGACGCGACCCAAAATTGTCCTTTGGGCCACCGCGGAGGGGGCGTGCCTTGTGGCGCGTGGGGCACTCGGGTCTGACCCCGGGGGAGTCCGGTCTACGCATGGAGGTGTCCGTGGCCGTTCGCCATCGTCTGATCCGAGTCAGCCCGGGGGCCGTGTGGGACGTCCTCGCCGACGCGAACCGGTACGCGGAGTGGGTGGTGGGAGCCGCGCGGTCGCGTCCTGTGAGCGGACAGTGGCCCCAGGTGGGGGCGGCGCTCCGCTTCGAGGTGCCGGTCGGTCCGGTACGGCTGTCCAACGAGACGGTCGTCCGCCACTGCGAGAAAGAGGTCTGCCTGGAGCTGGAGGCCCACGCGGGCCTGCTGGGCACGGCGCGGATCGCGATCGAGCTGCGGCCCTGGGGCGAGCACTGCCTGGTGATCGTGGACGAGCACCCGCTGCGGGGAGCGGGCGGCAGGCTGCACAACGCCGGGTTCGAGGTACTCATCCAGCTGCGGCACCGCGCCATGCTCGCCCGGCTCGCCCGGCTGGTGGAGGCGGAGGACGGCCGGACACGACCGGGCACCCGGGACGTGCCGACGGTGTCGCGAGCGCAGGGGGCGGGCCATGCCTGACGCCGTGGTGATCGGCGCGGGTCCCAACGGCCTGGTCGCCGCCAACGTGCTCGCGGACGCCGGGTGGAGCGTCGAGGTGCTGGAGGAGCAGCCGGAGCCCGGTGGTGCCGTTCGCCACGACCGAGGACTCGACCAGGCGTTCGTCCATGATCTCTTCAGTTCGTTCTACCCCCTCGCGGCCGCCTCCCCCGTCGTGGCCGCACTGGGCCTGGAGGATCACGGGCTGCGGTGGAGCCACGCACCCAGTGTGCTGGCGCACCCCCTCACCGACGGCAGCTGCGCTGTTCTGGACCGCGACCTCGACACCACCGCCGCGTCCCTCGAAGCGTTCGCACCGGGCGACGGAACCGCCTGGCGGCGGCTGCACGAGCTGTGGCGACGCCTGGGCCCCGATCTGCTGGCCGCGTTGTTCACCCCGTTCCCGCCGGTCCGTGCCGGGGCACGGCTGGCCATGCGGCTACGGGCCGCGGGCGGGCTGCGGGCGGCACGGACCCTCATGCTCCCGGTCCGCCGCATGGGCGAAGAGGAGTTCCGCGGTCAGGGCGGCCGGCTGCTGCTGGCCGGCAACGCCCTGCACGCCGACCTCGCCCCGGAGTCAGCGGGCAGCGGCGGCTTCGGCTGGCTGATGGCCATGCTGGGACAGACGTACGGTTTTCCCGTTCCGGCGGGCGGTTCCGGCATGCTCACCCGGGCCCTGGAACGGCGTCTTCAGGCACACGGCGGACAGGTGCGCTGTGGGCAGCGCGTCGAGCGGATCCTCGTCCGCGGCGGCCGGGCGGTCGGTGTGCGCACGGCGGCCGGCGACACCGTGACGGCACGCCGGGCGGTGCTCGCGGACGTGTCGGTGCCCGCGCTGTACGGCGAACTCGTCGAGCCCGAGCACCTGCCCGCGCAGCTCCTGGACGATCTGCGCCGCTTCCAGTTGGACTTCGCGACCTACAAGGTGGACTGGGCGCTCGACGGGCCGGTGCCCTGGCAGGCCGAGCAGGCGTCCCGGGCGGGCACCGTGCACCTCGCGGACGGCCTGGACGAACTCACCCGCTTCGCCGCGCAGATCGCCATGCGGCAGGTCCCGGACCGGCCCTTCCTCCTGTTCGGCCAGATGAGCACCGCCGACGCCTCCCGCTCACCCCAGGGCACCGAATCGGCCTGGGCCTACACCCACATCCCCCACGACATCACCGGCGACGCCGGGGACGAGGGCATCAGCGGCCGCTGGAACAGCGCGGACCGGGAGCTCATGGCCGACCGCGTCGAACGCCAGGTGGAACGGTTCGCGCCCGGCTTCCGCTCCCGGATCCGCGCCCGCCGGATCCTTGCTCCGCCGACGCTCCAGGAACTCGACGCGAACCTGATCGGCGGCGCCCTCAACGGCGGCACGACCGCGATCCACCAGCAGCTCGTCTTCCGCCCCCTCCCCGGTACCGGTCGTCCCGAGACCCCGGTCCCGGGCCTCTTCCTGGCCTCGGCGGGGGCTCACCCGGGTGGCGGTGTGCACGGCGCACCGGGGGCCAACGCGGCACGGGCAGCGCTCCACCGCCGCCGCCCGCCCGGCCTCGCTCAGGCCCAGCGGCTCCTCAGCCACCGCGACCGCACCGGAACCCCGCGCTGACACGCGCCGACCGCCCCACGCGCCTACGGAAGGAGCCGCTGCCGAGACGTCCAGCCACGTCGGGGAGGACAAGGAGGAGAGCCCGTGTGCAGGAGCCCGCTCGCCGACCGGACCGTCGTCATCACGGGAGCCGCCCGTGGTCTGGGCGCGGCGATGGCCCGGGAGATGGCCCGTCGCGGTGCCCGGGTGGCGCTCCTCGGCCATGAGCAGGCCGCCCTGGAGGCGGTGGCCGCGTCCCTGGCGTGCCCGGCCCTGACCGTAGGTGTCGACGTCACCGACCTCGCCGCACTCTGTTCCGCGGCGGACACCGTGCGGGCCCGTCTCGGACGCCCCTCCGTCGTGGTGGCCAACGCGGGCGTCGCCGAGGGCGGTCCGTTCCTGGCCTCGGACCCGGCCGATTGGAACCGCGTGATCGAGGTCAACCTCATCGGCAGCGCCAACACGGCCAGGGCGTTCCTGCCGGACTTGATCGACACGGCGGGCTACTTCCTCCAGATCGCCTCGCTCGCGTCGATCGGTGCCGCCCCCCTGATGAGCGCCTACTGCGCGTCCAAGGCGGGGGTCGAGGCCCTTGGGCACTCCCTGCGGGCGGAGACCGCTCATCGGGGCGTCGGGGTGGGCATCGCCTACCTCAACTGGACCGACACGGACATGATCCGCGACGCGGACCGGCATGTCGCCCTGCGCGAACTGCGCGCCCACATGCCTCCGCCGGCCCGGCGGGTGTACCCCGTCGACACGGTCGCCGCCCGGCTGGTCCACGGTGTGGAGCGCCGTCGTACGGCCGTGTACGCACCGGCCTGGCTGCGACTGACCCAACCGGTGCGGGCGGCTCTGCCGCCGGTGACCGCGCGCGTGGCCCGCCGCGTGCTGCGACGCCTTGAGGCCGGGGGGCCCGTGGAGTCCACGGGGCCGCTCGGAGGAGGTGGACTCGCCGACCGTGCGGCGTCCCACCGGGGCCGGTGAAGGTCCGGCGGCGGATGCGCCCTCTACCCCGCCGGGGGGCTTCTCCGCGCTCACGTCGGCCGGCTCGTCAGGGGGCGAAGCCGCCGTTGCTCTTCAGGAGTTGGCCGTTGATCCACTGGCCCTGCGGTGAGCACAGGAACTCCACCAGGTGAGCGGTGTCCTGGGGGCTGCCCAGACGCCCGAGGGGTGTCTGGCGCAGCACGTGGTCGCGGATGTCGTCGGACATCCAGCCGGTGTCGATGGGGCCCGGGTTGATCACGTTGGCCGTGATCCCGAGGTGGGCGAGTTCGTGGGCGGCGGCCAGGGTGATGCGGTCGAGTGCGCCCTTGCTCGCCCCGTAGGGCAGGTTGCCGACGGTGTGGTCGCTGGTGAGGGCGATCACCCGGCCTGTTCCCGGCGTCCCCCGGAAGCGACGGCCGAACTCACGGATCAGCAGCCAGGTGGCGCGCGCGTTGACCGCGAAGTGGCGGTCGAAGCTCTCCAGTGTGGTGTCGAGCAGGCCCGAGTCGACCGACTCGCAGTGGCACATCACCAGCGCGGTGATGTCGCCCAGACGGGCCTGAGCATGGTCGAAGACCCGCCCTGGGGCCTCGGGATCGGCGAGGTCCGCCTCGATCGCCGCCGTGTCGGCGCCCCGTTCCTCCAGGGCCCTGGCGATGGTGTTCGCCGCGTCGCTCTCGGCACCCCAGGCCATGCGAGCGTCGTACGGCGTCCAGTAGGTGAAGGCGACGTTCCAGCCCGTCTCGGCGAGGCGTCGAGCGACTCCTGCGCCGATCCCGGCGGTCCGGCCGACGCCGGTCACGAGCGCGACCGGCCTGGTGGTGTCGAACAGCGGCTTCTCATCGGTGTGCGTCACAGTGCGCCATCGTTCGGCCTTCTGCGCCGGGACGGCAACCCGATTTCCGCCTGCCCGGTCCGTGGTGTCGCACCAGCACCTGAGGTGGGGCTCACGCCACCGCGTAGTGCCCGAGGGCCGGTTCGAGGAGGTCGAACGCCTGGCCGGCCTCGTCCGTGACGACCGCCGCGATCTCGTCGTTCGGCCGGCCCGCGAGGGTCAGCTCCTGGATGCGGCGGAACAGGACACGGTGCACCGCCGCGAGGAGGGCCGCGGCGGCCTGCGCGGTGATGTCGTCGGGTGAGCGACCGGTGGCCTCGGCGAGCGCGGCGGCGAGGGCTTCCTCTCGCCGGTCGTGCAGCGCGCGCAGGCAGGTCGAGAGCGTCGGGCTCTCGTGGATCATCCGGGAGAAGTCCGGGCCGGCGAAGCCGAGCACCGGGTCCTGAGCGGCGACGCCCGCCTCGAAGGTACGGCGCAGCGCACCGAGGGCCGACTCCCCGGCGCGACGGGCCGCCACGGCCTCGGCCAGACTCGCCGCGAACGCGTCCTGGTCGTCGAGGGCCATGTCCTCCTTGCGCGGGAAGTAGTTGGTCACGGTCTTCTTGGCGACACGGGCGGCGGCGGCGATCTCCGCGATGGTCGTCGACTCGAAGCCCTGCGCCATGAACAGGCGCGTCGCGTGGTCGGAGATCAGCTGCCGTGTCTCGCGCTTCTTGGACTCGCGCAGTCCTGTGCTCTCGGTACCCATGAGAGCAATCTTACCCTCGTAGTAAAAATATGTTGACCACACTGCTGCGTCTCATATAATCTTACGTCCAACGTAAGTTTACGTCGGTCCTGCTTCACTCCGTCGCGCGACGAACCCGAAGGAACCCGCATGCAGATCACCGCTTCCACCGTCTCCCTCACCGTCGACGACGTGGGCGCGTCCCGCTCCTTCTTCACCACCCATCTCGGCTACGAGGAGCAGATGGCCGCCGACGGGTTCTCCTCACTCAGCCGCCCCGACGCCGCCGCCGACATAGTCCTGTTGCGGCGCGGCCTGGAGATCCTGCCGAGCGACCAGCGTGATCAGCGCGCCGGCGGGGTGATCCTCGCCTTCACCCTCGACCAGGGCATCGCCCGTGAAGAGGACCGGCTCCGAGCCGCGGGCGTCGATATCACCATGCCGCTGCGTGAGGAGCCGTGGGGCGAACGCCTCTTCCAGATCACCGACCCCAACGGCGTGGTCGTCCAGTTCGTGGAGTGGGCCTCCCCCACGACGTGACCTCCCGAACGGTGCGACCAACGGCAAGCACCGCGGACAAGACAGCCACCCGACGAAGGGAACTCATGCGCAAGCTCGTGTACTACATCGCCTCCAGCCTCGACGGCTTCATCGCCGGGCCGGACGGCGCGGACCCCACCGGCCCCGACGGCTTCTGGCCGATCGCACCGGACTACATCCAGCACCTGGCCACCGCCTACCCCGAGACCCTGCCCGCCGGGGCCCGTGAGGCGCTGGGCATCACCGCTGAGGGCACCCATTTCGACACCGTCCTCGAGGGCCGCAAGAGCTACGAGATCGGGCTGGCGGCCGGTGTCCCGGACGCCTATCCGCACCTGCGTCACCTCGTCTTCTCACGGACGCTCACCGAGGCGCCCGCCCCGGCCGTGGAACTCGTCGCCGACGATCCCGCGGCGAAGGTCCGGGAACTCAAGCAGGAGGACGGCAAGGACATCTGGCTGCTCGGCGGAGCGGAACTGGCGGGCGCCCTCTACCCGGAGATCGACCGGCTGATCGTCAAGCTCAGCCCGCTCACCGTCGGCAACGGCATACCCCTGTTCTCCCGCACCACCGCCTTCGACCCCCGGCTTTGGCGGCTCGCCGACCACACGGCGCTGGAGAGCGGCGTCCTCTTCCTCACCTACGACCGCGCGCCGAACGCCGAGGCGTAAGCACGGCCGGAGGCACCGTGCCGTCGGGTGACGGTGCCGTCGGTCTCTCCGTGGCGGGCGGGCACCGGACGCTGCCGGTCACCAACGCCTCGCTGCCTCGCCCGTGGCGCTGAGGACGGAGTCCCCTCTCGCCGGACGCGCGCCGCCCCGTGCCGCGCGCGTCCGGTCGTCAGCCGAAGACGTCCAGGAGGTCCGTCCAGGAGCCGCTGTCGTCTCCCGGGCGGGCTCGCATCGGGCGCGGCTCCGGGTAGGTCGCCGCGGCCGCCCTCGCGCGGACGACGTCCGGGCCGCCGCACGCCGCGACCGCGAAGGCGCCGAAGACCTTGGCGAACGCGGCCGGGTCCCGGAACTCCACGCCCAGGGCACGGCCGTCCTGCAACGGCACCCACACCGCCCGCTCAACTCGGGGCCATTCCGGCACCGGCTGGTCGTCCGCGGTCGACCGACCCTCCAGCCACAGCCGCGCCACGTGCAGCAGGTTCACCTTCTCCATCGGCAACCGCCTGCGCCGCAGCCGCAGTTCACGCGTCGTCAGCACGATCCGCTGGTCCTTCCTCGGGTACCAGACGACGCCGACCCCGAAGGGGGCCCAGAGCAAGATCCCGATCATCGGCCACACGAGGGCGTCTGCCCACGACCGGAGGAGTCCGCCGTCCAGCAGGTACAGGGCCCCGAAGACCAGGACCCACTTGGCCGTCATCCGCCAGAACCCGGTCCCCTGCCGGTAGAGGACACGCGGCTTCCCAGTGATCGTCATACCCGCACGCTATCCCGCGGACGAACTCCCACCGCCGGAGACCGTGTTGGCCGGGCGGTCACCTTCACACAACCCTTCGTACACCTCGTGCGTCACACCCCCGTACACCTTCCCGCTTTCGACCTCCGACCATGGGAGTTCACCGTGCGCGCACGCACCCTGGCCGCCACCGCCGCCGTGGCGGCACTCACCGCAACCGGCCTGACCCTGCCGCTCGCCGGGAGCGCCGCTGCCGCGACGGCCGCCCGGTTCGACTTCAACGGCGACGGATACGTGGACATCGCGGTCGGCATGCCCGACGCCACGGTGGACGGCAAGGCCAAGGCCGGCTACATCAGCGTGATCTTCGGCGGCCCGCAGAGCCCGAGCCAGTCCAGCGGCGTCATCAGCCAGGCGGAGACCGGCATACCCGGCACGCCCGAGGCGGGCGACCGCTTCGGCTCCTCCCTGGCAACCGCCGACGTGGACGGCGACGGCGTCTTCGAGCTCGTCGTCGGCGCGAGCGGCGAGTCGCTCACCTCCGACCAGCTCAAGGACGAGGGCACCATCACCGTCCTGGACGGCTCGGAGTGGAACATCAAGGGCACCACGGTGGCCCGGGGGACCTCCGAGTACAGCGGCATCGGCCGCACCCTCGCCGCGGGTGACTACGACGGCGACGGCGACACGGACCTCGCGTACGGCGAGAACGACGAGGAGGGCGGCGCGCTCCGCTTCCGCCCCGGCCCGCTGACCGCCGACCCGGTGACCACCACCACGTTGCGCAACTACGGCATGGGCGGCCGCACCCGCGACCTGACCACCGGTGACTTCGACGGTGACGGCCGGGACGACCTCGCCACCACCTGGCAGTCCCTGGACGACGCCGGCACCTTCATCACGCGCTGGGACGACAAGGCCGGGCCCGCCCAGTGGTGGGCCGACGCCGACCGGGGCAGCGCGCTCGCGGCCGCCGACTTCGACCGGGACGGTACCGACGACCTCGCGGTCGGCCTCGTCCAGCCCAACCCCGAGTCGGAGACGACGCATTGCGAGGACCGGCTCGGCGGGGCGGTGCTCCTGCTCAAGGGGTCGAAAGCCGCGCGGTTCGGCACCGAGAGCGTCTGCCTCACTCAGTCGAACCCCGGGGTCGGCGGTGCCGCGGAGGAGGGGGACGACTTCGGCGCGGCGCTGTCCGCGGGCGATCTGAACGGCGACGACCGCCCGGAGCTGGTGGTCGGCGTGCCCGGTGAGGATGTGGGCACCGTGAAGGACGCGGGCGGGTACGTCGTCATGAACGGCACGGAGAACGGTCCGTACGGGGGTCTCGCCCGCAGCCAGAGCACCCCCAACATGCCAGGCACGGCCGAGGCCGGCGACCGCTTCGGCGCGCAGGTGACCGTCGGCGACCACAACCGCGACGGCCTGTGGGACACAGCGGTGAGCGCGCCCGGGGAGAACGCCGGTGAGCCCAGGTCGGGCGGTGTCTGGTTCGTGCCGAGCAGCACCGAGGAGACGTACCCGCTGGGCAAGTCACTGACCCCGTTCGGCTTCGCGCTCCCCAACGGGGCCGTCAAGTACGGCGAGGTGCTGGGTCACTAGAGCGGAATGCGGTCAGGCGGTGGGGCGCCGTTCGGTGCCCCACCGCCCGGTGCGGGTCAGTCCACCCACCACTTGCCGCACTTGGTGATGCCGTCGAACTCGCCGCAGGCGCGGGCCGCGTAGTTGGAGTTGTAGACGGACTGCGTACGGCTGCCGGTGTAGGGGCCGCACATCTTCCAGCCGTCGCTCTTCGCCTGCTGGTCGCTGACGACGCCCTTGAAGTCGGGGAACGAGCGGAAGCTGCGGTCGACCCAGAGCCGGTCACCGGCCCTGCGGCCGGACTTGATCTCCGCGCGGCTGTAGCGGTCGAGCGCCGACTCGTTCTGCAACTCGACGCGGCGGCCCCGGAAGTCGAACGAGGCTCCGGACTCGACGGCGCGGAAACGGCCGATGACGGCGATGCCGTCGCAGTCGTCCTCGGTGGCCGAGGCCGCTGACGCGGGGACGAAGACGATGGCGCCACTGCCGATCAGCACGGCCGAGGCCGCGGCCACGCGGCCGATACGGGACTTCTTCACATGGGTTCCTTGGTGTGTGACAGGTACGGGCGGGGACCCAGCGCCGCGCTGGACAGGCCGAGACCCCGCTGAACAGACCGCGCGTCGTCATCCGTTCAGCCGGTGACGTGTGCGGCATGCGCCGATTGCAGAACACCGGGGAACGCGTCGGCAACAACTCCCGCCCTCCTGGGACAGTGGGACCGTCCCACCGCCCCCGACCTGCGAGAACAAGGGGCCTCTGGGACGGCGCTGGGATGACGGGCCTCGGGGACGGGCCCCCTTTTGCCGGACCGGCAACAGAAGTGGCCGATCCGGGACGCGGTGGACCACGGTGGCCTCATGACTGACAACAGCGCGGCAGCCCCGCTCATGTCCGACGACCTGACGTCTCCCGGCGCCTATGTCGGCGACCCCGCGGTGCGCGCCGAGTGGGACGACCGCTACGCCGACCGGCAGCAGTTGTGGAGCGGCCGGCCGAACGGCGCCCTCGTGGCCGAGGTCGCGGATCTCACCCCCGGGCGAGCCCTGGACGTCGGTTGCGGCGAGGGGGCGGACGCCATCTGGCTCGCGCGCGCCGGCTGGGACGTGACCGGGCTGGAGGTCTCGGGCGTGGCGCTGGAGCGGGCGGCCAGGCACGCACGGGACGCCCGCGTCACCGTTCGCTGGGCGCACGCCGAACTCACCCGGGCGGCCCTCCCGCCGGCCTCCTTCGACCTGGTGTCCGCGCAGTATCCGGCCCTGCTGCGCACCCCGGACGCCGCGGCCGAGCGCGCACTGCTCGCGGCGGTCGCGCCCGGCGGCGTGCTGCTGCTCGTCCACCACGCGGGCATGGAGAACCGGCAGGCCCATGAGAGCGGCGACTTCGATCCGGCGGACTACGTGTGGCCGTCGATGGTCGGCGAACTCCTCGACGACGACTGGGAGACGGAGGTGAACGAGCAGCGGCCCCGTCTGGTCCCCGAGGGAGGCGCCGGCGCCCACCACACCGACGACCTCGTGCTGCGCGCGCGTCGGCTGCGCTGAGGGGAGGGGGTGGGGGGCGGCGTCGTACGCCGTGTTGTGACGCGGAGGGTGAAGAGCCGCTCGCGGTTGTCCGACTCCAGCATGATCTGCCTCGGCATCCCTCCGTCCACGGTGGGACGAACACTGCCTTGCAGGGGGATCAACTCGCGGCCCCGCGCGAGGGAGGGTGGGTGCGTCCCGTACGCATCGACCCAAGGACCCCACACACGTGCGTCACAGCCGAACAGCTCTCTTCCTGGCGGTCAGCGCCGTCACCCCGTTGGTCGCCGCGCTGACCCCCGCCACGGCCTCCGCCGCGGAGAACCCGCTGCGCTCCTACGCCAAGCAGAAGCCCTCCTGGCACCGTTGCGACAAGACGCTGCCCGCCTCCCTCCAGTGCGCCACGATCAAGGTGCCGCTCGACTACGGCAGACCGGGCGGCAAGAAGCTGGACCTCGAGATATCCAGGTTGAAGACGAGCACCAAGAAGGAACGGCGCGGGGTGCTGCTGCTCAACCCGGGCGGTCCGGGCGGGACGGGCGTCGAGATGCCGTACTTCATGGCCGGTGAACTGCCGAAGGCCGTGAAGAACAAGTACGACCTCGTCGGCTTCGACCCGCGGGGCATCGGCCGGAGCTCCCCCGTCGGCTGCGGTCTGACGTCCAAGGAGCGGAACTGGGACCGGCCGTACAGGGCCGAGACGTTCGACAAGGACGTGAAGTGGGCGCGGACCGTCGCCGAGAAGTGCGACAAGAAGCAGGGTGACAAGCTGCGCCACATCACCACCCGCAACACCGCCCGGGACATGGACGTCATCCGCGCCGTGCTCGGCGAGAAGAAGATCTCCTACCTGGGTTACTCCTACGGCACCTACCTCGGCGCCGTCTACACCCAGATGTTCCCCAAGCGGACCGACCGCTTCGTGCTCGACAGCGCCGTCGACCCGGCCCGGGTGTGGCGCGGGATGATCCAGGTGTGGGCGGAGGGCGCCGAACCCGCCTTCACCCGCTGGACCGAGTGGACCGCCGCACGGCATGCCACCTACAAGCTGGGCGCGACTCCCGATGCGGTCCGCACGACCTTCTACGACCTCGTCGCCCGTGCCGACCGCAAGCCGATCGACCTCGACGGCACGCTGCTGACCGGTGACGACATCCGCTCCGGTCTCCGGGCCATGTTCTTCGGCACGCGCGACGCCGCAGAAGCGGTCGTCGAGTTGAAGAAGGCCGCCGACGGCGCCCCCACGTCCGCCGGCCGGCAGGCCAAGGCGCCCGAGCCCGTTCCGCCATCCTTCGGCCGGACCGTGCCCGCCGACAACGGCGACGCCGGTTTCTGGGCCGTCGTCTGCGCCGACACCCGCGCCTGGCCGCGCGATCCCGAGCAGTACCGCAAGGACGCGATCCAGGACAAGGCCAAGTACCCGCTGTACGGCGACTTCGCCTCCCACATCAAGCCGTGCGCCTTCTGGAAGAAGAACGGCAGCGAGCCCGCCACCAAGGTGGACAACAAGGTGCCCGCGCTGATCCTCCAGAACGAGTGGGACTCCCAGACGCCGCTGACCAGCGGTCAGGGTCTGCGCCACGCCATGAAGGGCTCGCGGATGGTCACGGTCGCCGGTGGTGTCGGGCACGGCATCTACGGCACCAAGTCGTGTGCCGACAAGACGGCCACCAGCTACCTGACCACCGGCAAGCTCCCCGCGAAGGACGTGACCTGCAAGGCCGCTCCGGGCGCTGACGAGCGCACGGCCCCGAACCCGCTGCCGCTGCCGACTCCCCCGGGCATCCCGGGGATGGCCGGTCGCTTCTGATCTCCGAGAGTCCACCCGGGGAGGCCGCCCGCTTGCGGGGGCCTCCCCTTCGCCGTGCTGGTGGTCCCCGCCGACTCACTGTTCCGCACGCATTCCTCCGTGCGCCTCGGCGACCTCGCCGACCAGGAGTGAGTCATCCGCGCCGCCCCCGTCGCCGACGTTCGAAGCCGCCGCCGCGCGTCAGAGGATGAAAGCGAATCCCCCGACGGCCAAATCGGCGCTCTGGGCGGCTATATCACCCTTGTACCCCCGGCAGACATGCCATGTCTGACGAAACCGAAGACGTACCCGTCAGAAACATTGACGTCACCTCGCCCCAAATCTATCTTCTGCTCGAACTACCGCACATTGTTCGCTATTTCGAACGATGAGGTGTCTCGCTACGACGATCAGCCAAGCGGTTCGGCCTGCCCGGAGGAAGAGTTGAAGAGACCCGCACGAACACTGCTCGCCCTGCTGGGGCCGCTCCTGCTCGCCCTGTTGGGCATCCCCGCCCTTCAGGGCACGGCTTCTGCCGCCGCCCCGCCGGCCGGGCAGGCCACGCGCTACACGATGACGGCGTTCACCAACTCCAGCGAGTCGAACATGTATGTGTACGACTCGCCGGACGCCACCGGATTCACCCTGCGCAAGGGCCCCGCCTACACCCCGCCGTCCGGCCTGATCCGTGACCCCAGCGTCTTCAAGCACACCGACGGCTTCTACTACATCACCTACACCACCAACTGGACCGGGAACACGATCGGGTTCGCCCGCAGCACCGACCGGGTGAACTGGACGTTCCTGTACAACTACACGATCCCGATCAGCGGCCTGACCCGCACCTGGGCCCCCGAGTGGTTCATCGACACCAACGGCAGCGTCAACATCATCGTGTCCCTGACGACGGCGAGCACGGCCACCAACTTCACGGCGTACAAGCTCACGGCGACCAACTCCGCCCTGACCGCCTGGTCGGCGCCCACCCAGCTGTCCGGAATCGGCCCGAACTACATCGACACCTTCATCGTGAAGGTCGGCTCCACCTACCACGCGTTCACCAAGAACGAGACGACGAAGTACATCGAGTACGCCACCGCCTCCAGCCTCACCGGCCCCTACACCATGCGCAAGACGGGCGACTGGGCCGGATTCGGCAGCTGGGTCGAGGGCCCGGCCCTGGTGCCGCTCGACAACGGCGGCTGGCGCATCTTCTACGACGGCTACAGCGCCGGTAAGTACTGGTACAGCGACAGCTACGACAACTTCGCCACCTGGACCCCGCGCACCGAACTGCCGGGCCTGACCGGCTTCGCGCGCCATCTGACGGTCCTCAAGGAGACGGTCCCCGGCGGTGTCACCCTGCCCACGAACACCACCAGGTCGCTGCGTTCGGTCAACTACCCCGACCGGTACGCCGTGGTCCGCTCCGACAGCCTCGGCTACATCGACCCGGTGACGTCCTCCAGCACCACCGCCGTCAAGCAGAGCGCCACCTTCACCGTGGTGCCCGGCCTCGCCGACGCCAACTGCTACTCGTTCCGCGACTCCTCCGGCCGCTACATGCGCCACTGGGACTACCGGATCCGCTTCGACAGCAACGACGGCACCGCCGTCTTCGCCAAGGACGCCACGTACTGCGCCCGGCCGGGCACCGCCTCCGGCTCCGTGCGCCTGGAGTCGTACAACTACCCCGGCCGCTACCTGCGCCACTACGACTACGCGCTGCGCGTGGACCTCTACCAGGACACCGACACGTTCCGCGCCGACAGCTCCTTCACCGTGGCCACCCCCTGGGCCTGACCGCCCCTTTCCATCGAAAGGTCCGAGATGTCCTCCTCTCTCAGCAGACGGCGCCTCCTGCAAGTGGCCGGGGCCACCGTGGCCGCCTCTGCCACCGGTTCCCTCCTCGGCGCGTCTCCCGCCCACGCGGCGGCCGTTCCTCCCGCGAGGGCCGACATCGGGGTCTCCGCTCACCCCTTCGCGCTCGACCAGGTCCGGCTCACCGCGAGCCGGTGGCTGGACAACCAGAACCGTACGCGCAACTATCTGCGGTTCGTCGATGTGGACCGGCTGCTGTACAACTTCCGCGCCAACCACAAGCTGTCCACCAACGGCGCGGCCGCCACCGGCGGTTGGGACGCTCCGACGTTCCCCTTCCGCACCCACGTGCAGGGGCACTTCCTGACGGCATGGGCGCAGCTGTACGCCGTGACCGGGGACACCGTCTGCCGTGACAAGGCCACCTACATGGTCGCGGAGCTGGCCAAGTGCCAGGCCAACAACAGCGCCGCCGGCTTCAACGCCGGGTATCTGTCGGGCTATCCCGAGTCCGACTTCACCGCTCTTGAGCAGCGGACCCTGAACAACGGCAACGTGCCGTACTACACCATCCACAAGACCATGGCCGGCCTGCTGGACGTGTGGCGTCTGATCGGCAGCACGCAGGCGCGTGATGTGCTGCTCGCTCTGGCGGGCTGGGTCGACTGGCGTACCGGCCGGCTGACCGACCAGCAGATGCAGGCCATGCTGGGCACCGAGTTCGGCGGCATGAACACCGTGCTGGCCGATCTCTACCAGCAGACCAATGACGCCCGGTGGCTCACGGCGGCCCGCCGGTTCGACCACGCCGCGGTGTTCGATCCGCTCGCCGCCAACCAGGACCGGCTCAGCGGACTGCACGCCAACACCCAGGTGCCCAAGTGGATCGGTGCGGCCCGGGAGTACAAGGCGACCGGCACCACCCGCTACCGGGACATCGCCACCAACGCCTGGAACATCACCGTCGACGCGCACACCTATGCCATCGGCGGCAACAGCCAGGCGGAGCACTTCCGCGCCCCGGACGCCATCGCCGGTTACCTGAACAACGACACGTGTGAGAGCTGCAACACCTTCAACATGCTCACCCTGACCAGGGAGTTGTTCACGCTGGACCCGAACCGGGCCGCGTTGTTCGACTACTACGAGCGGGCATGGCTGAACCAGATGATCGGCCAGCAGAACCCGGCCGACGACCACGGCCACGTCACCTACTTCACCCCGCTCAAGCCGGGCGGCCGCCGCGGTGTGGGCCCGGCGTGGGGCGGCGGCACGTGGAGCACCGACTACGGCACGTTCTGGTGCTGCCAGGGCACGGGCCTGGAGATGCACACCAGGCTGATGGACTCCATCTACTTCCGCAGCGACAACACCCTGATCGTCAACATGTTCGTGCCGTCGGTGCTGAACTGGTCCGAGCGCGGCATCACGGTCACCCAGACCACGACCTACCCCGTCAGCGACACCACGACCCTGCAGGTCACCGGCAGCGTCAGCGGGACGTGGGCGATGCGCATCCGCATCCCGAGCTGGACCACCGGGGCCACCGTCAGCGTCAACGGCGTCGCGCAGAACATCGCCACCAACCCCGGCAGCTACGCCACCCTGAGCCGCTCCTGGACCTCCGGCGACACGGTCACCGTCCGCCTGCCCATGCGGGTCGTGATGCGAGCGGCCAACGACAACGCGAACGTGGCCGCGGTCACCTACGGCCCCGTCGTCCTGTCCGGCAACTACGGCGACACCTCGCTCAGCTCCCTGCCGACACTGAACACGTCCTCGATCACGCGGACCAGCAGCAGTTCGCTGGCCTTCACCGCCACCGCCAACGGCTCCACCGTCAACCTCGGCCCGTTCCACGACGCGCACGGCCACAACTACACCGTCTACTGGAACGCCACCGGCACCGTCCGTCTGGTCAACGTGGCCAGTGGTCTGCTGCTGGGCATCCAGAACATGTCCACGGCCGACGGTGGCCGCGCCCTGCAGTGGTCGGACAACGGCACCGCCGACCACGACTGGACCATGATCACCGACGGAAGCGCGGTCCGCTTCCGCAACGTCCACAGCGGCAAGGTGCTCGGCGTCCAGAGCATGTCCACGGCGGACGGCGCGACGGTGCTGCAGTGGTCGGACAACGGCACCGCCGACCACCGGTGGACGCTGCTCGACCAGGGAGACGGGACCTACAAGATCCGCAACGTCAACAGCGGCAAGCTGCTCGCCATCGCGAACAACTCCACCGCTGTAGGCGCGTTCGCCATCCAGGACGCGGACGACGGCACCAACGACAACCGGTGGCGCATCGTGCAGAACTGAGTCCGCAGCGGAACGAGGACTCCCTCGCTCCCCGCCCCGCATCGTCCGCCGCACACCCCGACCAGGGTTCGGCATTGTGAACGTCTTTGCCTGGTCGCAGCTCCTTCGGTCCGGACGGCCCGTCAGCGGGCCGTCCGGGTCCGCTCCCCCACAAGGAATGAGGTCCACGTGCTCAGACTTACGTTCAGTCGCAGGCACCTGCCCGTGGCGCTCGCGGTCCTGGTCGCTTCGGCGGCGACGCTCGTCGCCAACCCCGGCCCGGCTCAGGCGGCCAGCACCGGCGCCTTACGCGGCACCGGTTCCGGCCGGTGTCTCGATGTGCCGGGCGCCAGTCAGACCGACGGCACCAACCTGCAGATCTGGGACTGCCACAGCGGGACCAACCAGCGGTGGACGCTGACGGACAGCAACCAGCTGACCGTCTACGGCAACAAGTGCCTGGACGTCCCGAACCACGCCACCACGGCCGGTACCCGGCCGGTGATCTGGTCCTGCAACGGTGGTACGAACCAGCAGTGGCGGGTGAACCCCGACGGCACGGTCGTCGCCGTGGAGTCCGGGCTGTGCCTGGACGTCAGCGGCGGCGCCACGGCCAACGGCACGGCGGTGCAGCTGTGGAACTGCACCGGCGGCAACAACCAGAAGTGGACCGGCCTGTCCGGGACGCCCAACTCGTGTGCTCTGCCGTCGACGTACCGGTGGGCCTCGACGGGTCCGCTCGCGCAGCCGGCGAACGGGTGGTCCTCGCTGAAGGACTTCACCACCGCGAAGGTCAACGGGAAGAACCTCGTCTATGCCACGTATTCCGACGGCAACTGGCACTCGATGGGCTTCGCTCCCTTCACCAACTGGTCGGAGATGGCCACGGCCCGCCAGACCGCGATGAGCTCGTCCGCGGTGGCGCCCAAACTGTTCTACCTGGCGACCAAGAACATCTGGGTGCTGGCCTCGAACGGGTGGGGTACCGCCTGGCCCTTCACCTACCGCACGTCGAGCGACCCCACCAATCCCAACGGCTGGTCCGCGCCGCAGCCGCTGTTCACCGGCAGCCTGCCCGTCGGCGGCCCGATCGACCCGACCCTGATCGCCGACGACCAGAACATGTACCTGTTCTTCGCCAACGACAAGGGCAGCATCTTCAAGTCGACCATGCCGCTCGGGAACTTCCCGAGCAGCTTCGGCTCGTCGTACACGACGGTCATGACCGACACGGAGAAGAACCTGTTCGAGGCGCCGGAGGTCTACAAGGTCCAGGGCCAGAACCAGTACCTCATGATCGTCGAGGCCCGGGGTGTGACGGAGCAGCGCTTCTTCCGCTCGTTCACCGCCTCCAGCCTGAACGGCCCGTGGACCCCGCAGGCCGCCACCGAGTCCAACCCCTTCGCGGGCAAGGCCAACAGCGGTGCCACCTGGACCAACGACATCAGCCACGGTGACCTGGTCCGCAACAACCCCGACCAGACCATGACCATCGACCCCTGCAACCTGCAGTTCCTCTACCAGGGCAGGGACCCCAACACCCCGCCTGGCACGGACTACGCCAAGCTGCCGTACCGGCCGGGCCTGCTCACCCTGCAGCGCTGACCGGGCGCCTGTGATCCCGAGCTCATGACCGTGCCCCCGAGGCCCGCACAGCGGCTCGCGCTGTGCGGGCAAGGAAGGACCCCCCTCTCATGGCCCCCCTGCACACACGACTGCTACGTCTGCTCACAGCCACCACGCTGACGCTCACCGCCTGCGTCACCGCCTCCGCCGGTACGGTCGCCGAGGCCGCGCCGGGCAGTCCCGCGCTCACCCCGCCCCTGGGCTGGAACAGCTGGAACAGCTTCGGCTGCGGGATCACCGAGGCGCAGGTCCGCCAGGCCGCGGACGCGATGGTGTCCTCCGGTATGAAGGACGCCGGCTACCAGTACGTCGTCGTCGACGACTGCTGGTTCGACCCGCAGCGTGACAGCGCGGGCAACCTCCGGGCCAACCCGACCAAGTTCCCCAGCGGCATGAAGGCGCTGGGCGACTACATCCACAGCAAGGGCCTGAAGTTCGGCATTTACCAGGCACCCAACGAGAAGACGTGTGCCCAGGGCGTGGGCACCTACCCGGGCTCCACCGGCAGCAAGGGGCACGAGGCCCAGGACGCCGCCTCGTTCGCCTCATGGGGCGTGGACTACCTCAAGTACGACTGGTGCTCCGGCAGCGGCACCCTCAGCGAGCAGATCGCGCAGTTCACCACCATGCGTGACGCCCTGCGCGCCACCGGGCGCCCCATCGTCTACAGCATCAATTCCAACAGCTTCCACGCGCCCACGGGCGACAAGTACAACTGGGGCCAGATCGCCGACATGTGGCGGACGACCGAGGATCTCCTCGACATCTGGCAGAACAACAACACCAACAGCTACCCGATGGGCGTCGGCAACGTCCTGGACATCACCGCGCCGCTGGCCGCGCAGTCGGGCCCGGGACACTGGAACGACCCGGACATGCTGGTCGTCGGCCGCCCCGGCCTGTCACTGACGGAGTCCCGCTCCCACTTCGCCCTGTGGGCGCTGATGAGTGCCCCGCTCATGGCCGGCAACGACATCCGCACCATGTCCGCCGACGTCAGCGCCATCCTGCGCAACCCGCGCCTGCTGGCGGTGAACCAGGATGCGCTGGGCGCGGGCGGACGCCGGGTCCGTGACGACGGCGCCACCGAGGTCTTCGCCAAGCCCCTCTCGGACGGCTCGGTCGCCGTGGGACTGTTCAACCGGGGCGGCAGCACCGCGACGATCACCACCAACGCCGCGCAAGTCGGCCTCACCGGCGGATCGTTCACCCTCACCGACCTGTGGACCGGCGGCACGTCCAGCACGTCCGGTCAGATCTCCGCGAGCGTCCCGGCGCACGGTGTCGCCGTGTTCAAGGTGAGCGGCGGCAGCCCTCTGTCCTCCACCACGGCACGCCTGCGCGGTACCGGGTCCGGCCGCTGTCTGGATGTGGAAGGGGGCAGCACCGCGGCCGGCACGGCGACGCTGATCTGGGACTGCCACACGGCCGCCAACCAGCTCTGGACCACCTGGGCCGGGGGCGAGATCCGCGTCTTCGGCGACAAGTGCCTGGACGCCAACAACCAGGGCACCAGCAACGGCACGCAGGTCATCATCTGGCCCTGCAACGGCCAGAACAACCAGAAGTGGACCGCCCAGGCCGACGGATCGATCCGTAACGTCAACGCCGGGCTGTGCCTCGACGTCAGCGGGGCCGCCACCGCGAACGGGTCCCGGCTGGTCCTGTGGACCTGCAACGGCCAGAACAACCAGAAGTGGACCTCTCTGGCTGCGTAACCGGCCCGCCCGGTGTGCGGGAGACCTCCGTCAGGGAGACCTCCCGGGAAGGGGGCAGCCCCCGCAGCGTGCCGCGCTGCGGGGGCTGCCCTCCTCCACCGGAGCGTGGTGTCAGCCGGAGTGGCCGAGCTGGGTGAGGGCCAGGTCGAGCATGTCGGCGAAGAAGTCGGCCGCGGTGGTGTCGATGCACAGCGGTGGCTTGATCTTGAGGATGTTGAGGTGGTCGCCGGTGGGCTGGACGATCACACCGAGGTCGAGCATGCGGTCGCAGAGTTCGGCGGTCTCCTCCGTGGCGGGTTCCAGGCCGACGCGGTCCCGGACGAGTTCGAGGCCCAGGTAGAGACCCGAGCCGTGGACGGCGCCGATGATGCCGTGGCGGTCGGCCAGTGCCTCCAGCCGGCTCTTCAGATGGCCGCCGACTCGCGCCGCGTTGCCCTGGAGGTCCTCGTCGCGCAGGGTGTCCAGGACGGTGAGGCCCACGACGCTGGAGACGGGGCTGCCGCCGGTGGAGGAGAAGAAGTAGCCCTGGTCGCGATACCGGTCCGCGACCGCCTTGGACGTGATGACGGCGCCGAGGGGGTGTCCGTTGCCCATGGCCTTGGCGACACAGACGATGTCGGGGACGACCCGCTGCTGCTCGAAGCCCCAGAACCAGTGTCCCAGGCGGCCGTATCCGACCTGGACCTCGTCGGCGACGGCCAGACCGCCGTGACGCCGTACCGCCGCGTACACCTGGGCGAGATAACCGTCGGGGAGGGGGACTCCTCCGGCGTTGCCGTAGAAGGTCTCGCCGATGAACGCCCCCGCCGGGCGGCCGGCGGCGGCCAGTTCGTCGATCGCCGCGACGGCCTCGGGAGCGTAGCGCGCGGCATCCGCCCCTCGGCGGCGGCCGCGGTAGGAGTTGGGCGAGTCGACGGTGTGCACCCAGTTCGGGCGGGTGGCCAGGGCGTTGGGGTTGTCCTGGAGCGAGGTGGAGACCGCGTCGGAGGCGTACGTCCAGCCGTGGTACGCCTCGCGCAGCGCGACGACGCCGTGCCGGCCGGAGGCTCCGATGGCCAGGCGCAGGCCCAGGTCCACCGCCTCGGAACCGGAGTTGACGAGGAACACCGTGTCCAGGGGGTCGGGGAGGAGGGCGGCGAGGCGCTCGGTGAACTCCACGACGGAGGCGTAGTGGAAGCGCGAGTTGGTGTTGAGGCGCCGCAGCTGCCGGGAGACGGCCTGCTCGACCCGGGGGTGGGCGTGGCCCAGTGGGGTGACGTTGTTGACGATGTCGAGGTACGACCGGCCGTCGGTGGACAGCAGATGGTGGCGCCAACCGCGTTCGATCCGCGGGGGGTTGGCGTAGTAGTGCTCCTGCACGGTGGCGAACACGGCGTCCCGCCGGTCGAGCAGGTCCCCCTCGCGCGTACGGCCGGTCTCGGCCGGGAGGCCGAGGAGCGGGGCGGGGTCGGCGGTGAGGGCGAGCCAGCCGGCGGCGTACTCCGGCCGGACCAGGCGCGGGACGGCGGGGCCGTCGGCGTCGCGCAGCGCGACGTGGACGGAGGCCCCGGAGCCGAGGTGGACGAGGTCCTCGCCCGCCTCCACCGTCGCACCGGTGGTGACCAGGGACGTGACGTCGCGGGCGAACGACAGCGACAGCGTCTTTGCGCCGTAGCTCAGTTCGACGTTGCCCGGCGCCGCGGCGAGGACCTTCCCCGCGGCGGGCGCCTGGAGGACGCCGTCCCGGCCGAGCCAGAGGTCGAGGCCGGTGGGCACCGTGGCGGTGGACACCGCCGACAGCGCCGGTGTCCGGGTGAGCCGGGGAAGGGCGTAGCGGGTGGCGACGGCGGCCGCTCCGTCCGCGAGCGCCGAGGTCACCAGCCGGGCCTCGGTGCCGGTGTCGGTCCAGGCGCCGTGGTCCATGGAGTCGGCGTCGGTGGACAGGTCGAGGAGGGTGATGTCGGCGGCGGCGAGGTCCCGCAGCAGGGGGCGCCCCGGTGCGTCGACCCGCGTGGTCCGGGCGGGCGTGCCGGCGGTGCCGGTCGCGTCTCTGACGAGGCGGGTCATCACCGGGAGGGGCAGCCGGGTGGCCTGTTCGAATATGCGCCATTCGTGGTCGAGCGCGGCCGTGGCGTAGGTGTTGTCCTCGTCGACGGCCGCTTGTTGCCGTCCGCTGGCCACCAGGACGGCGGCGCGCAGGACGACGAGCGGCCACACCGCGTCGGCCTCCTGCGGGGAGAGCGGCCGGACGGCGTGGCAGGCGCGGACGGCCGGCAGGACGTGGTGGGGCTCGATCCCGTCGTGGTGGAGCATCGAGGACAGTGACACGGCGAGTTCGCCTACGGCCCAGCTCATGGTCACGTCACCGAAGTCGATGATCCCGTCCGGGAGGGGCGGGCGGCTGTCGGGGCGGCGGACCAGATTGTCGTCGGTGAGGTCCAGGTGCACCGCCTGCACCGGCAGGGTGTCCGCGAGCCTTTGGACATCCGCCCATGCCTGCGCGGTCGCTGTGCGGACGGCGGCGCGCCGGTCGGGTTCGTCGATGTATCCGGCGAGCTCGGCGACGACGCGCTCGGCGTGCCGCGGGTCCCATTGGAGGACGCGGTCGAGACCCGGGTGCCGGAAGTCGCGCAGGGCGGTGCTCACCTTTCCGGCGATCGTGCCCATGGCGGCCACGGTGGCCGGGGACAGGTGCCGGGGGCCGGACAGCGTGCCGCCGGGCAGGTGGCGCAGGACGCGGGCGACGGCCGGACCGTTCTCGGTGTGCACCGTCGTGCGTCGCGGGGAGCCGTCGGGGTGGCGCAGGGCCGTGGCGACGCGCAGGTCCGGGTGGGCCGAGGCGATCAGGTCGGCTGCCGCGTCCTGGGCCTCGATCTCCACGGTGCCGAAGGCAGGGTTGGCGATCTTCAGGACCGCCGGGGGCGTCCCGTCGTCGGCGTGCAGGAGGAAGTTGGCGTCCTGCTGACTGCCCAGCGCCCGCGCGCGAGCGGTGATGCCGAGGTGTTCGGCGGCGATGCGCTCGGCCTCGGCCGGTGCCACGCGGGGTACGGGAAGGGCGCCCTCGGTGAAGAAGTCGATCGTGCGGTGCTCGTCGTGCGGCATGCGGGGTCCTTCGCTGGTGGGGCGGTCGGGGCTCGAACGCTCGGATGCTTCAGTCGACGTGCCACAGGAAGCGGTGGGTGTGGATGGCGAAGTAGGGGAAGTTCTCCACGGACGCGACACCCTCGACGGGCCGCACGACGTCGTTGACGAAGTCCAGGAGGTCGCGGGGCTGGGAGCACACCACCTCGACGAACAGGTCGAAGCCACCGGCCGTGAGGACCGTGTACACGACTTCGTCGTGGCGGGACAGCTCGTCGGCGACCGCCCGGGGGTCACCGTCGACGCGCAGGCCGAGCAGTGCCATCGTCTGCTGTCCCAGGGTCATCGGGTCGGTCACTCCGACGACCTGCACCGCCCTGGTGTCGATGAGCCGCTGAAGCCGCAGCCTCGCCGCCGAGGGCGAGAGGCCCACCTTCGGCCCCAGCTCGGCATAGGGGATCCGCCCGTCCACCTGCAGCTCCCGCAGGATGGCCCGGTCGATGTCATCCATGCGCCACCTCTCCCCTGCGCGAACGAGAGCGCCGCGCTTGTTTCGAGCACGATGACGGATATCCGCGATCGATTCAAGTGAGATGGCGACGGAATCGAGCGCAGGGGGGAGGCGCGGCGTGGCCTACGCGGCTGCGCGAACGGGGATGACACACGAAGACCCCCTGCCGCCGGCGAGGGGGTCTTCGTTGTGTTCCGGTCAGGCGTTCCGGAGAGCGGCGAGGACCTCCTTGGCCGTGGTGACGCTGGACTGCGGGTTCTGGCCGGTGATCAGGTTGCCGTCGGCGACGACGGTGTCGGACCACGGCGCGCCGGTCTTGACGTCGGCGCCCCGCTCCGCGAGACGGGTTTCGACCAGCCACGGGGAGGCGTCACCGACGCCGCCCTGGTGTTCCTCGTCGTTGGTGAAGCCGGTGACGCTGCGGCCCGCGAACAGGAAGGCGCCGTCCGCCTTGGTGGCGCTGAGCAGCCCGGCCACGCCGTGGCAGAGCGCCGCGATGACGAGCCCCTGCTCGTCGGCGTCGGCGAGCAGTCGGCCCAGTGCCGGGTTGTCGGCCAGGTCGGTCATCGGGGCATGGCCGCCGGGGAGGTAGAGCGCGTCGTAGTCGGCGGCCTTGACCGTGCCCAGGTCGAGCGGTGCGTCGAGGTCGGCGGCGATGGAGTCCAGGTAGGCGCGGAACGCGGCTCCCTCGGCCGCCTGCACGCCGCCGCGCTCGTCGAGCGAGATCGCGTCGACGGTCGGGCGGACGCCGCCCGGGGTGGCGATGTCCACCTGGTGGCCGGCGTCCACGAGGACCTTGTGGGAGGCCGCGACCTCCTCGGCCCAGAAGCCGGTGGGGTGGGGCGTTCCGTCGGCCAGGGTGAGGGTGTCGGCGGCCGAGATGATCATCAGGATCTTCGCCATGGCGGGATCGCTCCTTCTCTTCGGGGGCTCTTCGGGACTCTTCCGGGGCTCTTCCGGGGCTCCTCGGAACTCTTCGGGGGACGACACCCACCTTCCCCAGAAATCTGTTCACTGTCACCAGCGATCCATAAGGGAACTTATGTAACGTGGGTTGCGTGACAGACCTCGATCTGCTGGCGAGTTTCCTGGAGATCTACCGCCGGGGTTCGCTGACCGCCGCCGCCACTGCTCTGGGTGTCTCGCAGCCCACGGTGAGCGGGCAACTCGCCCGGCTCGAGAAGGAACTGGGGCATGTGCTGTTCGAGCGTTCCCGGCGCGGCGCGGTGCCCACGGCGCGTGCGCACGAGCTCGCCCGGAGGATCGCCTCGCCCATGGACCAGCTGCGCAACGTCCTGGCGGAGGACGCCGACGAGCAGTCCGGCGAGGGCACGGTCCGGCTGGCCGCGGCGGGCGAGTTCACCGCGGCCCGGCTGATCCCGGCGCTGGCCCCGCTGACCCGTGGCGGTCTGCGGCTGCGGATCGTGCTGGGGCTCGCGGAGCCGCTGCTCGCCGCCCTCGCCGAAGGGGATCTGGATCTGGTGGTGTCCTCGGTGCGGCCGTCGGCGCGACTGCGCGGACTGGCGGCCATGCCGTTCGTGGACGAGGAGTTCGTCCTCGTGGGGACACCGGCCGCGGCCCGCTCGCTCGACCACGAGTGGCTGGCCGAGGATCCGGGGTCGGCCCTCGCCCACCTGCCTCTGGTGGCGTACGGCGAGGAACTGCCCATCATCCGCCGGTACTGGCAGAGCGAGTTCGGCCGTCGGCCGCCGAATCCGGTGTCCGTGGTGGTGCCCGACCTGCGGGCGGTGCTGGCCGCCGTGGTGGCCGACGCGGGGATCTCGGTACTGCCCCGCTACCTGGCCGATCCCGCCCTGGGGGCCGGCAGCCTGGAACTGCTGCACCACACCCAGGTCCCACCACTGAACACCCTCTACCTGGTCACCCCGTCCGGGCCCCCGACGCCCCCGGCAGCCCTGGTCCAGCGCCATCTGCTGGACCACGCCGCGACCTGGGGGCCCCTCTGACCCCACCGGACCTGGCTCAACAGGCCGACGAACTGCCCCCGCCGCCCGATCGCTCTTGAGGGGGGCAGCCGTTCGCTACGCGCATGTCGGCCCGGGTATGGAGGCGCTGTCGTCCGTCAGGATGCGGTCGAGGGTTCGGCGGCCCGTCCGGCTCATCACGGGATTGGTCGTGACGTAGTACCAGACCAGCCCCATCGCCTGCACGAAAGCCCATGCCTTGCCTCGCTCCCATTCCAGTTCGTCGCTGCCGAGGTGGTCACGGAGGACCTTCCGCGGCCCGGTCTCCAGCAGGTGCCAGGCACTCACCAGGTCAAGCGACGGGTCGGCCGGTCCGAAGCCGCCGACGTCGAGCACGCCGGTGAGCCGGCCGGCGGACACGAGTACGTTGCCCGGGATCAGATCGCAATGGGACATGGTGTCCTCGGCCCCGCCTCGCGGCAGTTCACGCAGAGTCGCCCAGAGGCAGCGCATGCGGGGGACATCCAGAAGTCGCTCGCTGTGCCGGAAGCAGGTCTCCATCCACGTGTCGTGGGACCGCAGGTCGCCGCCTCGGCCCGGGCCGGCGAACGTGCGGCCACGTGTGTCGATCGCCCGCAGGTCGCCGATCAGATCGGCCAGGTCACGGGCGAACGCGGGCGATTCGCCGGGGTCCTCGTCGTCGGCGACGACGCCGGGCAGCCATGTCTGCACCGACCACGGGAGCGGGTAACCCGCCCCCGGTTCACCGAGCGCGACCGGCTCGGGCGTGGGGAACCGCGTCCGGCCTGCCAGCTCCCGAGCCGCTTCCGCTTCGGACTCCAGCCGGCGCCGCGTCGTCTCCGCGTCCCCGGGCTCCAGCGGAAACCGGGCCGCGAGCCGATCGCCGATACGGAAGACGGCGTTGACCGTGCCCTGCGCCGCGATGCTCCTCACCGGCAGGCCCCGCCACTCGGGGAACTGCCGCTCCACCAGCACGCGCACCGTCTCGGGCGACACCGTCAGCTGGTTGGCGTGCATCTTCATGGTGGAAGCATTCGCGTCACGATCCACCCCCGCAACCCATTTCCGTCCCGCGCGGTCGGTGTCGCCGCTTGTCAGCCGAGGCCGGTGAGGAAGGTGGCGACTTCATCGGCGAACTGCTCCGGGGCGTCCTGGTGGACGACGTGACCGGCGGGCAGTTCGACCAGGCGGACACGGCCGGAGCGGGGGCGGGCTGCCATGTCCTTGGCGTGGGCGGCCGCGAGTTCGTCGCTGCGCGTTCCACGGATCAGCAGCGTGGGGCAGGACACCGACGTCCAGTCGCGCCAGTGATCGCCGGTGAGGGCCTTCTGGGAGGCCACGGTGTCGGCGGTGTCGAAGGAGAACCCCCAGCCCCGGTCCGTCCGCCGGAAGGAACACTCCAGATAGGGGGCCGTCGTGCCGAGCGCCGCGACCAGTGCCTCCCGGGACGGCGCCACGCCGGGGAGCCGTGTGGTGAACGACCAGTCGCAGTCCACCACCGCGCCGATGTCCTCGACGATCAGCGCGCTGACCTTGTCCGGGTGCCGGGCGGCGAACTGGTAGGCGTTCACTCCGCCCAGGGAGTGGCCCAGCACCGCCACCGGGCCGACTCCGAGATGCCGGTGGAAGGCAGCCACGTCGGCCACGTAGTCGTCCCGCTCGTAACCGGGGGCGCGGTCGGACTCTCCGTGCCCGCGCTGATCCAGCGCGATCACTCTCCACCGCGGAGCCAGTGCGGCGGCCAACGGCGCGAACGCCGACGCTTCGTTGTAATGCCCGTGCAGAGCGAGCAGCGGGACTCCCGGGCCGCCGAAGTCGAGGTACGACAACTGCCGCCCGCCCACAGTGAAGAAACCACGCCAGGAACGCATGGTGCGGATCGTAGGAGACGCGGGACCACCGAGACGTGACCGGGGAACCGGAGCGGTGACTGTTTCGCTCCGGTTCGAGAGGGATGGGGGGTCAGGGTGCGATCTCGAAGTGGGGTGGGCGGAGAGCTGCCAGGCAGTGGGTGTTCACGGGCTGGTCGGATCCACTCGGAGCAGCCCGCCCCCGCGACAGCCGGCCCGCGGTGCCCTCCCGGTGGATCACGGCGGCCGGGGAAGCGCGCGGCCCCGGCCCGCCCGCCGTACGGCAGGGGGAAGCGCGCGGCCCCGGCCCGCCCGCCCTACGGCAGGGGCGGCACGCTTCGGGGGTGACGCCCGCCCGGAGCGGAGCCTGCCTCCTCGCTTCGGGCGGTCCGGGGGCGCGCGGGCCGTGCGATGTGGCACGATCGGCTCGCATGTCGTCTCTCTCACCACAGCCCTCAACGGCCTTACGTCGTCTCCTGGTTGTTCTTCTCGTCGTGTTCGTGACCGCGGGTGCCACGACGGCCGGGACCGGCGCCGAGCCCGGGAGCGGGACCGGGCGCCCGGCGACCCCAGATCGTCCGCGCTACGACGTGACCTTGCGCGGTGACTCCGACGGCTCCCACTGGCGGGGCCGGCAGCGGGTGTCGTTCCGCAACGCCGCCGAGCGGCCCTTGCGTGAGGTGTACGTGCGGCTGTGGGGGAACGGGGTCGACGGGTGCGGCAAGCCGGGCAGACCGTCACCTGTCGCCGTGACCAAGGTGCGCGGCGGCACGCCGGGCCGGCTCACGGTGGACTGCACGGCACTGCGCATCACCCTGCCGAAACCGCTGACACGCGGGAAGCGGGCGAGCATCGCCTTCGACGTGTCCCTCACGGTGCCGCGGCGCAACGACCAGTTCGGCCGTGAGGGCGCGTTCCGGTTCCTGGGCAACGCCCTGCCCGTGCTGGCCGTGCACGACGCCAAGGGGTGGCACCTCGACCCTCATGTGCCGATCGGCGAGAGCTACTACAGCCTGGCCGGCGACTTCCAGGTCCGCATCGACCACCCGTCCGCCCTCAAGGTACCCGCGACCGGCCGCACTTGGACCGAGGCAGGGAAACCCGGACGCACCGTCACGCACAGCGCCGCGCACCGGGTGCGGGACTTCGCGTGGGCGTCCGGCCCGTTCCGCGCGGCGACGGCGACCTCCCCCGGGGGCGTGCGCGTCAAGTCGTACTGGGCTCCGAACACGCCCGCCGCGGGGGTCCGTCTGACCCGCGAGGAGGGCGTCCGCGCCGTCGACCGGTTCGGCGAGGAGTTCGGCCGCTATCCCTACGGCGAGATCGACCTCGTGATGACCAAGGAGTTCGGCGGCGGAATGGAGTACCCCGGCCTGGTCCTCCTCGGCACCGAGAAGGAGGGCAGCGCCGTCGTCCACGAGGTGGCGCACCAGTGGTGGTACGGCATCGTCGGCAACGACGAGTACGGGGCGCCCTGGCTCGACGAGAGCTTCGCCCAGTACGCCAACGCGCACTTCTACGGGTGGGACACCCGCGGGTGCTGGTCCGACATCGAATGGCCGGACGCCCGCAGCGCGCTCACCGACTCGATGGCCCGCTGGGCCGAGCAGCGCGGTCACTACCATCTCGTCTACTCGGCCGGTTCCTGCGCGCTCGCGGACCTGGAACGCACCCTCGGGGCCGAGGCCATGGCGCGGCTCCTCAAGCGGTACGCCCACGACCACTGGTACGGCGTCTCCACCACCGCCGCGTTCAAGAAGGCCGCGCAGTCGGCCACCGGCAAGAACCTCGGGCCCTTCTGGAAGCAGCACCGCATCCGCTGACAGCGGCGATCCGGCGCGGCGGCCGTGGCAGGCTGCCGCACCGGATCGGGGATGGCCGCCCGCGGCGCGGCAGCCCGTGGTGTCAGGAGGGGTAGCAGTCGCGCACCGGGTTCGTCTCGCTGTAGATGGCGGTGTCCTTCATCCAGCCGTACGCGCCGTTGTCGGCGACGGTCCTGAGCCAGCGCGTCGGGTGCGGCCCACCCACCCATGCCTGGTCGTCCAGCTTGCAGTAGAACCAACTCGGGTTGGAGAACATGTAGCCGACGACCTGATCGGGGTTGGGGTACAGGCGGCTGTTGCCGATCGACCCGTACACCGGCGCGCCGGAGACGTTCTCGCACCAGTACCTGTTGCCGTCGGCGTGCTGCCAGCAGCCGGAGGCGGCGGAGGCGGACGGCGACGCGAGGGTCGTGCCGATCGCCGCGGCCAGACCGGCGGTGGCGAGAAGCGATCGAAATCGCATGCGAGCGTTCCTTCCTTGTCAGGACATGGGCATGCGCGCGCGGGGAGTCCAGCTGCCGGACCGTTCAACTGGTGGATGCGCCACGGATGCCGGGTGTGCCCTTTCACTTCGGTCCAGTCCCGCACCGAAGCCTGCCGCCCCTCGGGGAGCCTTCGCGCCCCCTTTCGGCCAGGGCCGAAAAGCCGTGGTGCGGGCCGTCCGCGACCGGGGCCGCGGCCGCACCGATCATGGTCCGCGACTGCACCGATCATGCGCACTTTCCTCACCGCTGGTCTCCTGACAAACGGGGTCCCGTGTACGACCCTGGGAGGACCGCTCCGCCGGCCGGACTGACCACCGGGCGAGCTGTGCGGTCTCGGCTGTTGATCGAGGGGGAAGACGGTATGAAGACACGCCTGCTCTCCGGCGTGAACCGTGTGCCGGACAGGAGCGAAGACCTCCGCGCGGCCGGAATCGGAGACGACCGCCCGCCCGAGTGACCGCCGCGTCCGGGCCGACCGCTGCCGGACGACAACACCGGCCGGGGCATCCGCGCCCCGGAGTCCGCACACGCGGTCCGTCGTCACCGCCCGCCAGGCGCGCGGTGACGCCGCTGTCCGCGCCGCCCGTTCCGTGCCGCGACGGGCGGCCCGCGTCATCGAGGACACACCACAGGCCCGTCCGTGTGTCCCGACGCCGACCGACACACGGGGGAAGACACAGTGCTGCGTATCCACTTCACCGAAAGGGACCTGGCCCGGGTTCATCTGGCCCGGGAGCCCGACCCGGTCTGGGAGACCCTGCTGGGCCTGAACCAGTTGACCGCGCCACGCAGAGGACTGCCGGTCTTCGCCGCCTGGCGGCGCGACGCCCGCGCCCGGCTGGCCGAGGGCCGGCTGGCGGCCCCGGTACGGATGCTCTCCACCCTGGCGCCCGCCTCGGCGGGCTACTGGCCCGACTTCCTGACCCCGGGCGCCTCGGCCGACGGGCTGGAGGCCGCGCTGGAGGCGCTGCGGGAGACGCCCAAGCCACAACTGCGCCAGGAGATGGACCGGTTGGCCACGACACATCCACTGCCGAGCTGGGCACACCGTCTCGCCGGGGGCGAGTCCCACCGTATGGAGGAGGTCGCGACCGCGTTCCGTCTGGTGCACCGCACGATCATCACGCCCGACTGGACCGGGGCGGCCGGCACCACGGAGGCCGACCGGGCCCTGCGCACACGGGTCCTGCGCGATCGGGGCGTGGAGGGGCTGCTGGAGTCCTTCCGCCCGCTGATGGACTGGCGGCCGCCCGTCCTGCACGTGCGCTACCCGGAGAACCGGGATCTCCACCTCAACGGGCGCGGTCTGCGGCTGATCCCCTCCCACTTCTGCTGGCGGACCCCCATCGCCCTGGCCGACCCGTCCCTGCCGCAAGTGCTGGCCTACCCCGTCACCCATCCCCCGGCCTGGGCGCCGCCCGTCACCCGCGACCGCCGCCCCGAGGCCCTGGCCACCCTGCTCGGGCGGACCCGCGCCCGAGTGCTCGCCGCCCTGGACACCACCGCGACCACGGGAGAGGTCGCGCGGCGTCTCGGCATCTCGGCGCCCTCGGCGAGCGAACACCTCACCGCCCTGCGGGAGGTCAGCCTCGTGCACAGCCGGCGCACCGGCTCCCAGGTCGTGCACTCCCTCACTCCGCTGGGCACCGCGCTGCTCCGCGGGGAACTCCCGCCGCACCACCTGGCAGCGTGACAGGGGCGGCGGGGGCGGCTCGTTCCGTACTCCTCCGCCGAGGACATCGAGCGGCGGGGGACCCCCACCTTCGGTGGACGCCATGGGCGGTACTGTGACCGGACCGACGGCGAGGTGGGTGGTGGGTATGGAGTGGCGGGAGTACGCCGAGCAGATGGCCTTGCTCGCGCGGAATCTGCTGGCCCAGGACTCGGTCCAGGCGACGCTGGACGAGATCGCGGCGTCGGCGGTGAAGCTGGTCGACGGCTGTGACGAGGCCGGGATCCTCGCCGTGCGCAAGGGCCGGGCCGTGACCCTGGCTGCCTGCGGGGACGTGGTGCGGGAGTGCGACCGGCTGCAGGGCGAGCTGGGCGAGGGGCCGTGCTTCGACCTCGCCCGCAGGAAGGACGGCGAACGCCTCTACCGGATGGCGGACCTGACCCGGCCCGAGCCCGCCTGGGAGCGCTTCGCGGCCCACGCCCGCGACCTGGGCATCGGCAGCATGACCGGCGTACTGCTCTACACCAGCGACGAGGACTTCGGCGCCCTGAACCTGTACGCCCGCAAGCCCGGCGCCTTCGGCCGGGACATCGAGACCGCCGGGTGGATGCTGGCCTCGCACGCCGCCGTCGCCCTGGCCGACGCCCGCACCATCGACCAGCTCGAGGACGCCCTGGAGACACGGCACGCCATCGGTGAGGCCATGGGCATCCTCATGGAGCGCCACCGGCTGAGCGAGGACGAGGCGTTCGGCGTACTGCGCCGCATCTCCCAGCACCACAACATCAAACTCCGCGACGTCGCCCAACGAGTACGCACCGAACGCACCAAGCCGGACGCCGGGGCGCGTCGAGCGGGTGGCCAGGCCCTCCCGTAGGCGCAGGAGCCGCACGGGGCGTGGTGCGGGGCCCGGGCGAAGGTCTCCGCGGGTGCGGGCCTGTGGTGCCGGTCGTCACGGATCGGCTGGCCGACGCGCACGCGGTTGCCGCCCGGGTCGGTCATCAGGAACTGCCGCACGCCGTATGGGGCGTCCCTCGGGGCCCCGACGCGGGGCAGCCCGCGCGTCGGGACCCTTCCGTACGTCGCCCTGAGACCGGCCCGAAAGGCCCGGTGCGGGGCGTCGACGTTGTCGGTCCGGACGTAGCACGTGGTGTACGAGGTGTGCTGCCGGGCGGCGTCAGCGGGTGGCGAGGAGGTCCAGCGTGTCGATCACTCGGTTGGAGAAGCCCCACTCGTTGTCGTACCACGCGACCACCTTGATGTGGCGGCCGTCGACCCGGGTGAGGGCCGAGTCGAAGATCGACGAGGCGGGGTTGCCCGTGATGTCGGACGACACGAGCGGGTCCTCCGAGTACTCCAGGACGCCGGCGAGCGGGCCCTGCGCCGCCGCGCGGTACGCCGCGAGCACCTCGTCGCGCGTCACCTCGCGGGCGACGGTCGTGTTGAGCTCGACGATCGAACCCACCGGCACCGGTACGCGGATCGAGTCGCCCGACAGCTTGCCGTCGAGGTTCGGCAGCACCAGGCCGATCGCCTTGGCGGCGCCGGTCGTGGTCGGCACGATGTTGACGCCGGCGGCCCGGGCACGACGGGCGTCGCGGTGCGGGCCGTCCTGCAGGTTCTGCTCCTGCGTGTAGGCGTGCACCGTCGTCATGAACCCGTGCTCGATACCGGCGAGTTCGTCGAGGACCGCGGCCAGCGGCGCGAGCGCGTTGGTGGTGCAGGAGGCGTTCGAGACGATCGTGTGCAGGTCCGGGTCGTAGGCGTCGGTGTTGACCCCGAACGCGAGGGTGACGTCGGCGCCGTCCGAGGGAGCGCTGACGAGCACCTTCTTCGCGCCCGCGTCGAGGTGGGCGCGGGCGGCCTTCGCCGCGGTGAAGCGGCCGGTGGCCTCCAGGACGATGTCGACGCCGAGTTCGGCCCACGGCAGGTGCGCCGGTTCACGCTCGGCCAGCACCGTGATCCGGCGGCCGTCGACGACGAGGACGTTCCCGTCGACGGTCACCGGGCGCCCGAGCCTGCCGGCCGTGCTGTCGTAGGCGAGCAGCCGAGCGAGGGTGGCAGGCTCGGTCAGGTCGTTGACGGCGACGACCTCCAGGGCGCTGTCGCGCTCCAGCAGCGCGCGCAGCACATTCCGTCCGATGCGGCCGAATCCGTTGATGGCGATGCGAGTCATGAGTGGTGTCCCTTCCCTTCGCCACCAGGCTCGCCCGCGGCGGACGGCACTGACAGTGGCGGTATCGCCATGGTTCAAAAGGATCCCGCCAAGCAGCCCCGGGGCCGGGTCGCGTCCCGCGCCGGGTGGATTGGCCGGGTCGGTGGGTCGGTGGCGCGCCGGCGGGTCACTCGCCCCGGGTGAAGGTGCGCCGGTACTCGCTCGGGGTGGTGCCGAGGATGTGCTGGAAGTGCAGGCGCAGGTTCGCTCCGGTGCCGAGCCCGACGTCGGCGGCGATCTGTTCGACGCTGCGCTGCGAGCGTTCGAGCAGTTCGCGGGCGAGGTCGATACGGGCGCGCATCACCCACTGCATCGGCGTGTAGCCGGTCTCCTCGACGAAACGCCGGGAGAACGTGCGCGGCGAGACGCCCGCCTGGCGGGCCAGTGTGTCGAGGGTGAGGGGTTCGCCGAGCCGGTGCAGCGCCCACTCCCGGGTGGCGGCGAACCGCTCGCCGAGCGGCTCGGGGACACTGCGCGGCACGTACTGGGCCTGGCCGCCGCTGCGGTAGGGGGCCGCGACCAGGCGGCGGGCCGCGTGGTTGGACGCGGCCACGCCGAGGTCGCCGCGCAGGATGTGCAGGCACAGGTCGATGCCGGAGGCGGCGCCCGCCGAGGTGAGCACGCTGCCCTCGTCGACGAACAGCACGTTCTCGTCGACCCGGACAAGGGGGTGCCTTGCCTTGAGTGCCCGTGTGTAGTGCCAGTGCGTGGTGGCGCGCTTCCCGTCGAGCAGACCCGTGGTGGCGAGCGCGAAGGCGCCCGTCGAGATGGCGGCGAGCCGCGCGCCCCTCTCATGGGCGGCGATCAGCGCGTCCACGACGGCTCGCGGCGGGTCGTCCCGGTCGGGGAACCGGTAGCCGGGGACGAAGACGATGTCGGCCCACGCCAAGGCGTCGAGGCCGTGGCCGACGTGGTACGCGAGGCCGTCGCCGCCGGTCACCAGCCCAGGTGCCGCCCCGCACACCCGCACCTCGTACGGCATGCTCGCGCGAGTCGTGAAGACCTGGGCGGGGATTCCGACATCGAGCGGCTTGGCACCTTCGAGGACAAGGACGGCGACACGATGCAGGCGGAAGGCTGACACGGGACGAGGGTACGCGGGGTGGCCCGGGCCCTCCTCAGGTCGTGGGACGCGCGGCGCGGTGGGTGTACCGACCTCACCACGGGGCGTACGACTGCCCGCCCGGTGGTGGCCGGGCGGGCGGGCTCGGGGGGTCAGCCGCCCTGCATCGGATAGGTCGAGATGACCTGCCCCTTGGTGTTCGCCTTGAGGTAGCCGCTGCCGTACTCGTTGGAGAGGTAGACACTCATGGTCGGTTCCTTGTCGAAGACTCCGGGCGGGGTGATGACGAGGTAGCGACTCGTGGGGTCGTCGACGCCGAGGGTCTTCTCGGCCTTGCGGAGCAGCCCCGGTACCGCGTCCCACGCGAAGTCGTCCAGGTCGGCGGGGCCGTCCCCGCTGGTGATGGTGCCGCCGGGGCCGTCCTTCACGGCCACGTCGCCGCCGCGGTAGCTGAAGCTGTCGTACAGCTTCTCCTTGCCCTTCACGGGTGCCTCGGCCAGCGCGTACTCGGGGTAGACGACGTAGCGGGTGACCTTCGAACCGCCCATCACCGCCTTGAACTTGGCGGCGGTGGTCCGCAGGCCGTCCTCGGTGAGCAGGTCACCGGCCTTCGCCGAGCCGCCGTCGTCCGCCGTGTCGGACTTCTCGTCGTCCTTGGCGCCGTCCGCCGACGCCGTGGCACCGGATCCCTTGTCCGTGGCGGTGGGCACCCCCGACGCTCCCCGGTCCTTCGTGCCACTGCCGGAGTCGGGCAGCAGCGTCCACACCAGGACGCCCGTCAGGGCGGTCGCGGCGACGGAGGTCACGACGGTGAGGACGGGGCGTCGGCGCCTGGGGTGTCCGCCCGTGACCTTCGTGCCGGGCGGGGGGACGACACCGAGGTCGGCAACGGCCGCGCCGCCCGGGTTCGTCGGGCTCCACGGCGGGGCACCACCGGCGGTCGGGTGTGCTCCCGCGCCGGACGTCCCGGTCCCGGGGGCCGGTCGGGACGACCCCGTTCCGGACGCCCCCGGTCCGGACGGCGGTTCGATCCGGTAGGACGTGGCGGAGGTGTCCCCGGGCGGCGGGCCGAACGACGGGGGCGGGCCGAAGCCGGGGGGCGGGCCGAACGACCGGACGGCGTCGGCCGGTTCCCCGCCGGCCGCCGGGGGCGCGGCCTGTCCCGCCGCGACCGCGAGCATCCGGTCCACCTCTTCCGCTCCCGGTCGCGCGAGCGGGTCCTTGACGAGCAGGGCCGTCAGTACGCCGGTCAGCGGGCCGGCCTGACGGGGCGGCGGGACGTCCTCACTGAGCACCGCGGCGAGGGTGGCGAGCGTGCTGCCCCGGCGCAGGGGGTGGTGGGCCTCGACGGCCACGTACAGCATCATCGCGAGGGACCACAGGTCGGAGGCCGGTCCGCCCTCCTTGCCGCTGACCCGCTCCGGAGCCATGTAGTCGGGCGAGCCGATGACGGAACCGGTCGCGGTGAGGCTGGTGGCCTCACGGACGGCGGCGATCCCGAAGTCGGTGAGCACGGGGCGCCCGTCGGGGCGCAGCAGGACGTTCGCCGGCTTCACGTCGCGGTGCTCGATGCCGACCGCGTGGGCGGCGCGCAGCGCGTCGAGCACTTCCCGGCCCATGCGGGCCGCCTCGGACGGTTCCAGGCGGCCCTGGTCGAGGCGGTCCTGGAGGGAGCCGCCGGTGAGGAGCTCCATGACGATCCACGGGTAGGTGCCCTCGCCGCCGTCGACGATGTGGTGGATGGTCACGACGTTCGGGTGGTGGACACGGGCCAGCGCCCGTGCCTCCCTCAGTACGCGTTCACGAAGGGTGCGGGCGCCCTCCGGGTCGTACTCGGCGAGGCCAGGGTCGGGCGGGCGGACCTCCTTCACGGCGACCTCGCGGTGCAACGCCAGGTCGCGGGCCCGCCAGACCCATCCCATTCCCCCGCCGCCAAGCCGCCCGACGAGTTCGAAGCGGCCGTCGATCACCCGTCTGCCGGGCTCCGTTGTGCTCATGCGGGGAGCCTAGACGGAGGCGACGACAACAGGGACGGTGAGTCCCGCTTCGTGAGGAATCGGAGATCAACCGCCGGAACCGCCGCTCCCGGCGGCGGCTCAGGCGACAGGGCGGCCGGGCGACGACGTGGTCGTCAGCGCTCCGCCGCGCGACCTGCGGCCGAGGCCCCGAGCAACCGGACACCGCCGCTGTGACGGGCCGGTGGGACCGGGCGGACCTGGACGGTGTCGGCCCGCCGATGCCCCTGCAACCACAGGCTCGTCATCGTCAGCAGCCCGGTGAAGACCACCAGGAAGAGCACGGACAGCCACATGGGCCGGCTCCCGGGATGCTCCCATCCCTCCCAGGCGGCCAGGGCAGCCCAGCCGAAGGCCGCCGCCCCGTAGAAGGCACGGACGCGGCGCAGTTGACGTACGACCCGCGGGGGCATGGGGTGATCACTCTCGGGTGCCATACCGGCCCGTGTACCCCGAACGGCCCACGATTCACAGTGTCTTCGCCGGACTCTCCGACCAGCATGGAAAAGGCCCGAGCGGGCAGACGGTGTCCCCCACGATTTTGGAGGACGCCATGGCCACGACCGAGCAGCCGGCCGAACCGGTGCGGCAGGACACCGCCTCCCGGGCACACCACGACCAGCGCGGCCCGGCGCCCGGTGGCGAAGGACCGGAAGCGGCACACGAGAGAGTCAACCGCCGCTGGAACGAGATACTGCAGGAGACGCGCGTCACGCAGACCGGCGTGCAGATCCTCTTCGGTTTTCTGCTCAGCGTCGCGTTCACCCCGTCGTTCCGGGAGTTGGAGGCGCTGGACCGCGGTATCTACGTCACCACCGTCGTGCTCGGCGCGGCGGCCACCGGCGCGCTGATCGCGCCCGTCTCCCTCCACCGCATCCTGTCCGGTCAGCGGATGAAGGACGATCTGGTGGAGGCGGCCGGGCGCCTGATGATGTGCGGCATGGTCCTCCTCGCGCTGACCATCGGCTGCACCCTGCTGCTCATCCTGCGTTTCGTGGTGCCGGGCCTCCTCGCCGAGATGCTCGTCGGCGGGGTGATGCTGTGGTTCGGCCTGTGCTGGTACGTGCTCCCGCTGGCCTTGCGCCGCCGTGCCTCCCGGCGCTCCCGGACGCGGGACGACGCGTAGCCCTCTTTCACCCCGGGGCCGCCCGCTGTCGGCGGTTCCTCAGGTCTGCGGCTTCGGCGGGAGCGGGAAGAGCATGCAGCTGCTGGTGGCGTGGGCGAGGAGGCGGTCCTTGCCGTCGATGAGCCTCGCCTCGGCCAGCGCGGTCTGACGGCCGCCGTTGAGAACGGTGCCGATGGCGCGGACCCGCCCGGTGTCCACGGTGATACGCCGCAGGAACTTCACCGTCAGGTCCAGGGAGGTGTACGCCATGCCGGCCGGCAGTGTGGACTGCACGGCGCAGCCCGCCGCCGAGTCGAGCAGGGTGGCGAAGACGCCGCCGTGCACACTGCCGATCGGGTTGTAGTGCTCCTCCCCCGGGACCAGCGAGAACACCGCCCGGCCGAACTCCACCTCGTCGAGCGCCATGTCCAGGGTCGCCGAGACGGGCGGGGCGGGCAGTCGGCCCTCCTTGAGGTCGCGCAGGAACTCCAGGCCGGAGACACGGCCCACGGCGGCCGCCGTCAGCTCGGGGTCCTCCCACTCGTACGTACGCGTCCGCCCCACAGTCCCCTGCCTCCCGCTGCCGCCGCGCCATGCCCGGCTGACTTCGTATATCGAAGTCAGCTCGAAGTTAGCCGTCATGTCTTCTGACTGTCAATGACGAAGTCAGGGTCCCTACCATGACGCCCATGGAGTGGCTTGAGGTGAGCGCGGAGAACTGTCCCGTACAACGCACGCTCGACGTGGTCGGTGAGAAGTGGAGCCTGCTGATCCTGCGGGACGCCGTCAACGGCGTACGCCGGTTCGAGGACTTCCGCCGCCACATGGGGGTGTCCGAGGCCGTCCTCAGTGACAGGCTCCGGAAGCTGACGGCCGCCGGCATCCTGACGACCGTCCCCTACCGGGAGCCCGGCAGCCGCGCGCGCAACGAGTACCGGCTCACACCCAAGGGGTGGGATCTGTGGCCGGTGCTGATCGCGCTGCGCCAGTGGGGCGAGACCCATGCCGCCGACCCGGCGGGGCCCGTGCTCGACGTCCGGCACTCCGACTGCGGGGCGCCGGTCCATGTGGTGGTCGAGTGCGCCACCGAGCACACCGCGCTGACGCCGAGGGAGGTCACGGCCCGGCCGGGTCCGGGGGCCCGGCGGCGGGGCGGCGGGGACTGAAGCGGTCGGCGGGACGGCGCTCGGACGCTCGACTCCTCGCCGCCGACGGCCGGGTGCGTGAAGGGGCGCCGCGCGGGCATCCGCTTGTTCGGGCTCGCCCGGCACCCCGTGGCGTTCTGGGCGTCACGGGTCAGTAGGAGGTGTGGCAATGCTCTACGACCCGATATCGGCTCCTTCGGCTTCCGGCGGCGCGACCGACACGGCGGCGCGCAAGCAGCGTCTGCGCCGGCGTCTGGAGCGGCTGATCGGCGTCGCCGCGACCGAAGGCAATGAGCTCGTGCCGCTGCGCAACGGCGACGAGATCTTCCCCGCGATGCTCGGGGCGATCCGCTCGGCACGCCACACCATCGACATGATGACGTTCGTGTACTGGCGGGGTCAGATCGCCCGCGACTTCGCCGCGGCCCTCGCCGAACGGGCCCGCTCCGGCGTGCGAGTGCGGCTGCTCCTCGACGGTTTCGGCGCCAAGGACATCGAGGGGCAACTGCTGGACCTCATGAGCGACGCGGGGGTGCAGGTGGCCTGGTTCCGCAAGCCGGTGTGGCTGTCGCCGTTCAAGCAGAACCACCGCTGCCACCGCAAGGCGCTCGTCGTCGACGAGCACACCGCCTTCACCGGCGGCGTCGGCATAGCGGAGGAGTGGTGCGGCGACGCCCGCACTCCCTCCGAGTGGCGGGACACCCACGTCCAGGTCCGGGGCCCGGCCGTGGACGGGATCGCCGCCGCCTTCGCGCAGAACTGGGCGGAGTGCCACGACGAACTCTTCGACCACCGCGACCGCTTCACCGAACACCCGCAGGTGGGCTCGTCCGTGGTGCAGGTCGTCCGCGGGTCCGCGAGCATCGGCTGGCAGGACATGCAGACCCTCATCCGGATCATGCTCACCTCCGCCGAGGAACGCTTCCGGCTCGCCACCGCCTACTTCGCCCCCGACACCTACTTCATCGACCTGCTGTGCGACACCGCCCGTCGGGGCGTGCGCGTCGAGATCCTGCTGCCCGGCCCCCACACCGACCAGCGCGCCTGTCAGCTCGCAGGCCAGCACCACTACACCCGGCTGCTGCGATCCGGGGTGCACATCCGCCAGTTCCAGCCGACCATGATGCACGCCAAGATCATCACGGTGGACTCGGTCGCCGCCCTCATCGGATCGACCAACTTCAACCGCCGCTCCATGGACCACGACGAGGAGGTCATGCTCGCCGTCCTGGACGAGGAGTTCACCGCCGCGCTCGACCGCGACTACGACGCGGACCTGGAGAACAGCGTGGACATCGACCTCGCGCGATGGAGACGACGGGCCTGGCTCCAACGCGCCAAGGAAGCGGCCGTCACCCCGATCCGCCGCTTCCTGTGAAACGCGCCCGCGGCCCATGCGCAGGCGCAGGCGCAGGCGCAGGCGCAGGCGCAGGCGAGTGAAGCCGCCTATCTGTGCGTCGACGGGGGTGGGGGGCAGGAGATGTTGTCAGCCAATGTGACGTCTCCCGGCAGTCACAGGGCAAGCGCGTTCACGTCCTGGGCGCCGAGCGCGCGCCGGGCGCGCACCGAGCCCCGAGTCATGGACGCGGGCCGCCCCGTTGTTGCGCGCCGCAACGGCCCCGCTCCGCACAGTGCGAGGACCGAGGGGGGCCAACCCCCTCTCGATGCACGACCGCAACGTGTCGAGGCCGTCCCGGTCGAGCGCGATCGGCCGGACAGATCAGTACAAGCGGAACGGCAGGCACCGCACCGCCCGGCTCAAGCGGCGGCTGATTCCGGCCCGTCGACCCGAGCCCGGACGGCGCCAGGACCCTTGTTCGGGCTCGGCGGGGATGATTAGGCTCCTGCTCGCTTTCGCACTTCCTGCACATTTTTCACGCATCAACACCGATGTCGGCGCATCTCCCCTGCATTGGCATGCGCATGTCGCATGCGTTCCACGTGGCGGGCGGGGCGCGCGACGCAGCGCGGCAAGGGGGGTGGAGGACCATCGACGCGTTCCGCACACGTCGTCCTGTCGACGGCGAGTCGTCGGCGCCGGTCGCCCGGCCCTCCGCGCCCGGGGCCGTCCAGGGCAGCGCGGGGCGCACGCGCGCCAGGCGCGACCTCGCCGTGTTCTGGTGCGTCAACGCCGTCGACGGGCTCGGCAGTCAGGCGTCGGGGCTGGTGTTCCCGCTGCTGCTCCTGGACCTGGGGCACGGGCCCGGAGTCGTCGGCGTGTTCGCGAGCGCCGCCGCTCTGGCCGGGGTGGCGCTCGGCCCGCTGGTCGCCCTGCCGGCGGACCGGGGGTACCGGCGCCGCGTCATGACCGCAGCGGCTGTGATCGCGGCGGTGGCGATGGCGGGACTGGCCCTGTCGTGCCTGCGGCACCCGCCGTTGTGGGTCCTGCTGGTCCTGGCTTTCACGGAGCGGCTGTGCGCGACGGCGTACGAGACGGCCGCGCGCGGCGCCCTGGCCCTGCTGGCTCCACCGGACGACATGCCGCGGGCCGTGGCCAACGTACAGGCGGGCGATCAGGCCGCGCTGGTGGCCGGACCGGCGCTGGGCGGCGCCCTGTTCGGAGTGAGCCGCTCCCTGCCGTTCGTGGTCGACGCGGTCTCCTACGCGGTGGCGGCACTCGGCGTGCTGGCCCTCCGGACGCCGTTGAACGCGCCGGACGCGAGGACCTCACCGACGGCACCGGACGCCGACGCGGCCCCGCCGGGCGAGCCCGGGGACAGCGCTCGATCGTGGCGGCCGGCGTTCACCGGCACCCTGCGGGCCGGTCTGACGGTGGTGCTCCGCTCCCCCGTGCTGCGGCTGGTGCTGTGGTGGACGTCCGTCGCGAGCGGGGGCCTGACCCTGCTGTTCTACACGGCGGTGTTCGTCCTGGGCCCGGGCGCGGGCGGTGCCGCGACGGGCGGCGTGCTGGCCGTGTCCGGCGCGGCCGGTCTCGTCGGCTCGCTGCTGGCACCTCGCGTGGTGCGACGGCTCGGGGCCCGGCGGTCGCTGACCTCGGCCACCTGGCTGCTCCTGCCCCCGTGCGTCGCGCTGAGCGCGGCCGGAGGCCCGTGGCTGTGGGGTGTGTGCTTCGCCGCCGTCTGCCTGGTGTTGCCGGTGATCACCGTGGTCCTGGGCACGGCGGCCGTCCTCGCCGTGCCGCCGGGGCTGCAGTCGCGGACCGGGGCCGTACTCGGAGCCGCCACCGCCGTGACGGCCGCCGGGGCGCCCGCGGTCGCGGCCGCCCTGGTGACCTGGGGCGGTTCGCGGCTCCCCGCGGCGGTCTGCGCCGTGGTCCTGGCGCTGCTCGCGGTCCGTACGCACCGGATGGCGCCGCAGGTGCTGCGTTCCCTCGTGGCCTCGGGCGCGGGCGGGGTCGGCCGGCCGGCCGGCACGCCTGCGGAGCGTCGCCCATGACCGGCCCCTACCAGGTGTTCGTGACCGCGCTGCCCGACGTGTGCCCGACCGCCCCGCACCGCATGGTGTTCACCGCGGACGCCGACGGGCGCTGCGAGGTGTTCACCTGGGACGGTGCGACCGGCCGGGCCCGGCAGGTCACCGACAGCGCGGGCGGCACGTTCCACCGGGCCATCGACGCCGACGGTCACGTGTGGTGGTTCGAGGAGGACACGGCCGGGCGGGGCCGCTGGTGGTTCCAGCACTTCGACGGCGGCCCCCGGTTACCGGGACTGCCCGGCGCGCCGCCGGGACAGCCGCGGGGGCTGGCCGTGACCGCGGACGGCGTGACCGCGGCGGCGTTCGGCCGGGGGCAGGAGACGGCGGTGCTCGTCGGGCGACGCGGCCGCGTCGCGCGCGAGGTGGTGCGCACACGCCGGGCCTGCCGGCTGGGCGGGATCAGTGCGGACGGTGCCCTGATCGCGCTGGCGTCGTCGGCCGACGACGCCGCGGCCGTCACCGTCCTCACCCGGGACGGACGGCTCGTCGCCGAACTGCCCGGCCCCGGCCGCCCGGCCGGCCGGCTGTGGTGCCAGGGCTTCTCACCCCGTCCCGGACACACCGAACTCCTGCTGGTGCGGGATCTCGGCGACCGGTACGCGCCCGCCACCTGGGCACCGGGCCGAGGACTGCGCACCCACTCCTGGTGCTCCTTCGACACGGAGATCACCGCCCGCTGGTACCCGGAGTCCCGGACGGTGCTGGTGCGGCAGGACCGGCACGGCCGCTCCCTGCTGCACCGCGTGGATCTGGACGCCCGGCGGCGGACCGTCGTACCGGCCCCGGTCGGCAGTCTGCTGGACGCGGCGCCCCGCCCCGGTGGGGCCGTCGACCACCTGTGGACCGACACCGCACACCCGCCGGTCCTGCGCAGGACGCCTGCGACGACGGACCCGTCGATGCCGGGAGCGGTGGAGCCGTCGGCGCCGGGAACGGTGGCCGGTTCGGCGCCCTCCGGTGCCCTACCGCTCGCGCTGCCTCCCTCCGCCCCGTCCACGGTGGTCCCCGGTCACCACACCGACCGGTGGACTCCCACCGGGTGGGGACGCGTGCACAGTCTGCTGAGCCTTCCCCTGGCGGTGGACCGGACGGAGGGCCGGACGCCGCCCCCGGCCGTGTTCCTCGTGCACGGCGGGCCCGCCGACCACGACCGGGACGCCTACGACGCGACCGTGCACTCGCTGGTCGCCTCGGGCTACGCCGTGGTCCGCGTCAACTACCGCGGCTCCACCGGCTACGGGCCCCGCTGGCGGCGGGACTTCTCCTCCGGGGTGGGCCACACCCAGGTGGAGGACCTGGCCGCCGTCCGCGCCGACCTGGTCTCCGCCGGTCTGATCGCCGATGGCGCGTGTGCATTGTGGGGGGTGTCCTGGGGCGCCTATCTCGTCCTGCTCGCGCTCGGCTCACGTCCCGGGCTGTGGCAGGCCGGCGTCGCCGTCAAACCGGTCGCCGACTGGGTCGCCGCGCACCGCGCCACCACCCCGGCGCTGCGCGCCCTGGACATCAAGCTGTTCGGCGGCAGCCCGGACGAGGTTCCGGAGCGGTACGCGGCCAGCTCACCGATCACCTACGCGGCGAAGGTCTCCGCGCCCCTGCTCGTCGTCGGTGCCACGCACGACGACAAGTGCCCTCCGGGCCAGATCCGCGGCTATCTCGACGCGTTGGCGGCCGCGGGCGTCCCGTACGACGCCATGTGGCTGGACACCGGGCACGACGGCTACGACGGCGCGGCGCACGTCGCCGTCCTGCGTCGTGCCCTGGGCTTCCTGCGCGACCGGCTTCCCGACCCGGCGCACCGCGCCACCGGACGTCCCCCCGCGCCAACGGGGGGAACCCGGCCCCGCTGAGCCACCAGCGGGGCCGGACGCACAGCACCACTTCACATCACCGAGGAGGCAACCGTGCAGAAGGACATCATCCACAACGACCCGCTCGCGGGCGACGAGGAGAACCGCAAGCCGGGTATCGGCATCACCATCACCATCCCGTTCCGCAACGCGGACGAGGGCGGCGACGAGGAGTGATCCTCACCCGGCCGGCCCCGTGGAACCGGGGCCGGCCGGGCTCGTCCTCCGGCCCCCCTCAGCCCGTTGTCCGGCCGCAGCCGGCTCTTCTCCTGCCCGCCGTTCCACCGGCCCTTCTCCTGCCCCGTCGTCCCGTCCCTCCGAGGAGCCGACTGTGCGTGTCCTCCTGCTCAGCATGCCCTGGTCGCCCATCGATCTGCCGTCCCTGGCCCTGGGCATCCTCAAGCGCAGCGTCGACGAACGTGTCCCGGGCGCGACGTGCGAGGTGCTGCACGCCAACCTGGAGTTCACCGACTGGATCACCGAGCGCACCGAGTTCTCCGCCGAGGACTACGAGTACTTCGCGCTGTCCTCGTACTTCCTGGGCTGCGGCGACTGGGTGTTCTCCAGTGCCCTGTACGACGATCCGGCGTGGAAGACGGCCGAGTTCACCGAGGTGATGACCGGCAGGCTGCGCGCCTCGCGGATGCGTATGAGCAAGCAACTGCACGAGATCGTCCCGGAGTTCGTGGAGGAGATCGCGCGCCGGGTGGCCGATCTCGCGCCCGACGTCGTGGGCCTCACCTCCACCTTCCAGCAGAACACGGCGGCCCTGGCCGCGGCCCGGCACATCAAACGGCTCGCCCCGGGCATCGTCACGGTCATGGGCGGCGCCAACTGCGACGCGGAACAGGGTGCGGCCGTCCACCGCAACTTCCCCTTCGTCGACTTCGTGGTGCGCGGCGAGGGCGAGGACGCGTTCCCCCGTCTGCTCCAGGCCCTGCGGCAGGCGCCGGACGCCCCGGCCACCGCGTTCGCGGACATCCCGGGGCTGTGCCACCGCGCCGACGGCGGCACCTCCGTCGCCAACCCGATGCCCACCGGCCCCCTGCCCCCGGCGGCGATCCTTCCCCCCGACTACAGCGGCTACTTCGAACGCCTCGCCGCGTCCGTGGCCCGCAACTGGGTGGAGCCGAAGCTCGTGGTCGAGGGGGCCCGGGGCTGCTGGTGGGGCGAGAAGCACCACTGCACGTTCTGCGGCCTGAACGGTTCGTTCATGCAGTTCCGCAGCAAGAGCCCGGACACCTTCTACCGGGAGATCATGGAGCTGGCGGAGCGCCACCGGGTCCTCGACATGTACGTCGTCGACAACATCCTGGACATGCGGTACCTGTCCACCGTGCTGCCCCGGATCATCGACAGCGGTTACGACCTGCGCATGCACATCGAGATCAAGGCCAACATGCGCCGCCCCCAGCTCCAGGTGCTCGCCGACGCCGGCCTCATCTACGTCCAGCCCGGCATCGAGAGCCTCAACAGCCGGGTCCTCGACCTCATGGACAAGGGCGTCAGCGGCTGCCAGAACGTGCGGATGCTCCGGGACGCGGCGGAGACGGGCCTCTCCGTGTCCTGGAACTACCTGCACGGTTTCCCGGGTGAGACCGCGGAGGACTACGAGCCGGTGATCCGGCAGCTTCCCGCGCTCGAACACCTCAACCCTCCGGTCGACCTGTCCGCCCGGATCGCGATCGAACGGTTCAGCCCCTACTTCAACCGGCCCGAGCTGGGCTTCACCGGTCTGCGGCCGGAAGAGCACTACCTGTTCACCTACGACCTGCCGGAAGAGGAACTGCACGATCTGGCCTATGTCTTCCAGGCACCCGAGCGCGGAATCGGCTCGGCGACCGTGAACCGGCTCAACGACGCCCTCGGCGCGTGGAAGAAGCACCACACGGACGCCCGGCTCACCCACACCGACCTGGGCGACGAGATCGTCCTCGTCAGCCGGCGGCACTCCTTCGCCTGGCGGACCCTGCGGCTCACCGACCCGTTCGCCGTCGCCGCCTTCCGCCTGCTGGACCAGCCGCACTCCCCCAAGGCACTGCACCGCAAGCTCACCGCCGACCCGGAGTTCGGCGACCGTACCCCGGAGGACGTGCGGGAGTTGCTGGAGGAGTGGACCGAGAAGGGCGTGGCCTTCACCGACGCAGGCCAGTACGTCCATATCGCGCCCGCCTCGGTGAACCAGGACCTGCTGCGTCTCGACTACATGCGCCACGTCCACACCCGGTCGGCCACCGAACCCGACGAGGACCGTGCGACCACGGCGTCCGCCGTCCCGTCCCCCGCGCTGCCCTGATCACACCGCCCCGCCCTTCGCCCCGCCCCGCCCCGTTCCCTGCCACGGACACCGACAAGGACCGAGCATGCCCGTAAGCGCACCGATTCCTACACCGGCCCCGACACCCGCCCCGCCCCCGACCGTTCGCGCATGGCGAGACCACGACACGCAGGCCCGTTCGCTGCCGGGCATGTCCCTGGGCCGTGTCCCGCTCGCGGCCGACCCCGACGACGCGAGGACCTTGTGGTCCCTCGGCGCGCGCCTCGTCGAACTCGACGTCCCCGTGGACCTCTCCGCTCCGGGGCCGGACGCCGCGCGCGCGGCGATCGACCGGCTGAGCCTGGTCCGGGACCTGACGGCCCGTGCCGTACAGGTCGACTGGGACCTGGTCCTGCCGCCGGACCGCGCGGACCACCTGTGGAAGGTCCTGTCCCATCTGCAGCCGCCCCGCACGCTCACCGGGCCCGCCGACGCCGACGCCGCACTCCACGCCTGGCGGACCCGGCACTACCTCTGCAAGCTGGTGTGGCGTCAGGGACCGGGGTTCCTGCAGATCCGCGACCGGCGCTGGGGGGACCTGCGGCGGTTCACCGCCGACGAGCCGCGCTACGCGGAGGCCGTCGCCGGGCTGGACCGCGGCCGGCACCACACGGACGTACCCGCGGACATCCTGGACGAGTTCTCCTCCGAGCACCTCGTCCTGCGGGTCGACGAGCTGGCCTGGTGGCTGCCGTACCGGGTGTCGCGATGGCTCCAGGAGGCGATGGCCGTCTGAGCCGAACGTCGCCCCACCCCGAGCGCCGGAGCTCGCGGTCCCCAGCCCGCCGGGTTTCGGCCGACTGCGCCCGCCGGGTCTCGGCCGACTACCGCTCCCCCGTCGAACTCGCCTCCATGGGCAGCTGCCCCCGGCTCACTCCGGCCGCTTCCCCTCGCCGGGCCGTCGGCCGGGGGCGGCGGGTGGAGCGGCGGGGGATCAGGACCGGCTCGACGAGCCGGTGGCGGTTCACCCCGCCGCCGGCGTTGATGAGGGAGATCAGCAGGTCGACCGCTTCGACGCCCAGCCGGTCCGGGCGGAGACTGACGGTGGTGAGGGGCGGTGTCGTCGTGGCGTAGTCGGGGTCCTCGCTGACGCAGGCCACCAGCAGGTCGCGGGGTACCCGCAGGCCGTGGTGCCGGGCGGCGGCGAGGATGTTGTGCCCGGAGTCGGAGTAGACGCCGATGACGGCGTCCGGGCGGGGATCGCGGTCGAGGAGCCGGCCGACCGCCTCCCGTTCCGTCGTGAAGTAGTCGGGCAGCGCGTACTCCTCCACGAGGGCGGGCATGTCGTGCTCGGCGCACCAGGAGGCGTAGGCCCGGCCGAGCAGGCGCGGGTACCCGTCGTCGTGGAGGGGCAGCGTGAGCGCGATGCGCCGGGCGCCGGCCTCGGTGAGGTGGTCGAGGAGGAGGCGCATCGCGGTTTCGTGGTCGGTGTCCACCCACGCGTCGTTCCAGTGCGGCCGGGGCGGCCGGCCATCGGTGACCATGGGGATGCCGCGCTCGCGCAGGAGGGAACACACGGGGTCCTCGGCGCGGGGCTCGACGTGGATGACGCCGTCCATCGGCATGGTGAGCCACATCCACGGGGAGAGGGAGTTCGGCAACACCATCAGCATGTAGCCGCGCTCGTGCGCCGCCGCCATCGCGCTCAGCGTCAGCTGCGCGTAGTAGGGGATCTCGGTGTACGAGACGGGCAGGTCGCCGTAGGCCGTGGCCGTCAGACCGAGCACTCCCGTGCTGCCGCGGGCCAGCGCACGGGCCGTGGTGGCCTGGGCGTGGCCGAGTTCGCGCGCCGCGGTGAGCACGCGCTGCCTGGTGGCCTCCGACAGCCGTCCGGTGCCGTTGAGGGCGTTGGACACCGTGGCCGTGGACACCCCGGCCCGTGCGGCCACGGCACCGAGGGTGGGACGCCGCCAGACCCGCGAGCTCGTCATCTCTACCTCAACTGCCCTGTCACGGCTTGTGATTAAGACATTAATCACTCAGCGTACCGGCCACGGGCGGCCGGATCGGCCGCAGGGTGAGGAGTGAGTCGGTGCCCCATGTCCGAGGGCGCGCCGGGGTGCCCTGGCTCCTCCCCCGCGGGTGAGCCGGGGCGCGCGGGCCACGTAAAGCTTTCGATTACGTCAAGTTCCGGATTGTGCCGTGATCGCGGCTGTATCAGGTTAGGACGCTCGGGGCACCGCGGTTTCGCCGTGCGCCGGGCACGAGTACCTCACATGAACCAAAGGGGAAGCGGTGGAGGCGACGATCTCACAGGTGCGGCGGAGCACCATACCTCCGGTCACAGCGGCGCGCTGGGCGCTGTGGACGTTCGTCATCGTCAACGTGGTGATCGTCGAGGCCCTGTTCCTCACCGCCGGGACCGGCAAGAACGGGGTGCTCACGGTCGCCAAGTTCTTCGGTCTGCAAGCCGCCGTGCTGATGCTGTTCCAGTTGCTGCTGGTGGCCCGGCTGCCGTGGCTCGACCGTCGCATCGGCATGGACCGGCTGACGGTGTGGCACCGTTGGGTCGGCTTCACCCTGCTGTGGACCCTCCTCACCCACGCCGTGCTGGTGGTGCTGGGCTACGCGCGGCTCAGTGACACGTCGATGCCGAAGACGTTCTTCGCCCTGGCCGGTGTCCCTGCCTCGCTGCTCGGGATGCTGGCCGCGGCGATCGTCGTCGTGATCGCCGCGGTCTCCGCCCGCCGGATCCGGCGGCGCCTGCGGTACGAGATGTGGCACGGCCTGCACCTGCTGTTGTACGTGGCGCTGGGGCTGGCGTTCGTCCACCAACTGCAGGAGACGACGACGTTCAAGTCCTCCGCGTTCGCGACGTTCTACTGGTCGGCCCTGTGGCTGTTCGCGTTCGGCGCGCTGGTGACCGGGCGGATCGTGATGCCGCTGTGGCGCAACGCCTACCACCGCTTCGAGGTGACGGCCGTGGTGCCGGAGTCGGACGACGTGGTCTCGGTGCACGTCACCGGCCGTCACCTCGACAAACTGCCGGCCCGGGCGGGGCAGTTCTGCATCTGGCGGTTCCCCGGGCACAACCACTGGTGGCTCGCCAACCCGTTCTCGCTGTCGGCGGCGCCCGACGGCCGTACGCTGCGGCTGACCGCCAAGGCGGTCGGCGGCGCCAGCGCCGGACTGCGGCACATACCCGTCGGGAGCCGCGCGTTCGTCGAGGGGCCGTACGGGGCGTTCACGTCGTTGCACCGGACGCGTCCGGGAGCGCTGCTGATCGCGGGCGGGGTGGGGATCACGCCGGTGCGCGCCCTGCTGGAGGAGGAAGCGGCCGGCGATGTCGTCGTCCTCTACCGGGTGCGCAGTGCGGACGACGCCGTGCTGGCCGACGAGGTCCGCATGCTGGTGGGCGACCTCGGCGGGCGGCTGCATCTGCTCACCGGCCGCACCGCGGCGGGCAGCCCGCCGTTCGCGCCGGAGAACCTGCGGGCCCTCGTGCCCGACGTGGCCGAACGTGACGTGTACGTGTGTGGTCCGCCGACGATGACAACGGCCGTGCTCGGCTCGCTGCGCGCGCTGGAGGTTCCCTCGCGGCAGGTGCACGCCGAGCGGTTCGGGCTGGCCTGACGGGTCGGTGGATGTGCGAACGGAGCGCCGTGGCCGCCGGGAGGCGGGCCACGGCGCTCCGCCGTGGGTCACTTGGGCCGGGTGGGTCAGGGGCAGCTGAGGCGGGTGTCGCCCGGGTCCGTGGTGCAGGTGTCCGTGTTGGGGCCGCCGTTGGCGGTGTCGTTGCCCTGGACGCTGTCGACGGTGTTCAGGTTGTCGGTGCCGTAGTTGCCGATCAGGTTGTCGTTGCCGGGGCCTCCGTTGAGGGTGTCGTCGCCGAAGCCGCCGTCGAGGCGGTCGTTGCCGTGACCGCCGTGGACCGTGTCGTTGCCGGAGCCCGCGTTCACGGTGTCGTCGCCGCCGAGGGCGCAGATCACGTCGTTGCCGGAGGTGCCGGTGATGGTGTCGTTGCCGCTGGTGCCGACGCGGGTGCAGCCTCGTGCGTTGTTGACCGTGGTGGCCGCCGTCGCGGTGTTGTTGCCGGACGCGGGGTCGGTCTGTGTGGCGGTGACCGTGGCGCGGTCGGTGAGGGTGCCGGTGGCGCGGGGTTCGGCGGCGACCGTGACGGTGACGCTCGCTTGCGGGGCGAGGGTGCCGAGGGAACAGTTCGCGCCGCCCGCGGTGGTGGTGCAGGTCCCCTGGCCGGCGGTCGCCGAGACGACGGTGACGGCGACACCGCTGAGGGTGTCGGACAGGGCGACGCCGGTGGCGGAGGTCGTGGTGCTGGTGTTGGTCACCCGCACCGTGTAGGTGGCCCGGTCGCCGATGCTGACCGTGGTCGGGCCGGACTTGGTGACCGCCAGGTCCACACCGGTGGGCGGCGGGGCGCTGCCGCCGCCTTCGAAGCGGGCCAGGGCGAAGTCGTTGTCGGGTCCGCCCCAGCCCGCGGCGACGATCTTCCCGTCCGGCTGGAGGGCGAGGCCCTGGGCCGCGTCGCCACCGCCGAAGTCCGCCGTCGCCACGCCCCCGGTACCGAAGCCGCTGTCCTGGCTGCCGTCGGGGTTGTAGCGCAGGACGGCGAAGTCGCCGCCGGGCCCGTTGCTCCCGGCGACGACGATGCGGCCGTCGCCCGGTTGCAGCGCCAGCCCCGAGGCTCCGCCCCCGCCGGGGGTGAGCACCCTGCCGTCGCCGTCGAAGCTGGTGTCGAGGGTGCCGCCCGTGGTGTAGCGGGCCAGGGCGAACCTGCCGCCGCTCCCGCCCGCGGCGACGATCTTTCCGTCGGGCTGGACCGCGAGGCCGTGGACGGACTCGTAGTCGCCGAAGTCGGTGCGCTCGATGCCGTCGCCGCTGAAGGTGGTGTCCAGGGCGCCGCTCGCGGTGTAGCGCAGGACGGCGAAGTCGAAACGGGTCGTCCCGACCTGGCCGCCGACGACGATCTTGCCGTCGGGCTGGAGCGCCAGGGCGCTGCCGTCGCCGCCCTCGTCGAGGTTCGGTGCCGGGTCGGTGGTCACGGAGCCGTCGCCGCCGCCGAAGGCCGTGTCCGGGGAGCCGTCGGCGTTGTAGCGGGCCAGCGCGACCCGGCCGCCGCTGGTACCGGCGACCACGATCTTGCCGTCGGGTTGCACGGCCACGTCGCGGGCCTCGTCGGGGCCCCCGAAGTCGGTGAACACCCTGCCGTCGCCGTCACCGAAGGACGCGTCGAGGGTGCCGTCGGCCTGGTAGCGGGCGACCGTGAACCAGCAGCAGTTCTCCCAGCCCCGCCAGCTGCTGCCCACCACGACGATCCTCCCGTCGGGTTGCAGTGCCACGGCCTGGGCCTCGCTCCACTGGAGGTCCGGGTCCATGTTGTTGACGGGGGTCGTCACGAGGCCGCCGTCCCCGAAGGTGGGGTCGAGGGTGCCGTCGGCGTTGTGGCGGGTGAGCGCGAAGCGGCCCTCCGTCAGCGAGTAGTCGGCGGACGAACCGACGGAGACGATCCTCCCGTCGGCCTGTACGGCCACATCGTGGGCGCGATCGTCGTCGGCGAAGCCGGTGAGTGCCTTGCCGTCGCCGCTGAAGGTGGGATCCAGGTCGCCGGGTGCCGCGGCCGCGGTGCCGGGGAGGGCCAGGACGAGCGCCAGGACGGTCGCCGTGACGGCACCGGCCCTGACCGCCGGGAACCGGCGGCGGCGTTCACCGTACCGCCGCCCCGCCGGACGCAGTTGAGGTGTGGACATGCGCGACAGCCTGGCGGCGGTCGCAGACAGCGACAGCCACCACGGGCGGCGTTGCGCCCACCGGGCGCAGGAATCCATCCGCGCGGGTGAGCCGGGGCACGGCACGGCAGCGAACGGCTTCGAGCAGGGCCGTCGCACCGATCGGGGGCGGTCTGCCTCTCACAGGTCGATGTCGACGCGCTCCACGTCCGTGAACCGTACGTCGAGGCCGTGGGCGCGGGTGTCCCCGGCGCGGAAGTACGTCTCGGCCAGTCCGTCGGCGGTGATGCGCTGGAGTTGCTGTTCGGTGGCGCCCTGGTCCCGGGCGGTGAACAGGCGGGCCGCCCAGTGCGGGGGCAGGGCCTGGGTGATGTCGCGGACCCGGGCGTCGTCGGTGGTGCCCGGCGCGGCGGTGAAGCCGAACCGGGCACGGGTGGACAGGACCAGGCCGTCGGTGGAGGCCGCCTTCTGCTTGGCCCGGGCCCGCACCTGCGGCTGCCAGCGCTTCCTGACCTCGCGCTCCAGCCGGTCGGCGAGGTCCTTGCGGGGACGCTTGAGCTTCCCGGCGACGTACCGCTCGACCGTGCGCTGCGACACCCCGAGCAGTTCGGCGACGGCTTTCGTGCCCTTCAACTGCCTGACCAGGTAGCGCATCCGCGCCTGCGCCGACTTGGGGACGGGGCGGGTGAAGGCCCCCTCCAGAGCACGGTCCAGACCGGCCCCGACCGACTCCGGCATGGCCTACTCCCCTTCCTCGGCGGTGTCGTTCTTGATGAGGTTGGCGACGTTGAACACCCCGCCGTGTTCCTCGAACAGCGCCTCCGCCCACAGCACGGTCCGGGTGCCCTGGTGTTTGACCATGCCCGGTGAGATCCCCAGCCGGAACGTGCCGGGGACGGGCCTGCCGTCGGGCGTGCACGGCAGGAAGTCGAGCGGACCGGGACCGGTGGAGGGGTAGACGACGGCGTCGGTGCCGATCGCCACGGGGTAGAGGCCGGCCGCCGCCGCGGTCTTCATCAGCTTGCGGTGGATGCCGATCCGGACGTTGGCGAGGACGGCGGCCCGGATGTCGGGGCGCCAGGTCTCCCGGGCGAGCGCGGGCCACGGCTCGTAGAACGGCACCTGCCCCCGGCTGCGCTGGCGCAGTTTGCCGATCCCGCCCTTCGCGGTGGACTTGATCGCGTTCACCAGCAGCGCCATCGTCGGGTCGACGTCCCGTGCGGCGGCCATCGCCTCCAGGAACTCCCGGCCGCCCATCGCGGTGGTGACACCGAGGTCGGCCATCGTCGTCACGTACGCGTCACGCAGCCGCTTGTACCAGGGGTCGAGGTAACGGCCGGTGCGGTGGCGGACGTACGCCTCGACGGGTGCCACGTCGAAGCCGAGTTCCACCGCGTACGCCACGGTCGGCGTCGCGTACCAGGCGGGGCCGGTCGGGCGGTCGCCCTTCGGGGTGAACGGTGAGGGAAGCCGCTCGGCGTCGACGGTGCGGCCGTCGATCCGGACGCGGGAGAGGTCGACGTGGGAGAGGTCGACCAGCCATGAGCCGGGCAGCGACGGATCGAACCTGGGGTTGCCGGTCAGGTGGGTGGGCCCGTCGAGGCCGACGGTGAGGCCGTTGGCGGCCGCCGCGAACGCCATGTTGACGTCGATGGCGACGAGGTACGGCCGCATGCACTCGTCGTCGGTCAGCGGCCTGCACCAGTCGTACGGCTCCTCCATCAGCATCTCGGCCGGTGTCCGCAGGTGGTGGCGGGCGTGGACGCCCTTGAGGACCGGGTGCTCGTCGGGGACCTCGCACGGCACCACGTCGTACACGTGGGTGAGGGCGTCCGCGTTGAACGCCTTGTGCCACTCGCCGGTCGTCTCGTCGCGCTCGGCGCGGGTCGGCGGGCGCAGTGCCGTCATCAGCTCCAGGCCGGTGACCGCCGTGGTGCCCCGCGGCGTCATGACGCGCTCCGCGTACGTGCCGAGGTAGCGGGCGAGGTCGGCGGGGTGCATGTCCGGCAGGAGCGGGGCGTCCTTCCTGTCCCATTCCCGGGCGTCCAGGGCGTGCCAGGCGGGGATGCACAGTTGTACGCAGTGGCGCCTGGCCCCGTCCGCCGGCCGGTAGATGCGCGCCCACGGGCCGAAGCCGCGTTGGGTGAGGCGCCATTCGGCGCGGACGAGTTGCTTGACCGCCTTGTGGCTGTCCTTGAGCCGGCCGGCCCGACGCTCCTCCTCCGACAGGGCGGCGGGCAGGCCGTACCGCTCCAGCGCGGCGGGGGTGAGGACGAGGAGGGGGTCGGCGTCCCTGCCGTTGCGGTGCAGCCGGGCCTGGCCGAGTCTCGCCTCGGTCAGTGTCCATTCGACCAGTGCGGGCAGGGACTTCGCGGGGACGTCCAGGACGAGACCGCCGACGCAGTACGCCTGCGTCCGGCCGTCCTCGCAGTCGACGACGGCCAGCGGGCCGTTCTCGAAGCGGGGATCGACGGCGGGCGGCTGCGGGGCGCCGGTCTTCGTCGCCTTCTTGGCCGCGGGGCCGCGCGGCGCCGACGGCCGGGCGCCACGAGGCGCCGACCGCTGCCCCGTGGCACGTGCCGCGGCGCGGGGCGCGGGCGCCGTCACCGTCGACCGGGAGGAGGGGCTCGGGGGCGCCGGGGCCGACGGAGGCTCCGTGGACTGAGGCCGGGCGGAGGCGGGCGGTGGGGGCGTGTGCGGGACCGGTTCCGGGTCGGGGGGCGTCTCGGGGGCGGCCTGTTGCGGTGCCGTGTCGTCGGCGGCGGGCGCGTGCGGTGCCGTGTCGTCCGGGTGGGGCGTGTCCGATGCCGTGTCGTCCGGGTCGGGCGCGGGGAAGCGTGCGGCGAGGGTTTCGAGCAGGCGGGCGTAGGCGGCGCGCTGCGGGGGCCGGGGCTCGGTCCGGCCCGACTCCCAGTTGCCCACGGCTTCCCGGCGGGTGCCCAGGGCCGTCGCGATCTGTTCCTGGCTGAGCCCGGCGGCCCTGCGCAGCCGCCGTCGCTCGGCGGGCGGCGGCAGGACGTCCTGGGCGACCTGTTCCAGCAGCGCGTCCACAGCGCTGAACAGCTCGTTCTCCGTGGGCACAAGCTCACCTCCGGCGCCCACCCTATCGCCGGCACCTCATGGATCGCGCATGGATCGCACATCGGGTGAGGCCGTGTCCGGGGGCTGTGCCGTATCCCGGCCTTCGGGCCGTGGGGCCGTCGGGTGGTGGTGCTGCCAGCCCTCCCACGCGGAGGCGATCATGTCGTCGACTCCGTGACGGGCCTTCCAGCCCAGCTCGGCGGCGATGCGGTCCGCCGAGGCGACGACCCGGGCGGGGTCGCCGGGACGGCGGTCCACGACGACGGGCGACAGAGTGTGGCCGGTGTGGGCGGTGATGCGGTCGATCATCTCCCGTACCGAGACGCCCTCGCCGCGGCCGATGTTGAGGGTGAGGTCGGTGCCGGGCGTCTCGCGCAGCCGCCGGGCGGCGGCGACATGGGCCTCGGCCAGGTCGACGACGTGGATGTAGTCGCGTACGCAGGTGCCGTCGGGGGTGGGGTAGTCGGCGCCGAAGATCCGCGGCGCGCACGCCTCGGTGAGCTTCTCGAACACCATGGGGACGAGGTTGAACACGCCGGTGTCGGCCAGGTGGGGCGCCGCCGCCCCGGCGACGTTGAAGTAGCGCAGGGACGCCGTCGACAGGCCCGTCGCCCGGCCCGTGGCCCGTACCAGCCACTCCCCGGCCAGCTTCGTCCCGCCGTAAGGGCTCATCGGCACGCACGGCGTGTCCTCCGTGACCAGGTCCACGTCCGGCATCCCGTACACGGCCGCCGAGGAGGAGAACACGAACGACGCGACACCGGCGTCCGTGACGGCGGAGAGCAGCACCCGCAGACCCTCGACGTTCTCCCGGTAGTAGTGCAGGGGCCGTTCGAGAGACTCGGCCACCTGCTTCTTCGCCGCGAGGTGGACCACACCGGTGACACCGTGGTCGCGGATCACCCGCGCCAGCAGCCCACCGTCGAGGGTCGAGCCGACCTCCAGCGGGACACCCTCCGGCACCCGTTCGGCGATCCCCGTGGACAGGTCGTCGTAGACGACGGCCTCCTCGCCCGCGTCGAGCATCGCGCGCACCACGTGGGCGCCGATGTAACCGGCGCCACCGGTGATCAGCCAGGTCATGCGTGCTGTTCCTTCCGGGGTGGGCCGGTGTGTCAGCGGGAGGCGCGCTGGGCCTCGATCACCTGCCGGACCGCCGGGTTGTCGCCGGCGCGGCGGTGGGAGCGGGCCGCGAGGTCGGGGAACTGGACCGCGAGGGCGCAGCGCAGCCGTAGGTCGAGCGGGGCGACGTTGAGTTCGGCCCGGTCCTCCTCCATGGCGCGCACGACGCCCTCGGCGACGTCCTCGGGCGAGACGGTGCGTACGCCGCTGGGCACCTCGGCACCGGTGGCGGCGAACATGCCCGCCTCGCGCACGAAGCCGGGCTGGACGAGGGAGACGCCGACGCCGGTGCCGTGGAGGTCGATGCGGAGGCTGTGCGCGAAGCCGCGCAGGCCGAACTTGGACGCCGTGTAGAGGGACGAGTAAGGGGTGGCGGCCTTGCCCGACATGGAGCCGATGAAGGCGAGGTGGCCGTGCCCGCGGGCGACCATGCCGGGGGCGAGGTACCGGGACAGCAGGACGGGGGCGATGAGGTTGACGGTGAGGGCGCGTTCGATCTGGGCGGGGGTGTAGTCGAGGAGGTCCCCGCTCGCCGGCAGAGCCGCGTTGGCCACGAGGACGTCGACGTCCTGGCACTGGTCGGCGAGGCGGGCCACGTCGTCGGGGTCGGAGAGGTCCGCGACGACGGGGCGGGCGCCCAGCTCCGCCGCGAGGCTCTCCAGCGGACCGGCCTGACGCCCGGTCACCACGAGCGCGGCGTTCGCCCGGGCGAGCCGGTGCGCGAGGGCGCGGCCGATGCCTCCCGTCGCGCCCGTGAGCAGAACCGTCGTTCCGGTGATGTGCATCGACGCCGCCTCCTGTCCAGGGTTGCCATCCACGGGCACTGCTTGGCAATAAGTTGACTGCACTTATTGAGTATTGGCAAGTCGATTGCCAGACTGATGGCAATGGTTTTCCCCGACAGTGGCTTTCACAAGGTGGTTCTCATGGAACAGCGGGCGATGAGCAGGCTCGGTCGCAGTGTCTCGGTGGTGGGACTCGGCACCTGGCAACTGGGCGCGGACTGGGGCGAGGTGGACGAGGACGAGGCCCTGGCCGTGCTCGCCGCCGCCGTGGACTCGGGGGTGACGCTCCTCGACACGGCGGACGTGTACGGGGACGGGCGCAGTGAACGGCTCATCGGCTCCTTCCTCGGGCAGCTCGGCCCCGACCGGGCCGCCGGCATCCTCGTGGCGACGAAGATGGGGCGGCGCGCCCGGCAGGACCCGGCCGAGTTCACCCTGGACAACTTCCGCGCCTGGACGGACCGTTCGCGAGCCAACCTCGGTGTGGACACCCTCGATCTGGTCCAGCTGCACTGCCCGCCCACACCCGTCTTCTCCTCGGAGGCGGTGTACGACGCCCTCGACACCCTCGTCGAGGAGAAGCGTGTGGCGGCGTACGGGGTGAGCGTGGAGACGTGCGAAGAGGCACTCACGGCGATCGCCCGGCCGCATGTGGCCAGCGTCCAGATCATCCTCAACGCCTTCCGGCGCAAGCCGCTGGAGCGGGTGCTGCCGGCGGCGAGGGAGGCCGGGGTGGGCATCATCGCCCGTGTACCGCTCGCCTCGGGGCTGCTGTCCGGCCGATACCGCCGGGACACGGTGTTCGGCGCGGACGACCACCGCACGTACAACCGCCGCGGTGAGTCGTTCGACGTGGGTGAGACGTTCTCCGGCGTGGACTACGAGGTGGGGGTCGAGGCGGCGGCGGAATTCGCGGCGCTGGTGCCCGAGGGGGCGACGCCGGCGCAGGCCGCGCTGCGCTGGGTGGTGCAGCAGCCGGGAGTGACCTCGGTGATCCCCGGGGCGCGTACGCCGGAGCAGGCCCGTGCCAACTCCGAGGCCGCCCGGCTGCCCGCTCTGCCCGAGGCGACCCTGAAGGCGGTCGAGGAGCTCTACGACCGCCGGATCCGGGACCTGGTGCACGACCGCTGGTGACGGCGGAGTTCGCAGAAGCGGCCCGCGGGGTGTTCCCCGCGGGCCACTCCCGTGTCGGGACTTCGGCCGGTGGGACTCAGACGGTGTCGAGGAGTTCGTCCGTGAAGTCGTTGCGGAACGTGCCGGACGGGTCGTACTTCCGGGTCATTTGGGCGAAGGCGCCGATCTGTTCGTAGAGCGCGGCGATGTCCTTCGGGGTGAGGGCGGTCAGTTTGCCCCAGTGCGGTCGGGCGCCGAGCGGCATCAGGGCGTCCTCGACCTCGGCGATGAGGGGTTCGACGCGGGCCAGGTCCTGCACCCAGGTGAAGTGGAAGGTGACGGAGTCCCTGCCGTGGGCGGGGCTCAGCCAGAGGTCGTCGGCGAGGACCGTGCGCACCTCCGCGATGTGCAGGGCCGGCGCGAGGCGTTCCCCGAGGCCCCGCAGCGCCGTGATCGCGGCGGGGGCGGCGGCGCGCGGCAGGTAGTACTCGGACTGGAGCTCCTCCCCCGCGCCGGGGGTCAGTTCGGGCCGGAAGTGCGGCAGGCGTTCGCACCAGGGGCCCGGTACGTCGAGTTGCTCGGTGCTGAACTCCGGGGGCATACCGGGTACCGGGTTCAACGGCCGGTCGGCGGGGCGGCCGCCGCTCCAGCCGCTGTCGGGGCGGTCCAGTCGGCGCTTGAGCCACACCTGTGCCTCGTCGCCGCCCCAGTCGGTGAAGACGCTGACGCTGTGGGCCGCGCCGGACACGGCGTCGAAGCGCGCGGCGACCTCGTCGAGCGGGACGTCGACCCGGACGCGCTGCGCCATCGTGTAGCTCGGCTCGATGTCGAGGGTGAGCCGGGTGACGATGCCGAGCGCCCCGAGCGCGACCACCGCGCCCGGGAACAGGTCGGGGTCGGCGTCCCGGCTCAGCTCGACCAGATCGCCCTCGGAGCCGACCAGCTGGAGCGCCCGGACGGAGGAGGCGAGGCAGCGCTGGGTGTCGCCGGAGCCGTGGGTGCCGGTGGCGACGCTGCCGGCGATGGAGATGTGCGGCAGCGAGGCCAGGTTGGGGAGGGCGTACCCGGCGCGCTCCAGGGCGAAGATGACGTCCGCGTAGCGCAGGCCGGCGGAGACGGTGACGGTCGAGGCGTCGGGGTCGATCTCGATGGTGGACGGGAGGGCGTCCAGGCGGACCAGGTCGCCTCGGGTGTCCGCGACGGCACTGAAGGAGTGGCCGCTGCCGACGGCCCGTATGCGTGCGCAGTTCGCCACGGTCCGGCGCAGTTCGTCGACGCTGCGCGGGCGGTGCCAGCGCGCGGCCCCGAACGTGAGGTTCCCGGCCCAGTTGAGGGCCGTGTCGAGCGTCATGAGTACTCCGATCAGCAGTCGTCGTGACACCGGGCAGCACGCCGGTGGGGCCGCCCCCGGCCTCGTTCCGTCTCGCCTACGCGGCGGGACCCTGGTCCACCTGGGAGGACACCTTGACGGCAACGCGCTCGGCCTCGCGCAGGACGGCGTCGCGGTAGCGGGCGCTCAGCCGTGCCACCGGGGGCAGGACGTGGCACTCGTCGACGTCCCCGTCGGGGTGGGGCAGGGCGAAACCGGCGAGCGGCAGCACGGTCAGCTCCGCGTGGGCGTCGAACAGGGCGGCGACGTCCGATGCGGCGGTCCGTGTCGTGGGGTCCACCGCCGCGCCGACGACCACGAGGCTCCGGCCGTTCGCCGTGCCGCGCAAGGTGCCCAGGACCTGGCGCGGACCGAACGCCTCGGCCACGGCCTCCAGTTCGCGCCGTACGTCGGGCAGGACCCGGGCGGTCTCCTCCCAGCCGAAGGCCAGGGCGAGTTCCAGTTCCAGACGCGGCCACTTGGCCAGGTAGTAGCGGTTGTTGCGCTGCGCGGTGCGGCCGTTGTCCTTGACGCTGCGCACATGCGGCAGATGGAGTCCGTACACCTCCTGGCCGAGGACGATCGGGGTTCCGGTCAGGGCCACGCGCAGGGCCCACTCCTGGTCCTCCGGTCCCCAGCCCTGGAAGCCCTCGTCCCAGGTGATCCCGTGCTGCTGGATGGTGGAGGTGGGGGCGGCGACGAGACCACTGCGGGCGTAGACCCAGGGGAAACGGTTGAAGGCGACGGTGTTGTCCGGGTTCCAGCGGTCGTCCATGACGACGTGGTCCTGCGCCTCCAGGTCGGCGAGGACCTGCCGGTAGTGGCTGAAGGGGGCGAGTTCGACGTGCTCCATGTCCGTCTCGACCATGTCGTCGTAGCCGATCATCTGTCCGACGACGCACACGTTCTGTCCGTGCGCGTAGTGCCGCTCGTAGAGGTTGTCGAGGAAGCGGGTGGGCAGAACCATGTCCGCGTCCAGGATGAGCGTCACCTGGCCGCGGGCATGGCGCATCGCCAGGTTCCGGGCCTTGCAGAGGTTCCAGTCGTCCGCGGAGAGGGTCGAGACGATGGTGAGCCGGTCGGTGAACTCGCTGCATACGGAGACGAATTCGGGTGAGTACTCCATCGCGCCGATGAGGACCTCGAAGTCTCGGTGGTCCATCGTCTGCTCGGCCAGCGCCGACAGAACGAGGCGGATGTTGTCCAGCCGCTGCTTGTAGGGGATCACGACACTGAACTTCAAATCATCCATACGCAGAGTCTGAACCAATGTTGCCTAACTTGGCAACACTGTGCCTGAATGGTCTGGCAAACATGTCGGAGTCGGCTGACGAGATGGGAAGTCATGGCAGAGACGGAGAAGCGCATGATCGAGGAGGACACGGCGAAAGCCGATCAGGGCGGGACGGTGCGCGACGCGCCGGGCGCGCGCCGGCTGCGGTGGGCATCGATGGCGCCCTTCTTCCTGACGGGGTTCGTCTTCGCGAGCTACTTCGTGCAGATCCCCTTGTGGAAGACGGGGTTCGGACTCTCCGAGGGCGCGCTGGGCATGTTGCTGATCGTGCCCATCCTCACCGGACTGGTGGCCATGCAGGCGACGGGTCCGCTGGTCGCGCGGTTCGGGAGCGCGCCGGTCGTACGCGTGGCCGCCCTTGCCCTGCCGCTCTCGCTCGTCGCCTTCGTCCCGCCGTCCGCGACACACTCCGTCATCGGGTTCGTGCTCGTCCTGGCGGTGTTCGGTGCGGCCGACGGACTGATCGACGTCTCCATGAACGCCCACGCCATCGCCGTGGAGAAGGAGACCGGACGGCACATCATGAACAGCTGCCACGCGGCCTGGAGCATCGGCTCCGCCGTGGGCTCCCTGCTCGGCGGCGCCGCCATCAAGGCGGGCTTCACGCTCACCGCCCATTACGCCGCCGTGGGCGCGGCCATGGTCGCGCTTGCCCTCGTGGGCGGCAGGTATCTGCTCCCGGCCCGGGCCGACCGCGTGGGGAAGGCCCCGGCGGGCCAGGCGAAGAAGCACGAGACCGGTACGGGGACCCGCGTCGGCGTGCTGTCCGGGTGGTCCACCCGTCTGCTGCTGCTCGGGCTGACGGGCACCGTCGTCCTGGTGTGCAGCGGTGTCGTCGGCAACTGGGGCGGCATCTACCTCCACGAGAAGCTCGGCGCCACCCTCGCCACCGCCTCCCTCGCCTATATCGCGTACAGCGCCTGCGAGGCCGGGGGCCGGCTCGTCGGCGACCGCCTGCACGCACGGTACGGAGCGCGGGCCCTGGTCTATCGGGGCGGCTGCATCGCCGTCGTCGGCCTCACGGTCGTCGTGCTCGCGCCGAACCCGGTGCCGGCCGTCGTGGGCTTCGCGCTGTTCGGTCTGGGTCTCTCGGTGCTCGTGCCGGTCATCTTCAGCTCCGTCGGCCACGGGGGCGACGACCTGGACGCGGGGAGCGCGGCGCACGCCCTGGCGAAGGTCAACACCATGACCTACAGCGGTCTGCTGATCGGCCCGGTCCTCGTCGGCTGGTTCGCGGGGGCCATCGGTCTGCGGACGACCCTCGCGGGGCTGCTCGTCCTGCTGGTCGTGACGCTCGCGGCGGGGCTGAGGAAGGTGTGACCTCCGCACGACCCCGACAGGAAGGGGCGGTACGGCCGAGAACCGTACCGCCCCTTGGGCGTGGGCCCGGCGGCGTGTCACCCCGCCGGGCCCGGGTGTCGTCTCACGCCACCGGTGCCGTGGTCGCCACCGGTGCCTGCTCTTCGGCACGCGCCCTCATCTCGTCGACGAGGGTGAACCGGTAGCCGCGTTCGAGCAGGCCCTCGATCATGGCGGGCAGCGCGTCGACCGTCTGGGAGCGGTCGCCGCCGCCGTCGTGCAGCAGGACGACGGAGCCGGGCCGCGCCTGGTCGAGGACGATCTGGGCGACCGTGTCGGTGCCGGGCATCGACCAGTCGTCCGGCACCACGTCCCACAGGGTGGTCGTCAGTCCGGACTCGGCGAGCCAGCCGAGCACTTCCGGGGTGCGCGACCCGTAAGGCGGCCGGAACAGGGCCGGAGCGGGCCCGCCGGACGCCTCGGCGATGGCCTCCTGGGTGCGTTCGATCTGCTCGCCGAGCTGGGACCGCGTCAGCTCCGGCAGGAACGGGTGCGACCAGGTGTGGTTGCCGAACCCGTGCCCCTGCTCCCGCATCCGGGTCAGGATGTCGGGGTGGGCGCGGGCGTTCATGCCGACGCAGAAGAACGTCGCCGGCACACCGTAGCGTTCGAGGACGTCCAGGACGCGTTCGGTGTTGCCCGGCTGCGGCCCGTCGTCGAAGGTGAGCGCGATCTCGGCGCGGTCGCGCCCGCCGTGGCTCACCAGTCGGCCGTCGGCGGTCAGCCGCGCCACCTCGGACGCCGTGCCCGCGATCCACGCCTCCAACTCCGGCTCGCGGCCCGTCTGGGTGCCGCGGGTGCGTATCAGACGGGTCAGGGCGGAGGGGGCGGCGGCGGCCGCCCGGGCGATCTCGGCGGCCGGGACCGACCCGAACTCCGGTCGGGCCGGCAGGAGGTGGGGGTCGGCACGGAACACCGTGAGGCCGGCGGCCATGAGCCGGCCGTCGAGTATGCCGTTGGTGCTCTCCACCACGGTGACCAGCCGCTCCAGGCCGAAGCCGCGCAGGTGCCCGGCCATGTCCGTGATCCGGTCCGCGCCGAACCGCGCCCGGGGCGCGGCCGCCGAGCCGGACTCGTCGACCACCTCGATCTCGTAACCGCCCGCGTCCCAGGCGATTCCCGCGTACAGCATGGGGTTCCTCCTCCGTTCGGGACGGCGGGCGTTCACGCGGACCTGACGTACTCCGTGAAGTGGCGCTCCGCGAAGAGTTCGGGCCGGCCCCGGTCGAGGCCGAGGGCCCGGGCGCGCCGCAGCATGTGCCGCCAGTACGGCTTCACCGGCGGCCAGACGGTGCCCACCTGGCAGTAGGAGGCGTCGACGAAGTAGCGGTCCTTGCCGCGCTGGCCGCCCGGCAGGGCGCGGCGGGCGTGGAACAGCGCGGAGTGCACGACGACGGTGGAGCCGGGCGGCAGGTGGTCGATGACGACCTCGCCCGGCAGTTCCGCGGTGCCCAGATGGGCGCGGGCGTTCTTCTCGGCGACCTCCAGGTGCGAACCCGGCAGCACGACCAGGGAGGAGGTGTCGTCGTCGAGACCGTCCAGGTAGTGCAGCGTGTGGATCATGGTGTGGACGCGGTCGGTCTGCGGCCGCTGTTCGTAGTCGTGGTGCCAGTTCTTGCCCGGCAGGTCGGGCTTCTGCCGGTCGCTGTGCAGGTGGTGGAAGACGAAGTCCGGGCCCATCAGCTGGGTGAGGACGTCCAGCAGCGGCGCGTGCGTGAGGAGTTCGCCGTGGGCCGCGAGTTCCAGCTCCATGACGGGCGGCAGACCGTGGGTCGCGGGGTCGACGCAGGAGGCGATCGACTTCTCCCGCAGTCCCGAGTCGACCCAGTGGTCGGCCTCGTTCCGCAGCCGGGCGGCGAGGTCGTCGGGCAGGAAGCCCGGCAGGATCACATAGCCGAGTCGCCGGAACGAGTCGATCTGCTCGTCACCGAGCAGCGATGTCCGTTCGTGGGGGAGGGTGAGATGCGGAGTCATGAAAACGCTCTCCAGTTCCAGATGTGATGGATGGCGATGTGCGTCTTGTTCGTATGGGGGGTTGGCTTCGGTCCCGGCCGCGGCCGGTGCCGTGGCGTCCGGGCGGCGGGCCTGGGTGCCGCTCACGCGCCGGGCACGCCGAGTCCGCCGACGCGGGCCGGCGGACGGGACGAGGCACTCGGGAGGGACCGGGCGTCGTCGTGGCTGACGCGTCGTCGTGACTGACGCGTCGTCGGGGGCGGCGCCCGGCGAGGCGCTCGCCGAGGGGCGTGGCCTGCGCACACGCTCGGTGGAGCGCGGCACGTCGGAGCGCCGGGCTCAACAGGCCCGTCCGTGCGGTGTCTCGGGGCGGCGCGCGTGCGACACGGCGCGTCGGGTGCGGATACGGATACGGGTACGGGTGCGGGCGCGGCACAGGGCGTCAGGGCCGGCGGCTTGACGGCCGCTCAGGTGTCCGACGGGCGCTCAGGTGCCCGACGGGAGGTGTGCTCGACGCTCCGGCACGGTGACACAGCGGGTCGGGAGGCACAAGCTTGCCTGACCTGTGTCATGAGGCGCCTGCGGGGTCGGCCCGGACAGGACACGCGGCCACTCGGTCGAGGGTGTGGCGCGGGCCCCGGTGGGCGGTCCTCCCGCTGAAGGGGCGGCATCGTTGTCATACGGACGGTCGGCATCCACGAGCCGTGGCCGACGGGCGTTCACCCTGCGTACCGGGTGACCCGGCAGGGGTGGCCCGGCCGTGGTTACGGCCAGTCAATGCCGTCATTGCCAGCCGAGGCAGACGGGAAAGCGCTCTCCTCCTTGGGCCAGTCAATGTCGCCGTCACTACCGGCGGCATGGGTGACAGCGCTCGCCTTCTTCGGCCAGTCGATGTCCCCCGATGAGACAGAGGACAGTGTCCCCAGAGTGATCAACGAGAGGGCAGCGACGGACACGGTGCGGAAACGCTTGTGCATAACGGCTCCTCTTGCGGAAACACAGGTGAGTGCGGACTTCGCGGCTCCACGGAACCCGAAGCGATGCCCAACCTAACGGGCCCGCACAGCACTTGGCAACAAGTTGCCAGCGATTGACAAATTTGTGCCAGAAACCGAAGGGGAGCCTCCGATTGCATTGGCAAGCGGCCGGGCAAGTTGCTTGCCGGGTCGATCCGGATGGCACTAGACTCCCTGGTAAATCAGTGCTTTGGCTGCTCGCCGAGAGTCGCGGGGGAGGTGGAGCCGCATACCTGTCACCGCACGCAAAGTGATAGTGAGATTCATATGCTGGAACAGCCGACCTTCGGGCGACGTCTCAAAGAGCTGCGAGTGGAGCGTGGTCTCTCGCAGGCCGCACTCGCGGGCGCGGAAATCTCCACCGGGTATCTGTCACGCCTGGAGTCGGGCGCACGACAGCCCACGGAACGGGTGGTGACCTACCTCGCCCAGGTTCTGGGGGTCGATCGCTCCGCCTTCGACACACCGCCGAGCGGTGGTTCGCTGGCGCAGGCCCTGTCCATCGCCACGTCCACGGACGGCGACGAGGGCATCGGCAACCTCATCGCCGTGCTCGGCCAGGTCCGTGAGGAGGCGCCCTTCCTGCGCTGGCAGGCTCTCTGGCTGATCTCCCGCTACTGGCAGCGTCGCGGCCGACGGGACGAGGAGCAGGCTTGCCTGGAGGAGCTCGTCCGGGTCGCCGACGAACTCGCCCTGCCCGAGCTGCAGTGCAGGGCCGGCTCCCAGCTCGCCCGTTCACTCCGCTCGACGGGTGAGGTGACGCGAGCGCTCGGCATCGCCGTCAACGCCTACCAGCTCGCCAAGGGCGCCGGACTGTCCGTCACCGACACCGGTGGCGCGCTGCTCACCCTGGTCTCGGTGGAGGCGGAGGCCGGTCGGCTGCCCGACGCCCGGGCCCATGTCGACGAGTTGGTCCAGCTCGTGGAAGGGCGGTCCGATCCGTTGGCCGCCGAGGCACTGTGGTCGGCCGCCACCGTACGGTTCCGCCAGGGCGACCACGAGGTCGCGCGGAACTACCTCGAACGCGCCATGAAGGAACTGGACAGCAGCGTCGACCTGACGCTGTGGGCGCGCCTGCGGCTGGCCGCGGCCTCCCTGCACCTGCAGAGCACACCCCCGCAGACCGAACGCGGCCGCGCCTGCCTCGACGAGGCGGCCAGCGCCCTCGCCCTGGTGGGCACACCGGTGCTGCGCCAGGAACTGCTCACCCTGCAGACCCATCTGGCCTTCGAGGAGGGCCGGTACGCCGACGCGCGCTCGCTGCACGACCAACTGCACCGCCACGAGCTGCGCCTCACCTACCGGGACCAGGTCCGCCTGCACATCCTCGACGCCCGCCTGATGCTTCTGGAGGGCCGCGAGGAGGAGGGTATCCACCGGCTCAAGGAGCTGGGCGAGCAGGCCCGTCAGCAGTCCAACATCGACCTGGCCGCCGAGATCTGGCGCATCCTCGCCGAGTCACTGGAGGACGCCAGCAGGTCGCGCAACAACACGGCGTCCTGAGCCGCGACTTCGGTCCGCGCCCGCGCCGGCGCCCTTCCCGCGTCACTCCCCGGGCCTCCACTCCCCCGGCCTCCCCGCGCCGCCTTCCCCGGCGCGGGGAGGCCGGGGTTCGTCGTGTCGCCGGTGCGTACGCCGTTACGGCCCGCCGGGTGGTCCGGCGGGCCGTGGCCGTCGCAGGCGAGCGGGGATGTGGACGCCCGAGGGTCAGGGGGCGGTGGGCAGGGCGGGCGTCCGGGCGGTGGTCCGTGGAAGGTCCGGGGCGGGCGGTCCTGGTTCGGCCGTGCGGAAGCGGAGGGACTCGGCCAGGGTCGCCGCGAGGGCCTGGGCCCGGGCCGGCGTCCGTTCGCCCACCACGATGAAGCCCGCACGGTCGCCCGACTGGCGCACCGGGCGGATCGTGTCACCGGGAGCCGCGGTCAGCCCCGCGTCGAGGACGGACGGATGGGCCTCGACCTCCTCCCATCCGTCCACGCCGGCGAGCCGGCCCGGCGGGGGCACCAGGAAACGCACCGCGGCACCCCGGGTGGGCGCCAGGGACGAGGCTGTCCGCGCGGGGCGGCCGAGATGGTCGTCGTAGAGGAGGCCGAAGAGTTCCAGGCCGGGGATGGCGTGCAGGAGCAGGCGGTGCAACCAGTCGCCGCCGGGGCGGACATGGACCTCGCCCAGGACCACGCCCGTCTCCGTGAGCCACAGTTCGACGTGGAACACCCCGAAGCGCAGGTCGAGCGCGGTCAGCGCCGCCGTCACCTCGCGGTCGATCTCCGCGCGGGTGGCCTCCGGGAGCCCGGCCGGAAGGACATGGGCGATCTCGACGAAGTGCGGCGGCGGGAGCGTCTCCTTCGCCGTCACCGCGAGGACCTTCGGGCCGGTGGACAGGAGCACTCCCTCCACGCTGTACTCGGGGCCCTCGACGAACTCCTCCACCAGGAACACCTCCGGGTCGGGGAGTTCCGCGATGGCCGCCGGCAGCTCGGTCGCGTCGCGCACCTTGCGTACGCCGATGCTGGCCATGCCGTCCCGGGGCTTGACCACCCAGGGGCCCCGCGACTCCCGCAGGAACGCCGAGGCCTCTCCTCGCGACCCACACAGCCGGACCGCCGGCTGGCGGAAACCGGCGGCGGCCAGCGCGGCCCGGCAGGCGTCCTTGTTGCGGACGCGCCGCACCGCGTCCACGCCGTTGCCCGGCGCTCCGACGTACGCCGCGCAGCGGGCCACCGATTCCTGCACCTCGTCGCGGAGGCCGAGCACAAGGTCGAACCGTTCGCCCGCGGCGAGGCGTTCGCCAACCCAGCGCTCGCACGCCTCGGGGTCGTCCGGTTCGACGGCGGAGACGGCGTCGGCCAGGTCGTTCACCTCTGCCGTCCGGGCGAGTGCCGCCGCCCGGTGGACGAGGTGGACGCGGAAGCCGCGGACCCGGGCCTCCTCGATGGCGCGCGTGACGATGTCGATGCTGGAGGAAAGCGGGTTGGCGCCGCCGACCAGCAGCAGGGTCGGGGGTGCGGGAGTCGGGCGGGTGGTGGGGACGGCGGGCTCCGTGGTGCGGTGGTTCCTGGCGTTCATGCGGGGTCCTCGTCCCGCGTCGCCAGCGTACGGCGCAGCCACGACACCCGTGCGCGGTGGGCGGCGCGTGAGATCTCGGCGTGCGGCACCCACTCGTCGAAGCTGTGGAACGCGCCCTCCCACACGTGCAGTTCGGCCCGGCCACCGGCCCGCCAGAGGCGGGTGGCGTAGGCGATGCCCTCGTCGCGGAGGGCCTCCACCGAGCCGACCTCGATGAACGCGGGCGGCAGTCCTGACAGGTCGGCGGCCCGCGCCGGGGCCGCGTAGCAGGACACCTCCGGTGTGCCGCGCCGCTCGCCGAGCAGTGCCGTCCAGCCGAAGCGGTTGGAGGCACCGTCCCAGAGGCCCACGCGTTCCATCTGGGCGTGGGAGAACGTCTCGCACCGGTCGTCCAGCATGGGGAACTGCAGCAACTGGCCCCGCGGACGCGGCCCTCGGCGGTCGCGGGCGAGGAGGGAGAGCCCCGCGGCGAGGGCGCCGCCCGCGCTGTTGCCGCTCACGACGATCCGCTCGGGGTCGATGCCGAGGTCGGGGGCGTGGGCCGCCAGCCAGGTGAGGCCGGCGTAGCAGTCCTCCACCGGGGCGGGGTCGGGGTGTTCGGGGGCGAGCCGGTAGTCGACCGCGACCACGGCCATGCCGAGTTCCTGGGCGCGGTCGAGTTCGCCGGCCAGTTCGGTGCTGCGGTGGCTGCCGGCGACCATGCCGCCGCCGTGGGTGTGGTAGATCGCCGGGTACGGAGCGGTCGTGGCGGTGGGGCGGCAGATCAGCAGGGGCACATCCGGGGCGCCGGGCGGTCCGGGGACGGTGCGTTCCTCGATGGTGAACCGCCCGTCGCGGCGGATCTCGTCGTCGGTCAGCCGGCCCGTTGCCGACCTTCGGCGCCGGTCCGCGACGAGGTCCGCCGTCAGCGGCATCGGAAGGGCGTCGAGGATCGTGGTCAGCGGGGTCGCCAACTCCCGGTCGAAGGGCGGTGGTTCACCGGGACCGGCGAGGGCGCCGTGCTGTGGAGAGAGGGTGGTCATGGTGCTCCCAGGAGTGTGCGGGGGGCCGGTGGACGGGGTCGGGGCGCGCGGGTGGGCGCCGGGACCGGGCCGGGCCGGGCCCGTGGGGTTCAGGCGGTGGGGTCGTCGGGGACCAGGGCCAACGCGTCGACCTCCAGCAGCAGGTCGGGGCGGTAGAGCGCCACGACCTGGACCACGGTGCTGGCCGGGGGGCGTTCGGTGTCGATGAACTCGTCCCGCACCGCGAGGACGGCGGGCACATGCGCGATGTCGGTCACGTAGTAGGTGAGCTTGATGACGTCGTCGAAGGTGAGGCCCGCGGCGGCCAGGCAGCCGCGCATGTTGCGGAAGATCTGCCGGGTCTGCGCGGCCGGGTCGCCCGTGCCGACGAACTCGCCCTTCTCGTCGAACGGCATCTGGCCGGCGACGGCGGCGACCCGGCCCGGCCCGGTCACCACATGGGTGTAGCCGTCGCTGGGAGCGACGCCCGCCGGGGCGGAGATGTGCGTGAGTGTACGGGTCGTCATCAGAACGCTCCCTGTGTCGTGGGCGGTTCTCCCCGCCCCGGTGTCACCTCGGTGTTCGCCGCGAACCAGTGCGCGAGGTCCCGCAGCCGCCGCCCGGTCTCCTCGGGGTCCCGGCCGGCGACGACGGCCGTGCCGACGAACGCGCAGGACGCCTCCCTGCCGCTGATCAGCGTGTCCCCGGGGCGGGCGGTGAGGTCCACGTGGCGGACGCCCGCGCGTGCGGCGACCTCCGCCGCGCCGGGGAAGGACCGCAGGGTGCCCGCGTCGGCGGCCAGGAAGACATCGCCGTACCACTGCTCGGCGGGTGCCGGGGTCGCCGCCGGCGCCAGGCCGAGGACGGCCCTCGCCCACTCCTCGTGGAGGTCCACGCCGTGCTGGAGGCGGATCATCTCGTCGAACGTGCCGCCGGGGATCCGGCCGCCGCACTCGCCGAAGACGAGCCGGTCGCCCTGTTCGAACACCTCCATGTGGAACACGCCGTCGTGGTGTCCGAGCGCCTTCATGGCCTGCTCGGCCACCGCGTGCGCCCGCTCGTAGAGGTCGGACCGGTGGGCGGGGTGCTCCATGACGGAGGCAACGATGCCGCCGTCCCTGATGGCCAGCACGTTCTGCGCGTAGCGGCCGACCGAGGTGAACACCACCTGGCCGCCGCGGACCACGCCGTCGACATGCAGTTCCGCGCCGTCGACCCATTCCTCGGCGAGCCACGGCCCGAGGCTGCCCGACTCCTCCAACCGCTCGGCGAGGGCGAGGCGTTCGTCCTCGGTGTGCCAGGCGTGGACGCCCCGGGTGGCGGAGTTCGCGAGGGGTTTGAGCACACCCCGCGGGTGGGGGAAGTCGCGCAGCTCGCGGGCGTGGACGACGGGGCGGGAGTCCGCGACGGGGATGCCCGCCGCGCGGATGCGGCGCTTCTGCAGGTCCTTGTCGCGCAGGGCCAGGGCGTCCTGCGGTGTCGTCCCGCTGCGACGGCCGCCCACGACCGCGGCGTTGACGAGGGTGAACTCGAACTGGCTGCACACGACGTCGAAGTCACGGACGGACAGGTCGAACCGTTCGAGGCCCGCCAGGGTCTCCTCGGTGCTCGACGGGTCCCGTACGGGCACCGTGTGCGCGTCGTCGAGCAGCAGGGCCCGTTCGTCTGTGTCGTCGCCGGTGGCGAGTACGCAGGTCACCTCGGCCCCGAGGCGTCGCAGGGCCCTGATGGCGTCGGGGCGCCAGCCGATCAGCAGGGCCCGGCGCCCCCGCGTCGTGGCAGGGGCTTCCATGTCACCGTGTCGCATGTGTCTCCTGGTGTTTCGCGGTACGTCCCGGTGCTTCCCCGAGCGCGGCGGCGGCCGTCGCGCTCGTGAGTTCCTGGTGAGGTGTGCTTCAGCGCGGGCCGGGGCCGGTGGTGGCGCGGCTCTTCGGGGTGAGGCGGACGGGCAGGGCGGCGGGGCCGTTGACGGCGTTCGACCGCACCCGGGTCACGGGGCCGGCCTGCTCGATCGCGTCGGTCGAGTCGAGCAGTTCGGTGAACAGGGCGCGCATCTCGGCGCGGGCGAGTGTGCTGCCGATGCAGAAGTGCTCGCCGGAGGCGAGGGCGATGTGCCGGTTGGGCCGGCGGGCGATGTCGAAGCGGTAGGGGTCGTCGAAGACGTCCTCGTCGCGGTTGGCGGAGGGCAGCCACAGCACGACCCGGTCGCCCGCCTCGATGTGCCGCCCCCGCACGGTGACCGGCCGGGTGGCGGTGCGCATGCTGTGCGTGGCGCTGGAGGTCCAGCGCACGATCTCCTCGACGGCACCGGGCAGCAGGCCGCGGTCCTCGCGCAGCCGCTGCCACTGGGCGGGGTGCTGGAGGAAGGCGAGCATGCCGCCGATCAGGGCGAGCCGTCCGTTCTCCGTGGCGCCGATGAGGTTCTCGCAGTTGAGCAGGATCTCGTGCTCGGACAGCAGCTCGCCGTGCACGGTTCCGTTGACCAGGGAACTCACCAGGTCGTCGGTCGGCTCGGCCATCCGCGCGTACACCAACTCCATGAAGTACTCCATGAGTTGGGGGTGCGCGGCGAGGGAGGTGTGGGCGGCGAACGCCTCGTCGGTCCAGCGGTGGATGTCGGCGTGGTCCTCCTCGGGGATGCCGATGACACCGGAGATGACGGAGAGGGAGAGCCGTCCGGCGAGGTCGACGAAGTCGACGGTGCCCTGCTCGAGCCCTTGGGCGACGACCTTGCGGGCGGTGACGCGGATCGTCTCCTCCAGGCCGCGCACCGCACGGGTGCTGAACCAGTCCGCCATCAGGGAGCGCAGCTCCTTGTGGCGCGGCGGGTCGGACAGGGCGAGGGTGAGGCCGCCGCCGGGGTCGTCGCCGAGGCGGGCGGGGCGCAGCAGGACGCCCCGGGCCGAGCTGAAGGTGGCCGGGTCGCGGTAGACGGCCCGGATGTCCTCGTACTTGGTCAGCGACCAGAAGGCGGGCAGCTCCCCCGCCTCGTGCCGGTGCACCGGGGAGAACTCGCGCATCCACCGCCACAGCGCGTGCGGGTCGCCGCTGACATGCAGCTCGGGGTCGGCGATGTGGTCGAGGAGGGGGGTGGGCGCGGTGATGGTGGCCGTCATGACGGTGACCTTCGGGTGAGGGGCCGGCCCGGGGCCGGACGGGGGCGGCTGGGGTCCGACGGGTTCAGGGGGGCGTGGCGCGCCAGCTGGTCCAGGCGCTCCGCGAAGCGTTCGGCGATCAAGTGGGCCACGGCGGGGGGTACGGCCTCCGGGCGGAACGCCGTCTCCACACGGAGGCCGCCCTCGCCGTCGGGCCAGCACTCGGTGTGGAGTTCGAGGGGCAGCTCGGGGTAAGGCTGGCGCAGGAACGTGGTGCGCAGGCCGGGGAGGTCGAGCTCCGGGGCCGGGTTGTCCTGCAGGGCGAACAGGACCTGGTAGAGGGGAGGGCGGCCGGTGCGGGGCGGGTCGACGAGGGTGAGGACATCGCCGAAGGGCACGTCCTGAGCGGCGAAGGCCCGCGCGGTGACGGCGCCGGTCGCCCTCAGGGCCGTCGCGGTGTCGCCGTCGAGGGCGGTGCCGCGCAACCGCAGGCACAGGGTGGTCATGTGGCACCCCACGACGTCCTCCAGCCCCGCCCCGTCGCGCTGTGCGACGGGGACGCCGACGGCGAAGTCGTGCTGCCCGGTCACCTCGGCGACGCTTCGCGCCCACAGCGCGAGCAGCGCGACGAAGCGGGTGACGCCGCAGTCGGCGGCCAGCCGGTCGACCGTGCCAAGGGCCGAGGGGCTCGCCCATGCCTCCACCCGCGCGGGGCCGGACCCCGGTTCAGGGCTCGGCTCCTGACCGGCGGGGTCCCATGTGGGCGCCTCGGGCGGCCAGCGCAGCTCCGGTACGCCGGTCAGCTCGGCCACGAGACGGTCGCGAGGTGCGGCGGACTCGGTCCCGGTGGCTCCGTCGGCGCCGGTGCCGGTTCCCTCGCCGGTGCCGGTGTGGTCGTCGGTCAGGGTTCGGTGCAGGGTGCGTTCGAGGTGCTGGTCGTGGAGGGAGGGGGGCGGCGGTGCCTGGGACGGCGTGTCCGGGGCGGGTCGGCGGGCCGCGGCGTACGCGTTGCCGAGGTCGCGGGCCAGGACCGACTCGGACCAGCCGTCGAAGGCGATGTGGTGGACCACGATGCCGAGCACCGTGGTGTCCGCCTCCGGGACGCGGACGAGCGCGGTGCGCCAGACCTCTCCGGCGGGCAGGTCGAGTGCGTCGGTGAGTTCGGCGCGCAGGGAGCGGACGGCGGCGTCGACGGTGGGTCGGTCGGGCAGCTCTTCCAGGTCGGGGGGCGGGATGTCGACGAGTACGGCCGAGGGGCTGGGGTCCGCGACGTAGGCGGCGCGCAGGGCCTCGTGCCGTCGGTGGACGTCGGCGACGGCCGCGCGCAGGGCCTCCCGGTCCGGTTCGCCCTCGATGGTCCAGGCGAGCAGGCAGTGCGAGGTCAGGTCGTCGGGGGCGAGGAGTCGGCGGGTCAGATAGACGATCTGCATGGGGGTGAGCGGTGTGGTGCCGTCCGGGGCGGGCCGAGTCCCGGTGGGCTCGCGGCCCTGTGCGTCCGCCGTGGCCCGCAGCCAGTCCGCGAGGGCCGTGACGGTCGGACGGCGGTAGAACTGCGCCACCGGTACGGGGCGGCCGAACCGGGTGGCCAGCCGGGCGCACACCCGGCCCGCGTCGAGGGACGCGCCGCCAAGGTCGGTGAAGGGCACGTCGAGCGGTACGGAGTCACGGCCGAGAACGGCGGCGAAGGTCTCGGCCACCGCCTGGACGACGGGGTCCGCCGCCGTCACGTCGGCCGGGGAGGGCGAGGAGGGCGGGGTCGGCTCGGCATCCGGGGGCTCCGCCAGGGCCAGGAGGGCGTGTTCGTCGAGCTTGCCCCGGTCGGTGGTGGGGAAGCCGGGGACGCTGACGAGCCGGGCGGGGCGCTGGTAGGGGACCAGCGCGGCGTGGAGCGAGGGGAGGGCGTCCGTCAGGGGGTCGCCCGGCCGGGTCGGCGTGCAGAACGCGACCAGTTCGAGGCTCGTGCCGGAGCCGTCGGGGCGGGCCAGGACGCGGCAGGAGCGTACGGAGGGCAGCAGCTGTTCCACCTGCCGCTCGACCTCGGCGGGTTCGACGCGGTGCCCCCGGATCTTGACCTGGCGGTCGGCGCGGCCCCGGTAGTGCAGCAGCCCGTCCCCGGCCCACTCGACGAGGTCGCCCGTGCGGTAGACACGTACCCCTTCGCCGTGCGGGCCGAGGGGCAGCGTCCGGAACTTCTCCTCGGTCAGGGAGGGGGCGCCGAGGTAGCGGAGCGCCAGTCCGTCGCCGGCGACGCACAGTTCGCCGGTCTCCCCCACGGCGCACGGGCGGGTTCCGTCCAGGTCCAGCACGTACACCCGGGTGCCGGGGACCGGTCGGCCGAGGGGGATGCCGCCGGGCAGGTCGCAGTCGGCCTCCGTGACGCGGTGGGTGGTGGTGAAGACGGTGGACTCGACGGGCCCGTAGCCGTTGATCAGGGCGACGTCGGGGTGCCGGCGCAGGAAGCGGTGGACGTGGGAGACGGAGAGCCGTTCGCCGCCGATGAGCACCTGGCGCAGGCCCCGGAAGGCGTCCGGGTCCTCGTCCACGATCATGTTGAAGAGGCTGCTGGTCAGCCAGACGGTGTCCGTCCCGTGGCGGGCCACGCCGGCGCGCAGCGCGGTGGGTGTCAGGTAGGGCTCCTCGGTGACGAGTGAGGTGCCGCCGTTCAGCAGGACGGACCAGAGCTCCAGGGAGAACGCGTCCCAGGAGACGGCCGCGGCCAGGGGCATCACCGTGTCGGTGGTGAAGGCGGCGAAGCCGTCCGGCGGGAAGAGCCGTGCCGTGGCCCGGTGCGGGGTGAGTACGCCCTTGGGGCGGCCGGTGGTGCCCGAGGTGAAGAAGACGCAGGCCGGGTCGGTCCCCCGGACGGACACGGGCCGGAATCCGGGGGGCGCGGCCTCGGCGCACGGCGGCCAGGGCGGCGGTGTCCACAGGCGCAGCGGCGGTTCACCGAGCGGGAGTTCGGCGCCGGGGGCGGTGACGGCCAGTGGTGGGTTCAGTTGGCCGCGGATGCCGGCCAGGCGCTGTTCGGGCCAGGTGGGGTCGAGCAGGGCGTAGGCCGCTCCCGTCTTGAGGACGGCGAGCAGGGCGGCGACGAGATGCCGGCCGCGCGGCAGCAGGACCGGCACCAGATCGCCGGGGCCCGCCCCGGCGTCGGCGAGCCGCGCGGCCCATGTGTCGGCGACGCGGTCCAACTCCCCGTAGGTGACGGTGTGTTCGCCCTCGATGAGGGCCGGCGCTTCCGGGCGGGCCCGGGCGAGGCGGGCGAACGTCTCGTGCAGACCCTCGTCGGGCGCGGTGCTCGGGCGCCCCGCGCTCCACTCGGCGTTCGGTTGCAAAGCGGTCCCACTCCCCTCGGCTGCTCCCACGGCACTCGCACTCCCTCGCGTAGGGACGTGGCGCGAGGGCGCCGCCCACCGACACAAGGTCAAGTGATTGCCAGAGTTGACAAGATATTGCCACGGGCTTGTCTTTGCTGGCAACCTGTCGGGGTGTCCCGAAGCCGAAGGTGGTTCTGATGACTCGTGACCGTTCCCTGGACATCGCCGTCACCGGTGTCTCCGCCCGGTTCCCCGGCGCGGCCGACCTCGACGCGTGGTGGACGGCCCTGACCGAAGGCCGTGTGCTGACCACGCGCTACGAGAAGTCCGACCTCCTCGCGGCAGGTGTGCCGAAGGAGGTGCTGGACGACCCCGACTACGTCCCCGTCCACGGTCATCTCGCCGACGCCGACCGCTTCGACCACACGCTGTTCGGAGTCAGCCCGCGCGAGGCCGAGATGATGGACCCGCAGCACCGGCTGATGCTGGAGGTCGCCTGGGCCGCCCTGGAGGACGCCGGGACCGCCCCCCTCGCCAGGGACGCGGCACGGGAGGGGCGGGTGCCGAGGACCGCTGTCTTCGCCTCGGCCAGCGGCAGCGGCTATCTGCGCGCCATGGTGGCGAGCGGTGAGCTGGATCCGCTGACCCTGGAGGACGCGATCCACGGCACCGAGCCGGACTTCATGGCGAGCCTCGTCTCGTACAAGCTCGGGCTCACGGGGCCCGCCGTGGCCGTGCAGACGGCCTGTTCCTCGTCCCTGGTGGCACTGCACATGGCCGTGCAGTCGCTGCTGAACGGTGACTGCGACCAGGCGCTCGTCGTCGCGGCCGGGGTCCCCTACCCGCAGGCGGGCTATCTCGCCGTGCCGGGCGGCATCCACTCGGCGTCCGGGCGGTGCCGGCCCTTCGACGAGCACGCGGACGGTGTCGTGGCCGGGTCAGGGGCGGCGTGCGTCGTCCTGCGCCGGCTCGCCGACGCGGTGGAGGACGGCGCCGATCCCTACGGTGTGGTGCTCGGCACCGCCATCAACAACGACGGGGCCGCGAAGGCGGGTTACTACGCCCCGTCGGTGGGCGGTCAGGAGGAGGTCATCCGGGCCGCGCTGGCCGCGGCTGACGTCGACGGCGACACGATCGGCTATCTGGAGACGCACGGCACCGGCACCCGCGTGGGCGATCCCATCGAGTGGTCGGCGGCGTCGGCGGCGCTGAGCGGCGCGGGCGCGGGTCCGGGCACCGTCGCGGTCGGGGCGCTGAAGGCCAACGTCGGCCATCTCGACAACGCCGCCGGGGTGGCCGCGCTGATCAAGGCGCTGCTGGTGGTGAAGAAGGGGATCGTGCCGCCGGTGGCCGGGTTCAGCCGTCTCAACCCGCTGCTGGAGACGGACGGTTCACCGCTGTACGTCCCCACCGCGTGCGTGCCGTGGACCGGGCCCGAGCCGCGCCGGGCCGGCGTCAGCTCCTTCGGGATCGGCGGCACCAACGTCCATGTCGTCGTCGAGCAGCCGCCTCCCGCGCCCGTCCGGGAGGAGCCCGACGAGTGTGCCCGCCTGGTGCTGGTGTCCGCCGCCGACCCCGACGCCCTGGACCGCTCGGCCGCCCGGCTGGGCGCACGACTGGCCGAGGAGGACGCGAACCTCGCTGACGTGGCGGCCACGCTCGCGACCGGGCGGGCGGAGTTGCCGGAGCGGCTCGCGGTGACCGGCCGGACGTGTGCCGAGGTGGGCCGACGGCTGACCCGGAACACGGCCGTGGTGCGCGGCACCCGCCCGGCGGCCGGACCCGACCCCGTCGTCCTCGTCTTCCCGGGGCAGGGCACCCAGTACCCCGGCATGGCCGTGCCCCTCGCCGAGGCGCTGCCGTACTTCCCCGCCGCGTTGGACGAGTGCCTCGGGGCGTTCGAGCCGGCGCTCGCCGAGCGGATGCGCCGGGCGCTGTTCGACGCGGAGTTCCCCGCCGCCGAGCTGGCCGAGACGGAGCTGGCCCAGCCCGTCCTGTTCGCCTTCGAGTACGCGGCCGCCACCGCGCTCACCACGCTCGGCGTGTCCCCCGCCGCGCTGGCCGGGCACAGCCTCGGGGAGATCACGGCCGCCTGTGTCGGCGGGGTCTTCGAACTCGGCGACGCGGCACGGCTGGTGACCGTCCGCGGCCGGGCCATGCAGGAGTGCCCGGAGGGCGCCATGCTCGCGCTCGGCTGCGAGGAGGCCCGGGCGCGCGAGCTCCTCGCCGTCTCCGGGCTGGGCCTGGAACTGGCCGCGGTGAACTCGGCCGAGGGCTGTGTGGTCGCCGGACCGGCCGAGGCCGTGGCCGAGTTCGAGGAGCGCCTCGCGGGCCGTGTCCTCGTACGCCGTCTCGCCACGCGGCGCGCCTTCCACACCGCGCTCGTCGAGCCCGCCCTGCCGCGTCTGGCCGACGCGCTCGCCGCCGTCACCGTGCGCAGGCCGGTCGTGCCCTTCGCCACCAATGTCACCGGGCGCCTCGTCCCCGCGGACACGGACGTCCGGCCCGAGCTGTTCGTCGACCAGGCCCGGCGCACCGTGCGGTTCGGTGACGCGATGGCGTCGATCGCCGAGCGCTTCCCGGACGCCCTGGTGGTGGAGGTGGGGCCCGGCCGGGTGCTGTCCGCTCTCGCGGAGGCGGCCGGTGTCCCGTCCGTCCCGCTCTCCCCGTCCCGTACGGCCCACCCCGCGGAGGAGGTGCTCACGGCTCTCGGCACCCTGTGGACCCGGGGCCAGCCCCTCCCCCGCCGCGCGCTGTGCGGGCCGGCCCGTCGCCGGGTGCGTCTGCCGGCCTACCCGTTCGCGGGCCCGCGCTGGATCGCCCCGGAGGCCGCGCCGCAGACGGACGCGTCACGGTCCGTCAGCAAGCCGGTCACGGCGCCCCCGGCCCCCGCGGACCAGCCGGCACCCGGACCGGCCTCGCCCGCGTCCTCGCCCACGGCCGCCACCGCGACGGTCACGACGACGACCGCGACCCATGCCATGTCCGCGCCCGCGCCGGCTCTCGCGCCCGCGCCTGTTCCCGTCCCCGCTCCCGCTCCCGTCGAGGACCCCGTCTCCCTGCTGACCCGGCTCTGGGCCGAGCTGCTGGGGCACGGCGACATCGGCGCGGAGTCCGACTTCTTCGAGTTGGGCGGGGATTCGCTCCTGGCCACCCGCCTCGCGCGCAGGGCGGGCCGGGAGCTGGGCGTCCCCGTCCCCGTCCGGGACCTGATGACCGCCCGCTCGCTGGCCGGACAGGCCGGCCTCCTGCGCGACCTCACCGCCCGGGAGGCGGCCCCGGCCCGGTGACCCGGAGCCGACCGTCCGATCCCTCGGCTCGACAGCCACGCAGACCCGACCCCGACAGAAAGGCACACATCGTGACCATGACCCCCGTGCAAGCGGCCCGGATGACCGTCACTCCGCTGGCCGGACACATCGGTGCCGAGATAGGCGGCGTGGACGCGGCGGCCCCGCTGGACGCGGCCACCGTGGCGGAACTGCGCCGGGCCCTGCTCCGCCACAAGGTCGTGTTCCTGCGGAACCAGCGGCTCGACTACGCGAGCCAGGCGGCCTTCGCCCGCGCCTTCGGCGACCTGACGCTCGGTCACCCCATCTACCGGGCGCCGGAGAACCGGCCCGAGGTCAGGGAGATCGACTCCCGGCAGGGCACCCGCGCCAACCACTGGCACACCGATCTGACCTTCGTCGACCGGCCGCCCGCGCTGGCGTTCCTCCACAACAAGATCGCCCCGCCGTTCGGCGGCGACACCATGTGGGCCAACACCGTGACCGCGTACGAGTCGCTGCCCGAGCCGCTGCGGGCGCTCGCCGACCGGCTGCGGGTCGTGCACAGCAACGACTCCGACTACACGGACGCCACGGTGGCCGCGCGCCGCGAGTACATCTCCACCCTGTTCGAGACGGAGCACCCGGCGGTGCACGTCCACCCCGAGACCGGTGAACGCGCGCTCCTGCTGGGCGGCTTCGCCCGCCGGGCGGTCGGGCTCTCCCCGCAGGCGTCGCGGGACGTGCTGCGCGTCCTCCAGGAGTACGTCACCACCCCGGAGCACACCGTCCGCTGGCGGTGGAGCGAGGGCGACCTGGCCATCTGGGACAACCGGGCCACGCAGCACTACGCCGTGTTCGACTACGGCGACATGGACCGGCGTGCGGAGCGGTGCACCGTGACCGGCTCGGTCCCGGTGGGCGTCGACGGGCGGCCGAGCGCGGTGCTGAGCGGTGACACCACGGCGTACAGCGACGGCGTCTCCTGACGCCGTCGCCGGATGGTTGAGTTGAGGGGGCGGTGTCAGCCGACTGCGGCCGACACCGCCTCGTACAGTCCGTCGACCACGGCCGTGGCCCCCTCGTCGTCGATGACCAGGGGCGGTACGGCCATGACGGCCGCGCCGACCTGGCGCAGCAGCAGCCCGTTGTCGCGGGCCCGGGCCAGGACGTCGGTCACCAGCTCCGGTGACGCGGTCTCGACGACGAGGATGAGGCCGAGTCCGCGGACGTCGACCACGCCGGGGGCGTCGGCCAGCGGGGCGAGCCGGCGGAGCAGGTCGGCACCGAGCCGTTCCGCCCGTTCGGGCAGCCGCTGCCGCTCCAGGACGTCGAGGGTGGCGAGCGCCGCCGCGCAGGCCACGGCGTGGCCGGAGGTGGTGTGTCCGTAGCGGAGCCCGCCGATGACCGGGTCCCGGTCGAAGGTGTCGTGGACGCGCTGCCGCACGGTGACCGCCGCGATCGGCACATATCCGCCGCTGAGGCCCTTGCTGCTGACGAGGATGTCGGGGGTGACGCCCTCGCGGAGGGCGGCGAACATGGCGCCGCAGCGGCCGTACGCCGTGAAGACCTCGTCGAGGACCAGCAGGGTGCCGGTGGCGTCGCACAGGGCGCGCAGTTCCCGCAGGAAACCCGGCGGCAGCACGACGGCGCCGCCGACATTGAGGAACGGTTCGACGACGACGGCGGCCGGGAGGTCGTCGGGGTCGTGCCCGATGGCCTGCTCGAAGGCGGCGAGCAGGGCGGGCCGTGCGTCCGCGTGGCGCAGCTCTCGTGCCTCGCGGGGCAGTTCGACCCGGGTGACGGGGAGCGGCTCGGCCAGCAGGTGCCGGTTGCGGGGCAGCGTGGACAGGCTGCGGCTCAGGAGTGTGGCGCCGTGGTAGGACCGGGCGAAGGTGACCACCCGGGAGCGGGGGCGGCCGAGGTGGGCCCAGTAGGAGACGGCCATCATCAGGGCCGCGTCGAAGCCCTCGGAGCCGCTGTTGACGAAGAGCGTCTTGCTCATGTCGGCCGGGAGATGCCCGGCGAGGCGTTCGGCGAGCAGACCGGCGGGCCGGTGGCCGGCGACCGAGAGGTCGAAGTGGTGGAGCCGGGACGCCTGGTCGACGATGGCCCGCAGGACGTCGGGGTGGGCGTAGCCGCAGGTGGAGTTGAGCGCGGAGGCGTCGACGTAGGCGCGGCCGTCGATGTCCCACACGTGGTGGCCCGCGCCGTGCGAGACGGTCAGCGCGGAGCGGTCGGCGGCGAGCGGGGTCCAGGTGTGCCAGACGTGCCGCCGGTCGCGGTCCCGTACGGCCTCGCGGTCACCGGCGGGTGCGGTGGGGCGGGCGCCCGCCGCGGGGGCGGACCGGGCGGGTGGAGCGGTGGCGGGCCGGTCGGGCGGCGCGGGGGCCGGCCGGTCGGCGGGGGCGTCGGGTGTCTCGGGCCGGCGGGGTTCGGCGGTGGTCCAGGGTGCGTTCATGGGCGCTCTCTTCTCGGGTGGGTCGGGGGTTCCTTGACTGCGTCGGTGTCTCGGAGCGGGGTCACCAGGCCAGGGGGCCGTGTTCGTCGAAGAAGCCGCCGCTCGGGCCGTCGTCGGGGAGGGTGGCGAGCGCGACGAGGGCGCGGGCGCCCTCCTGGACGGTGCGGGGGGCGCGGAAGTCGTTCATGGCGGTGGCCGTCCAGCCCGGCGACACCGAGTTGATCTTGATGTGCCGCAGCTCCGGGTCCTGGCGGAAGGCGAGGTCGTACTGGACCGTCAGCATGTTCAGCGCGGCCTTCGAGGCGGTGTACGCGAGGCGCGCCGAGGCGTCGCCGGGCAGGTCCGCCCCCGAGGTGGTGAGGCCGAACGAGGCGGTGGTGCTGGAGACGTTGACGACGCGGGGCGCCGGGGAGCGGCGCAGCAGCGGCAGCAGCGCGTGGAGCACGGCGACCGCGCCCACCACGTTGACGTCGAGGATGTCGCGGACGAGCCGGGCGTCGGTGTCGACGGCGGTGGCGCCGCGGAAGTGACCGGCGTTGTTGACCAGGATGTCGAGCCTGCCGTGCTCCTTCTCCAGCCGTGCCGCGAGGTCGGTGACGCCCTGGGTGTCGGTCACGTCGAGCGGCACGGGGGTGACGTGGACGCCCTCGCGGTCGAGGGCGCGGGCGGCGTCCTCGCCCTGCCGGATGTCGCGGCTGCCGAGGAGGACCCGGGCCCCGCGCAGGGCGAGCTGCCGGGCGGCCTCCCGTCCGATGCCGCGGTTGGCCCCGGTGACCAGGGCGATCGCACCCGGGGTCATCGCTCGGGCCGGTACACCGAGATGTGTCCGGTGCTGTCGGGGCCGAAGGGGCGGCCGGACCAGTCGGCCACGCGCCGGTCGAGGCGGAGGCCGGCGTTGGCCGCCATCACGTCGAGTTCGGCGGGCCAGCAGTAGCGCTCGGCGTGGGGGCGCAGACGGACGCCGTCCGCGCCGAAGGTGATCTTCTGGCTGTGGAAGCGCTGGGCGGCCAGGTCGAAGCGGAACACCTCGATGGTGGCTGAGTCCTCCGTCACCGAGAGGGCCTGGACGCGCTGCCCACGGTCGAAGAACGACGGGTCGGGGACGTACGCCTCGACCACGAAGGCGCCGTCCTCGTCGAGGACCCGGGCGACGTTGCGGAAGCAGTCCTGCTGGCGCTCGGCCTCCAGGAGGTTGAACAGCGTGTTGTAGACGAGGTAGACGAGGGTGAAGGGGCCCTTGACGGGGACGTCGGCCATGTCGCCGACGGTCACGGGGATGTCCTCGCCGCCGGGTTTGTCCCGCAGGCGCGCGGCCATCTTCGCGGATCCCTCGACTCCTTCGACGCGGATGCCGCGGGCGGCCAGCGGCAGGGCCACCCGGCCGGTGCCGACGGCGAGTTCGAGGGCGGGCCCGCCCTTCGCGAGCGGGGCGAGGAAGTCGACGGCGGGGGTGGGGTCGGGGCTGGTGCTGTCGTCGTAGTCGTCGGCCCAGACCTCGCCGAAGAGCGCCGGATCTCCGAACGTGAAATCGGTGGCCATGAGAAAACCCTTCAGTCGATGGACTGCCTACCATCTTGCCCCGCTTGGCAACTTGAAGGCAATGCATTGCCAGCCTGCTGGAGCGCTCCGGGAACGGAAGTGTCAAATCCGTTGCACAGACATGCCGTTTCGAGCGATCATCGCCCTATGGTTTCGACACCCCCCGACGGCCGCGCAGGCATCGACGCCGCGCTGGTCACAAGGCTGATCGCCGGTCAGTTCCCGCAGTGGGCCGACTTACCCGTGGTTCCGGTGGAGGTTGACGGCTGGGACAACCGCACCTACCGACTCGGTGACGACATGTCGGTCCGGCTGCCCACCGCCGCCGGCTACGTCCCCGCGGTGGCCAAGGAGAGCGAGTGGCTGCCACGCCTGGCGCCCGCGCTGCCCGTGGCCATCCCGACCGTGCTGGGCAGAGGCCTCCCGGGCGAGGGGTACCCCTTCCCCTGGTCGGTGCGCGGCTGGCTGGACGGCGAGACGTCCGCCCCCGAACGCATCGACGACATGGCGCAGTTCGCCGTCGCCGTCGCGGACTTCATCCTCGCCCTCCAACGCTGCGACGCCACCGGCGGCCCGCTCGCCGGGGAGCACAGCTGGTACCGGGGCGCCTCCCTGACGCACTACGACGAGGAGACCCGCCGCTGTCTCGCCGACCTGGAGGGCCGCGTCGACACCGAACGGGCCGCCGAGGTCTGGCGGGCCGCGCTCGCCGCCGAGTGGCGCGGGAAGCCCGTCTGGTTCCACGGGGACATCGCGAGCGGCAACCTGCTGGTCAGGGACGGCAAGCTGGCGGCCGTCATCGACTTCGGCACCTCGGGGGTCGGTGATCCGGCCTGCGACCTGGTGATCGCGTGGACGATGTTTTCGGGCGACAGCCGCGAGGCGTTCCGGCGGACGGTCGCGCAGGACGGCGGCATGTGGGCCCGGGCCCGGGGCTGGGCCCTGTGGAAGTCCCTGCTGGTGCTGTCCGGGGCCATCGACACCGACCCCGGGACGGCCGCCGTCCACCGGCGGATCATCGATCAGGTGCTCTCCGACCACGACGACTTCGGCTAGCCGGTGGCCCCGCCTCCCGGCTCGGCCGAGACCGCCGAGGTGTGCGACGACGACCATGACGAGCAGGTCGTCGTCGCACACCTCGGCGGCGCCTGTGCCCCGCACCCCCTAGCCGGCGACCGTGAGGTCGGCGGAGTGGCCGGCGACCGCCGCGAGGTCCTCGGCGGCCGCGTCGCCGGAGCGCGCGGAGAAGTAGTCGACCGTGTGCCGCAGCCCCTCCTCCAGGTCGACGACGGGACGCCAGCCGAGGGTGCGGACGGCCCGCTCGATGGCCGGACGGCGGCGCGGCGGGTCGTCCTGCGGCAGCTCCCGGTAGTGCACCGGCGCCGAGATCCCCGTCATCCGGCGTACGAGGTCGGCGAGTTCGGCGACGGTGAACTCCGCCGGGTTGCCCAGGTTGACCGGCCCCGGCTCGTCGGAGTCGAGCATGGCGACGAGTCCGCGGACCAGGTCGTCGACGTAGCAGAAGCTGCGGGTCTGCTCGCCGCTGCCGTAGACGGTGATCGCGTCGCCGCCGAGCGCCTGGGTGATGAAGTTGCTGACGACCCTGCCGTCGTCCGCCCGCATGCGCGGACCGTAGGTGTTGAAGATCCGCACGATCCCGGTGTCGACGCCGAGGGCTCCGCGGTACGCGGTGGTGAGGGCCTCCGCGAACCGTTTGCTCTCGTCGTAGACACTCCGCGGCCCCACCGGGTTGACGTGCCCCCAGTAGTCCTCCGTCTGCGGGTGCACCTCCGGGCTGCCGTAGACCTCACTGGTGGAGGCGAGCAGGAAACGCGCGCCGTGGCGTCGGGCGAGGGCGAGCGCGTGCTCGGTGCCGCGGCTGCCGGCCGCCAGTGTCTGCAAGGGGCGCCGCAGATAGTCCGGCGGGGAGGCCGGGCTGGCGAGATGGGCCACGGCGTCGACCGGGCCGGGGTCGTCGAGCCCCTGGGTGACGTCGCACTGGATGAATCGGAAGGCTGGGTTCCGCCGTGCCTGCCGGAGGTTCTCCAGACGCCCCGTCGACAGGTCGTCGACGCAGACAACACTGTCGCCCCGTCTCAGCAGCGCGTCGGACAGATGGGATCCGAGGAAGCCGGCACCGCCGGTGATGAGGACTCGCATGATCCTCCTCGCGTTGTCAAATACTTGCCACCACTGTTGCCTACTGTGTGCAGGGTTGGCAATATCAAGTGCTCGACTTTTGCCAGACGGAGGAGCCACCGGTGAGTACGTCTCCCGACGAACGCGGCGCACGACCCTTCACGGAGGCCGTCCGCACCCGCGCCCGCGCGCTGTACGGCGGGGCGGTGGGGCTGGCCAGGGACGGCGCCCTCACCGGTCTGGTCGCGAACACGGCGCTGATCGGGGTGTCCGGCGCCATGATGAGCACCTCGGGCAGCCTCTTCCTGTCCGACGAGATCGGTGTCGGGCCGCTCCTGATCGGGCTGTTCTTCCTGGGCAGGGGGATCCTCGGCGTCCTGTCCGGGCTGGTGTTCGGGGCGCTGTCCGACCGGATCGGCAACCGGCGTCTGCTGCTCACCGTCTGCACCCTGCTGTCCGCCGTGGGCACCTTCGCCTACGTCGTCGTCCGCGACTACTACCTGCTGTTCCTCTTCGGCGCCGTCTTCTTCGCGCTCGGCAGCGCCTGCTTCCCGCAACTGCTCGCCTACACACGCGAGTTCGCCGAGACCCGGGCCCTGGACGCCACGTTCTTCAACTCCCTGCTGCGGGCCCTCACCTCCCTGGCCTGGGTCGTCGGCCCCCCGATCGGGTTCCTGCTGATCGACAGCCAGGGCTTCGGGGTCCTGTACCTGGTGGTGACGGGGATGTACGTCCTGGCGGCCGGCCTGTGCCTGTGGCTGCTGCCCCACCAGCCGCCTCCCGCGCCCGTCGCCCAGGAGGGGACGAAGGGCAGGGCGTTCTCCGGCATCGGACGTGCCTCGTGGCTCCTGCTCGTGGCCACCATGCTGCTGCTGACGGTCAACAGCGTCTACCAGATCGACATCGCGCTGTTCGTGACGAAGGGACTCGGGTACGACGCCGGCTTCACGGGGCTGCTGCTCGGGCTCGCCTCGGCGATCGAGATCCCCGTGATGATGTATCTGGGCGCCCGCGCGGAGCGCATCGGCAAGTGGCGCCTGGTGACGTACGCGGCCGGTGTCGCGACGGTGTTCTTCGCGGTGCTGCCGGTGGCCGAGTCCAAGGTCGCGCTGCTCGCCCTCCAGGCGCTCAACGCCTTCTTCATGGCGGTGGTGCTGAGCATCCCCGTGACCATCCTCCAGGAGTCCATGCCCGACCGCGTGGGCGCGGCCTCCTCGCTGTTCACCGGCGCGTTCCAGGTCGGGGTGATGCTGGGCGGCGCCACCGCGGGCGCGGTGATCGGCTGGGTCGGCTACGGCCGCGTGTTCTGGGCGTGCGCGCTCCTCGCGGGCCTCGCGACGGTGCTGCTGGTGCTGGGCCGGGGCCCCGAGCCCGTCCGGCCGGACGGTCACGCCCCCGGCGGCGCCGCGCACGCCTGAGCCGCGCGGCCCCGGGATGGTCGGGGGACGCGCGGCTCCGTCGCGCACCGCCGGCCCGCTGAGCCGATTCGGCCCGCTGAGCCGATTCGGCCCACTCGGCCCGTTCGGCCCACTCGGCCCGTTCGGCCCACTCGGCGTGTTCGGCCTACTCGGCCGCCGCGGTCTCCCGGTGGCGGGTGATCCTGTTGGAGACGCCGCCGAGGTAGTAGCGGACGGTGGGCTGCCCGGTCGACACGATCGGGACCTCGTTGTCCTGGAGTGTGCGCAGCAGTTTGTCGTCGGGCGCGGTGTTGGCCAGGTGCTCGTCCTCGGTGAAGGTCTCCGGGATCGGCAGCTTCAGGAGCAGTTCCCGGCGTATCAGCCACACGCTCTGGTCCACCAGGGAGACCGGATCCTCCGCCCGGATCACGCTGCTGGTGCGGAAGGCGTCCCCGGGCCGTCGCGGATCGGCGCGGTCCAGCAGGATGTTGGTGCCGGGGATCCGGACACCCTTGTCGCACATGACCCGGTGGATCCGCGCGGCCTCGGCCGGGTCGTCGACGGTGTGCCACGCCTCCTCCAGGTAGGGGGTGCCGTCGGCGTACCACAGGGTCCTTCCGGAGTGGGCGACCTGCACATCGTGTTCCCGGGCGCACTCCAGCAGGCTGCTCAGGTGGTGGGGCTCGTACTCGTTGTCGTCGTCCAGGAACGCGATCCAGTCCGCCGAGGAGATGCGCGCTCCCGTGTTGAACAGGCGGGACAGGCGCGGGTAGACGCGCCGCTTGTCGCCCGGCGGCTCGTCGCGCTCGGCCTCCGGGCGCGGCTGCTCGTGCACGGTCACCGTCAGTCCCGGGCGGGTCGGGGCGGCGGTGGCCGCCGCCACCGTCTCGGGGTCCTGTTCGTCGATGACGATGACATGCTCGATGGGGCCGTCGAAGTCCTGTGCGCGGACGGAGGCCATGGCGCGCCGGAGCAGCCGTGGACGCCCTCGCGTCACCGTCACGACCCCGATCGTGTCCTTGTGCATACGGTTCTCCCCTCGCTCCCGCGGTACCGGTCCATACCGGCCCGCTCCGGTCCGGTTCGATCCAACCAAGCATTGCCAATTGAGGCAAGGCTCTGGCAATATATTGCCAACTTGTGGTGGGTTCAAGGAGGTATGCGATGGCCGGTCCGAAGCTCAGCGTCGTGATCCCGTACAAGCAGCGTCTGCGCAACTTCCGCATCGCGCTCGCGGCGCTCGCCGAACAGACCCTGCCGGGCTCCGAGTTCGAGGTCGTCGTCGGGGCCCTGGAGTACTCGCAGGACTACCTCGCGGCCTGCCGGGAGTACGCGGACCGGCTGACCATCGTCTCCGTGCTGGTGGACGAGGAGTGGAACCTCTGCCGGTCGCGGAACCTGGCGCTGCGCCAGGTGTCCGGGGAGGTCGTGGTGTTCCTCGACGCGGATCTGGCGCTGCCCCCGCGATGCCTGGAATCCCTCTACGAGCGGTACTACGCGGACGGGCAGGACGTCTGCGTGGTGGGGCAGATCGTGGGTCTCGACGGCCGGTCGGACCGCCCGGCCGAGACGTCCGACCTGCCGGAGCACCGCGAGTACCGGACGCTGCTGGCGGACCTGGAGTCCTCGTCCGGCGCCCGGCTCGACAAGCGGTGGCGGTTCGATCCGTTCGTCCTGCCGTGGACGCTGGTCTGGGGCGCGTTCATCGCGGTGCCCGCCGGGACCGTCCGGCGCCACGAGCTGTTCTTCGACGAGGAGTTCCGGGGCTGGGGCGGCGAGGACCAGGAGTGGGGGTACCGGGTGCACGCGGCGGGCGTGCCGATCGTGCGCGGGGAGGACGTGTACGGACTGCATCTGCCGCACGCCCGGGACGTCTCGTCCAACTTCCGCGAGTTCGACGTCAACATGGACCACTTCCTCGCCAAGTGGCCGGCCCTGGACGTGGAGCTCTACCGGGCCTTCGACATGTGGGGCGCCAACCGGTCGTACGAGGAGGTCCGCCGCGAGGTGGCGGCGGCCGTGGACGGCCCGCACGAGACGCTCGGCGTGGCGCGCGGCACCGTCGACGGCAAGGACACCCTTCTCGTCGGGGTCGCGGTCGACGGGCGGCGCCGGATCACCGCCCCGGAGGTGGGCGCGCTGTTCGACGACGGGAGTCCGGCGAGCGTGCTGCCGCTGGTGGGCCTCGCGCTGCCCTTCGCCGGTGGAAGCGTCGAGGAGTGCCGGGTGCTGCCCGCCGTGCTGGGCCTGAGCGAGCGCTACCGGGAGACGGTGCTGCGCGAGGCGAAGCGGGTCGCCCGGCACGTGGTGGCACCCGACCCGGCCTGAACTCCCGCCGCCGGTAGCCGAGTCGGCCGGTGTCCCCCACGGACACCGGCCGACTCGTCGTGCCGCGAAGCGCCGGACTCACGGATGTCGGCCCCCGCCCCACCGCGCCGACCGCCGGCCCCGCCCCGCACCCCGGCCTCGGCGCTCACCCCTCCGGTGCCGTCGACAGTTCCAGCCGGGGCACCCCCGGGGGCTCGAAGCCGAAGACCTGGCCGTAGGCGGAGAGTTCGGCGTGCAGGCAGGCCGTCACCGTCTCGGCCTTGCGGAAGCCGTGCTGTTCGCCGGGGAAGGCCAGGTAGGCGTGGGGGACGTCGCCGCCGCGCAGCCGGGCGAGGAAGCGTTCGGTCTGGCGCGGTGGGCAGACCGTGTCGTCCAGGCCCTGGAGGATGACGAACGGGGCCCGCACTCGGTCGGCGCGGCGCAGCGGTGACACCGCGGCGTAGCGGTCGGCGGCCTCGGGCCACGGCCCGAGGAGGCTGTCGAGGTAGCGGGACTCGAAGTCGTGTGTGCCCCGGTCGCGCCACTCCTCCGGGTCGAGCAGCGGATAGTAGATGCCCGCCACGCGGTACAGCTCGGGCTCGGCCGCCAGGGACGCCGCCGCCGTCCAGCCGCCCGCGCTCCCGCCCCGGATGCCGATGCGCGCGGGGTCGGCGAGCCCCCTGGCGATCAGCCCCCTGGCCACGGCGGCGCAGTCCGCCACGTCGACCACGCCCCACTTCCCGTGCAGCCGCTCGCGGTACGGCCTGCCGAAGCCGGTGGAGCCGCCGTACTGCACGTCGACGACGCCGATGCCGCGGCTGGTGAAGAACGCGATCTCGTGGTTGACCACCAGTCGGCTCCGCGTGGTGGGCCCGCCGTGGGCCTGCACCAGGAAGGGCGGCAACTCGCCGTCGGGCGCGGTGAACCCGGGGTTGTGCGGGAGGTACACGAACGCGTGCACCTCCTCGCCGTCCGCGTTGCGGAACACCTCGTGACGGCCGTGCGGCAGCCACTCCGCGCAGTCGTCGCCACGGGGGTCCGCGCCCCGCAGGACGTCGAGGCGGGGCTCGCCGGTGGGGGTGTCGAAGTCCACCAGGACCACCGAGGAGCGCCGCCGGGGTCCGGCCGCGGTGCCGGCGACACGGTGGCCGTCGGTGGCGAGCGCCGCCCACTCGGTGTGGGGCGCGGGCACGTCGCGCAGGGTGCCGTCGCGTTCCAGGACGGCGAGCCGGCGGTCGCGGGTGCCGTGCACCACGAACAGCCGTCCGTCGTCGGCCGGCAGGAACCAGCGCGCGCCGATCCGCCACAGGGGCTCGCCGAACTCCTCCGCGCGGGGGCACAGGTTGCGGGTGCCGCCGTCGGGACCGATCTCGTGGATGTTCCACCAGCCGTCCGGGTCGCTGAGGACGTACAGCACGTCCGGCCGGTCCGGGGCCCACTCGACCTGGCCGACGGAGACACCGGGACCGCCCGCGACCCGCCGGGCCGGGCCCAGGGTGCCGTCGGGTCGTACGGGCGCGCACATCACGTCCGTGGTGTCCCACGGCATGTCCGGGTGGTTCCAGCCGATCCAGGCCACCCGCAGCCCGTCCGGCGACACCTTGGGTCCGGTCATGAAGTGGTGGCTCGCGGCGAGGATCCGTACCGCCCGCGGGTCCTTCGCGGCGGCGCCGTCCAGGGGCAGGGCCACCATGTCCCGGTGGACCCGGGTGCCCGCCTCGTCGTCCGGCGTCTCGCGCAGGCACCAGACCTCCTCGCCGACACGGGCGAAGTCGGCGTAGCGCGCCCCGGCGGGGAACGCGGGTTCCGGGGTGAGCGGCACCGGCTCGGTCCCCGGCGCCGCCCGGTACACCCGCTGGTCCTCCCCGTGTGTGAAGACGAAGCCGGCAAAGACGTCCGCGCCGAGGGCGAGCCAGGGGCGCCCTCCGTACTCGATGACCCGGGACCGCACGTCCCACTCCGGTCCGAGGACGTCCCGCACGTCCCCGTCGGGTGTGCGGGCGACGAGCGCGGTGCGCCCGCCCTCCCAGGGCCTGGCCTCGGTCCACCAGACCTGCTCGCCGACGAAGCCGGTCCACTCGACGCGTGCCTCGGCGGCGGCCGCCTCGGCCGCTCCGACGGGTGAGGTCCAGGTTCCGTGGGCGGCGGTACGCGGAGTTGTCATCCGTTCCTCCTGTGCGGTCGACTTTCCCCCAAGGTTGCCTTTAGTGTGCCAATGTTGGCAACATGTTGCCTCGCGGTCCCGTTCCCTGGGTCCGCGGCGCACTCGGAAGGGAGCCCCATGACTCGCAGCGCACTGGACGAGGTGCGGGAGGAGGCGCCGGGGGGCGGGCGGACCGTCTCGACGGGACGGCTGCGCACGGCACTCGCGGCGGAGACGCTCGTGGGCAGCCTCGGCCTGTACAGCGTCATCCCCGTCCTCGGACCGCTGCTCGCGGCCAGGTCACCCGGCTCCGGGACCGCGATCGTCGGCATCGGCCTCTTCTGCTACACCGCCTCGGCGGGCCTGTCCGCCACGCTCGTGGCCCGCCGCCTGCGCCGGATCGCCTACGCGCCGGGCATGGTCGGGTCCGTCCTGCTGTCGGCGCTCGCTTTCGGCCTGCTTCCCTTCGCGGGGGCGGACTGGATGCTGTGCGGGCTGCTCGTCCTGGCCGGGTTCGGGGTGAGCGCGCACTTCCTGTACTCGCGGGTGCTCATCGCCGAGGTGATCCACGACGACATCGGCCGCAACCGGGTCTTCTCCCTCCTCCAGATCGCCGTGAACGGCGCCGCGGCGCTCGGCCCGTTCCTCGCCAACGCCCTCTACACACCGGCGGAACCGCACAAACTGATGGGCGTCGTGGCGCTGTGCTACGTGGCGGCCGCGGTCGTCATGCTGCCCGGTCTCCCGCGCGGGGTCAGGCCGCCGGAGACCTCCGGCCGGTGGCCGGTGGGCAGGAAGGTGCTGCGCCAGGTCGTCAGGACGCCCGCGATCCGGCGCACGGTCGTGGCCGGCGTCCTCGGCACGTTCGTGTACGCGCAGTTCTACTCGGCCTTCGCCTTCTACGTGGCCCAGCGGTTCGACTCCGCCGCGCTGCGCTCCTTCCTCGTCGCGGGACCGGCCTTCTGGATCGTGATCCTGCAGACCGGGGTCACCGCGGTGATCAGCCGGCTGATGCGGGGCGGGGCCACGCCCTTCGCCGTGCTCGGCGGCGCCAACCTGCTCTTCGCCGGGTCGATGCTGGCCCTCGGTTCGGGACTCGAACCGGTGGTGGGCGCGATCCTCGCCGTCCTCGTCTTCTCGGTGGCCGAGATGGCGTTCGGGCCCATGCTGAGCACCGCCTACGCCGGGCTGCCCATCGGATCCACGCTGGAGGCGTTCAACCTGCGCCAGGTGTGCTGGTCCTTCGGTGAGGCCCTCGGCGCGCTGTCGGGCGGCGCACTGTTCGTCGCGCTCCACGACCAGGGCCGGGGCTGGCTCTACTGGCAGTCGCTCGGCGCCGTCACCCTGGCCGTCACCTGTCTGCTCCTGTTCCTGTCCCGGCGCCCCGCGCCACGGCCCGCGGCCCGCCTCTGACACGTGCCGGCCACCCGGGCCGCCCCCCTCCCCCACACCCATGATCCGACGCTCAGCAGAGGAGTTCCGATGACGACCTGGCTCCAGACCGATGTGCTCGCCGACCGGTCGGCGCCCACGACCTCCGCGCCCGGGCTCGACGAGACGAGAGCGCTGGGCACCGGCACGCCTCTGCCGCGCGAGGGACGGGCCCCGGTGCACGAACTGGTGGCGGGCTTCGCCCGGATCACCCCCACCGCCCCCGCGGTCAGCGGCCGCGACGGCACCATCGACTACCGGGCGCTCGACGCCTGGGCCCGGCGCGTCGCGGACCGGCTCGCCGAGTCGGGCGTCGGCCGGGGCGACCGTGTCGCCGTCCTCGTGGAGCCGTCCACCGCGATGGTGGCCGCCGTGCTGGGCGTCCTCAAGGCCGGGGCGGCGTACGTCCCCATGGACCTGGCCCACCCCGACCGGCGCATCGCCGGTGTCCTCACCGACGCCCGGGTCGGCGCGGCCGTGGTCGGCGCGACCGCCGCGGACCGTCTGACCGGGCTCGGACTGCCGCTGGTGCGGGTCGAGGACATGGCCGCGTCCACCGGGGAGCGCGAGACCGGACGCGCTCCCCGGGCGCACGGGGACGCCGTGGACGCCGGGGACGACCAGGACGGCGACGGGGAGCCGGCCGGCGCGGTCGCCCACGCCCACGCCCACGCGATGGAGTATGCCGCCGACGGGCCCGCGGCGCGCGGTCTCCCCCGGGGGCCCGCCTCCGTCACCGGGACCACCGGCGGACCCCTCTCCGCCGAGGTGGACGGCGGCGACCCCGCCTACCTCATCTACACCTCCGGCAGCACCGGCGAGCCGAAGGGAGTCGAGGTCGGGCACCGGCAGTTGGCCGCCTCGACGCTCGCCCGGCGCATGGTCTATCCGGGCAAGCCGGTCTTCCTGCTCGTCTCGCCGCTCGCCTTCGACTCCTCCGTCGCCGGGCTGTGGGGCACCCTCACCGCCGGCGGGCACCTGGTCGTGGCGGCGTCCGACGAGGTCCGCGACCCCGGGCGCCTGGTGGACCTGATCGAACGGCACGGTGTGACGAACCTGCTGTGCGTGCCCTCGCTGTACGCCGTCCTGCTGGACGCCGCCGAGCGGGAGGGCGTCGGGCGGCTGCGCTCCCTGGAGACGGTGACCACGGCGGGCGAGCCCCTGCCCGCCGACCTGATGCGACGCCACTTCGCGCTGCACACGCACACGGTGGCGCTGGTCAACGAGTACGGCCCCACCGAGGCGACGGTCTGGGCGAGCTACCGCCGCTACGGCGGGCCGGCACCGGTCACGATCGGGGGCCCCGCGCCCGGCGTGCGGCTGTACGTCCTCGACGAGGGGCTGCGGCCCGTACCGCGCGGCACCGAGGGCGAGCTGTTCATCGGGGGCTGCGGGGTGGCCGACGGCTACTTCGGGCGTCCCGAGGCCACCGCGAAGGCGTTCCTCGACGATCCCTTCGCTGGGGGCGGGGCGCGGATGTACCGCACGGGTGACCTCGTCCGGTGGACCGAGGAGGGCACCCTCGACTTCCTGGGACGCCGCGACCACCAGGTCAAGATCCGTGGCCATCGCATCGAACTCGGCGCGGTGGAGGCCGCGTTGTGCGAACTGCCGGGGGTGCGTGAGGCGGTCGTCGTGCCCGACCCCCCGGGCACCGCCCTCATCGGGTTCGTGCTCGCGCCCGCGCTGCCCGCCGCCCAGGACCTGCGGGAGCAGCTGGCCCGCTCGCTGCCCGCGCCGATGGTCCCCGCGCGGATCGAGGTGCTCGACTCCTTCCCCCGCACCGTCAACGGCAAGGCCGACCGAGCACTTCTGCGTTCACGGACGCAGGAGCCGCACGGCGGCGGCCCCGCCGCGGAGACACCCGGCGGCGGCACGGCCGAGGCGGCGCCCGGCGGCGGCACGGCCCCGCGGGCGCCCGGCGGTGACCCGTCGGCCGGGGTCGCGGCGGCCTGGGCGGAGGTCCTGAAGGTCGCCGACGTGCCCGCCGACGTCAACTTCTTCGACCTGGGCGGTCACTCGCTGGCGATGTTCCAGCTCCAGGACGCCCTGGAGCGGCACACGGGCGCACGGCCCCCGATCGTCGCGCTGTTCCGCCACACCACCGTCTCGGCGCAGGTCGCCCTGATCCGTGACGGCGGCTCGGACGCCGCCGACCCCGACGCCGACGCCCGGCGTTCCGCGGCCCGCCGCGCCCGCGCCCTGCGCGCCCGCCGCCACCGCGCCCAGGAGGAGCCGGCGAAGTGACCTCCACCCCCGCCTCCACCCCCGCCCCCACCCCCGCCGCGGTCCCGGCCGGGCGTCCCGCTCCCGGCCCGCCGCGCTCCGGCCGGGCCCTGTGGCTGCACTGTCCCGTCCCGCTCCCCGACCCCGCCCGGCGCCTCATCTGCTTCCCGCACGCCGGGGGGTCGGCGGCGTTCTTCCGGGACTGGGGAGCGCGCCTGGCCGACTTCGAGGTGCACTCCGTGCGCTACCCGGGGCGGGCCGAGCGCATCGGGGAGCCGTCCGCCCTGGACCTGCGGAGCCTCGCCCACGCGATCGCGGACGCGGTCGAACCGCTGGCCGACCGGCCCCTCGTCCTCTTCGGGCACAGCATGGGCGCCGCCGTCGCGCTGGAGACGGCCCGCTGTCTGGAGCGGCGCGGCGTCCACCCGGCGCACCTCGTGGCGTCCGGCTCGCGCGACGCGCCCTACCCGGACCCCGAGGAGAGCGCCGCGGAGCAGGACGAGGACGACGCCGCGGTGGTCGCCCGGCTGCTCGAACTCGGCGGCACCGACCCGGAGCTGGCGTCGGACCCGGAGTTCCAGCAGCTGGTCGTGCCGTACGTGCGCGACGACGGCCGGATGTTCCACTCCTACACCCCGCGGCCCGACGATCCGCCCCTGCGGTGCCCGGTCACGACGATCGTCGGGGACGCGGACGACGACGCCGACCGCCGCCCCTGGAGCGAGCTGACCGTCGGCCCGCACCGCGAACACGTCGTGGAGGGCGACCACTTCTACCTCGTGCCCAGACCGCCCTTCGCGCTGCTCCAGAGCCTGTGAGCACCGCCCGTACCCTCCCCGGCCCCCGTTCGCCCCCTCACGTACAGCGCACGCCGATCTGCTCCGCGCACCACCGCAAGGAGGGTTCCCATCGCCACGCACCGGACGAGCAGCGCACCGCCGCGCTCGTATCTCATCAGCGTCGTCCTGCCCTGCTACAACGAGGAACAGGTGCTCAGGCGCACCCATCAGCGCCTGACCCGCGCCCTGCGCGACCTGCCCCACGAGATCGTCTACGTCGACGACGGCAGCGCCGACGCGACATGGGCGCTGATCCAGAAACTCATCGCCGACACCCCGCCCGGTTCGTCGTCCCCGCAGGTCCGCGGGGTCCGCTTCAGCCGCAACTTCGGACATCAGGCCGCGTGCCTGGCCGGTCTCGCCGAGGCCCGGGGAGACGCCGTCGTCCTGATGGACGCGGACCTCCAGGATCCGCCCGAGCTCATCCCGAGCATGGCGGAGGAGTGGTTCAAGGGCTGGTCGGTGGTGTCGGCGCGCCGGGCCACCCGGCACGGCGAGACCCGCCGGAAGAAGGCCACCGCCTTTCTGTACTACCGCCTGCTGTCCCTGATCTGCGACCAGCCCGTCGCGCTCGACACGGGCGACTTCCGCCTCATGGACCGCGAGGTCGTCGACTTCGTGACGTCGCTCGGGGAGAAGGAGCTGTTCCTGCGCGGCCAGATCAGCTGGACCGGGTTCCCCGAGACGAGCCTCACCTACGAACGCGACCCCAGGGCCGCCGGCACGACCAAGTACACGCTGCGCAAGATGCTGGCGCTGTCCCGTACCGGAGTCCTCTCGGGCTCGGCGGCCCTCCCGCTGCGCATTCCCACGTACATCGGTGTCGCGTCCCTGCTCGGGGCCGGCGGTGTCGGCGTGGTCCGGCGCAGCGCCCGGGAGGCCGCGCAGCTGGGCGCGTTCGGGTTGCAGTCGCTGGCCTGCGGGGTGCTGGGCGAGTACCTGCTCGGCGTGTTCCGGCAGGTGCAGGGGCGCCCGCCCTATCTCGTCACGGAACGCATCGACTCGGTCCGCAATCCGGCCCTGAAGGGTTCGCCCGCGCACGTCAAGGAGCGCTCATGAACACGCCGAACAGGCACGACGACCGGCACACCCGCGGCCGGGACGCACAGACGACGGCCGACGGCGTCCGGGACGCGGTGGTCGTGGGCGGCGGCTTCACCGGTCTGTCCGCCGCGCTGGAACTGGCCGAACGCGGCCACCGGGTGACGGTCCTGGAGCGGGAGCCGGAACTGGGCGGTCTGGCGGGCAGTTTCGACGTCGGCGGGGGCAAGCGCATCGAGCGCTTCTACCACCACTGGTTCGACTCGGACGAGGAGATCCTCGGTCTGTGCGACCGGCTGGGCGTCGCCGACGCGGTCCAGCCGCACCTCACCCGCACCGGCATGTACTACGCCAACTCCGTCTACCGGCTCTCCCGCCCCCTGGACCTGCTGCGTTTCGCGCCGCTGCCGCTCCTGGACCGGCTGCGGCTCGGCGTCATGGCGCTGCGCGCCGGCCGGGTCGACGACTGGCGTGCCCTGGAGAACCTCACCGCCAAGGAGTGGCTGATCTCGCTCGGCGGTCGCAGGGTGTACGAGGTGGTGTGGCGGCCCCTGCTGGAGGGGAAGTTCGGCGCGTACGCCGACGAGGTCGGCGCGACCTGGATGTGGACCAAGCTGCATCTGCGCGGCGGAAGCCGCACCAAGTCGGGCAGCGAGGTCCTGTACTACCTGCGGGGCGGCAGCGAGACCCTGGTGACCGCGCTGCACAAGCGCCTCGCCGAGCTGGGCGTGGAGATCCGCACCGGCACCGCCGCGGACTCCGTGCTGATGGACACGTCCGGGGTGACGGGCGTGCGCACCAGCGCCGGTGACGCCCTGCCCGCCCGGCACGTGCTGCTCACCACCGCGCCCGCGCTCGCGGCGGACCTCCTTGAACCGGAGGGCGCCGAGGGCCCGGCAGCGCACCCCGCCGTCCCGGCCCTGGTCCGGCAGTTGCGCGGCATCCGCTACCTGGCGAACGTGTGCCTGGTCCTGGAGAACAACCGCAGGCTGTCCGACACGTACTGGCTGAACGTCAACGACCCGTCCTTCCCCTACGTCGGCGTGATCGAGCACACCAACATGGACGACCCGGCGCACTACGGCGGCCGGCACGTCGTCTACCTGTCCAAGTACCTCCCGGCCGAGGCCGAGTTGTACCGGATGAGCGACGAAGAGGTCTTCGAGTACAGCCTGCCGCACCTGAGGCGGATGTTCCCCGGCTTCGACCGCTCCTGGGTCGACGCCCACCACGTGTGGCGCGCCGAGTACGCCCAGCCGTTGATCACGCCCGGCTACACCCGGGCGATGCCGCCGCTGGAGACCCGGCTGGGCGGCCTGTACCTGTCGAGCATGGCGCAGGTGTTCCCGGAGGACCGGGGCACCAACTACGCCGTACGGGAGGGCCGCAGGGCCGGCCGGCTCATCGCCGACCGGCTGCGCACCGGCCGCACGGCGACGCCGGCCGAGGAGGCGTCCCGTGCCTGAGCTGCTCACCCTCGACCAGGCCGAACGCCTCGACATCGCCCAGGTCCACGACCTGTACGGCAGGTACGTCAGCCGCAGCCAGGTCTCCCTCATCGGCACGTTCGGTTTCGGCCGCGACCTCGTCGACAGCGCCCAGGGCGCCTGGATACGGCTGCGCGACGGACGCCGCGTCCTGGACTTCACCGGCGGTGTCGGGGTCCTCAACCACGGCCACAACCACCCCCGGATCCTCGGGGCACGCGACCGCTTCCGCGAGGCGCGGCGCATGGAGGTCCACAAGAACTACCTGTCCCCGTACGTCGCCGCGCTCGGTCACAACCTCGCCGCGCTGCTCCCGGGCGACCTGAACATCTCGTACTTCCCGAACTCGGGCGCCGAGGCCGTGGAGGGCGCCCTGAAGCTCGCGTACAAGTACCACGGCGGCCGGCGCGGCACCGTCCTGCACACGGACATCGCCTTCCACGGCAAGCTGCTGGGAGCGGGCAGCATCACCGCGTCCCCGGAGATCCACTTCGAGTATCCGCGGCTGCCGGGCACGGACGCGTTCGCGTACGGGGACATCGAGTCGTTCCGGCTGGCGCTGGAGCGGCACACGGACGGGCGGGGCCGCAGCGACGTGTACGCGGTCGTGCTGGAGCCGTTCAGCGCGTCCAGTCTGCGCGAGTGCTCGGCCGAGTTCCTGTACGAGGTGCGCAGGCTGTGCACCGAGCGGGACATCGTCCTCGTCTTCGACGAGGTGTACACCGGCTGGGGCAAGACGGGCGAGCTGTTCCACTTCATGCACCACCCCGGCCTGGTGCCCGACGTGCTGACGACGTCGAAGTCGTTCGGCGGCGGCAAGTCGTCGATCTCCGGGTACGTCGCGCGCGAGCCCGTCTTCCGCAAGGCGTACGACAACCTGCGGGACGCCACGCTGCACAGCACCACCTACTACGGCTTCGGCGAGGAGACGGCCACGGCGCTGGAGGCGGTGTCGGTCGCCGTCGAGGAGGACTTCCCGGGGCGCGCCCGCAAACTCGGCGAAATCCTCGGCACCGGGCTCGCCGATCTCGCCGCCCGGCATCCGGGGATGGTCGCGGGCACCGCGGGCCGGGGCGCCCTGCACGGCCTGTATCTGCGCCAGGGCCCCCGGCTGCCCGCGGCGGTGCGGGAGGCGATGCCGGTCGAACTGGCCCGGGACCCACAGGCGTTCGCCAAGCTGCTCACGGGCGCGGTGATCGCCGCGCTCTACCGGGACCACGGCATCCTCACCTTCTTCGGGTCCAACCGGAGCATCGCGCTGATCGTGTCCCCGCCGCTGGTGGCGGGCGAGGAGGAGGCGCGGATCTTCCTGGACGCCCTCGACTCGGTGCTCGGCCGGGGCGCGCCCCGGCTGCTCGCGGACTTCGTCAAGGAGAAGGTGACCGCGGGAAGGGGGCCCCGATGAGTCCCGCGCCCCGGCTGCTGCGTGCCGCGCTGCGCTCCAGCGGGCTGCGCTCGTACTGGCAGCGGCAGTACCCCTGCCTGGGCGAACCCGCGGCCCGGGCCGCCGCGGAGGCCCATGTCCTGGGGACGCTGCGGACGCTGCCGCTGACCCATCGCGCCGGTTACGCGGCGGCGCTGCGGATGCTTCCGCTGGCGTACCGGCTCGCCTCCGGCGGGCGGTCGCTGCGCGCCGCCACCGGCGAGGAGGGCCGGCGGGGCATGCGGGCCCTGGCCGCGCTGCCGGGCTTCTCGGAGGTGGTGCGGTCGAGCACGGCGCTGGCGCTGCTGGGCGCGCTCGACGGTCGTACGGGGGAAGGGGGCCGGCGATGAGGGCGGTCCTGGGCCGTGGGCACCGTACCGTCGACACGGACGTGGTCGTGATCGGCTCGGGCGCCGGTGGCGCCGTGGCCGCGCTCGAACTCGCCGCGGCGGGGCGCGACGTGACGGTCCTGGAGGAAGGGCCGCGCGCCGACACCGCGCGGCTCGCCGGGGCGAGCCCGGCCGAGAACATGCGCACCCTGTACCGCAACGGCGGGCTGACCCCGGTCTTCGGCTCGCCGACCATCGCGTACGGCGAGGGGCGCGCCGTCGGCGGCACGACCCTGGTCAACGGGGGGCTGCTCTGGGAGCCGCCGCCCGCGCTCCTCGCCCGCTGGGCGGCGGTCGCGGGCCTCGACGGCTACCGGGCGGCCGACCTCGCGCCCCACCTCACGACCGTCAACAGCCGTCTCGGCACCGTCGTCCAGGGCCATGGCGGCCCCGAGGACAACCGTGACTCGCGGCTGCTGACGGCGGGGGCCGACCTCCTCGGCTGGCGCTGGCAGCACGCCCACCGCGTGGTGCGGGGCTGCGCGCACCGCAACCGCTGCACCACCGGCTGCACGTCCGGCGCCAAGCAGAGCATGGCGGTCACCTACCTGCCGCGGGCCGAGGCGCTGGGCGCCCGGATACGCCCGGACACGCGGGTGCTGCGCGTGCTGCACGACGGCCGCACGGTGGGCGGGGTCCTCGCGGCCGGCCCGGACGGCGTGCGCACCGTGTACCGGGCGCGGGCGGTGTTCCTCGCCGCGGGGCCGCTCGGCTCCCCCACGCTGCTCCAGCGCAGCCGCATCCAGCACCGCCGGGCGGGGCGGGAGTTGGCGCTGCACGTCAACCTGCGTACGGTGGCGCGCTTCCGTGAGGAGGTGGCGGCGGAGCGCGGCACGATCTTCACCGCGCAGCTGAAGGAGTTCGGCGACCTGGGCGTACTGATGATGCCGTCGAACGTCTCGCGGGGGGCGCTCGCCGCCGCGCTGGCGGGCCGCTCCCCCGCCGATGTCGCGCGTTTCCTCGCCGACTTCGACCGGCTGGGCGTCTACACCACCCAGGTGCGGCTGCACGGCACCGCCACCGTGCGGGCCCTCCCCGGGGGCGGGATGCTGCTGCGGCACGGTATGACGGCCGTCGACCACAGCGCGCTGCGCGAGGCGTTCCTGCTCAGTGCGCGGCTGCTGTTCGCCGCGGGTGCCGTGGAGGTGACGCCGCCGGTGTCCTCGGCGCCGTCCTTCACCGCGATGTCCGAGGTCGAGGAGTTCTGTCTGCGGGTCCGGCCGGGCGACTGGGAGCTGGTGTCGGTGCACGGCATGGCGTCGGCGCGGATGGGCGACGCCGACCGGGGCGGGGTGTGCGACGCGTACGGCAGGCCGTACGGGGTCGAGGGGCTGCGGGTCTGTGACGCGAGCGTCCTCCCGGGCGTCACCGGCATCAGCCCCCAGGGAACGATCATGGCGTTCGCGCACGAGATCGTCGCCCGCTTCAACGAGCAGGAAGGAAAGACGGGCACATGACGGACCAGCGGACGACGGGCGCGGTGGGGCACCCGCTCGAGGAGGATGAGCGCCGGACGGGAGCGGAGGCCGCGCGGGTGCGGCTGTTCAGTGTGCCCGCCCTGGTCGCGTCCTGTGTGGGGTTCGCCCTGATCGGTGCGCTGCAGTCGTTCTACGGCCCCTCGATCCCCGCGCTGCGCGACGAGTTCGGGCTGTCGCCCGCCGCGGCCGGGGTCGGGCTGACCGCCCACTTCATCGGCGGGGTGGGCGGTGTGCTCGCCTTCAACCGGGTCCACGACCGGGTCGGCAACCGCACCCTCCTGGGCGTCTCGTACGCCCTGATGGCGGCCGGGTCCCTCGGGTTCGCGCTCGCCCCGGCCTGGCCCCTGGCGCTGGCCGCCGCGTTCCTCGCCGGTCTCGGTTTCGGCGGGATCGACTACGGGCTCAACCAGTTGTTCGCCGTGGGCTTCGGCTCCCGCAGCACCGCCATGCTCAATGTCCTCAACGCGTTCTTCGGTGTCGGCGCGGTGGCGGGTCCCGCCCTGATCGGTCTGCTGGGCTCGGACCGCTACACGGTCGTCTTCGCGGGCTGCGGGGTGGTGTCGGCGGCGCTGCTGCTGTTCCTGCGCGGTGTGCGGGACAGGAGCCCCGCGCCGGCGACCGCGGCGGACGGGCCGGCGGACGGACGGGCCGCGTCCCCGGCCCGGGCCCGCGTCCGGTTCCTGCTGCTGGCCTTCGTCGTCCTGTACGTCCTGCACGTGGGCGTCGAGGCCGGGGTGGGCGGCTGGGAACCCACGCATCTGGAGGCGGTGGGCTACGGTTCGGCGTTCGCCGCCTCGGCGACCTCCGTCTTCTGGCTGATGATGACGGTCGGCCGGTTCCTGGTGGTCCCCCTGACGCTCCGTTGGCCGGAACACATCATCATCAACATCAGTTGCGCGGGCATGGCCGTCTGTCTGGCGGCGGCGACGGTGCCCGCCCTGGCCCCTTACATGTACGCGGGCGTGGGCCTGTTCATCGCCCCCGTCTTCCCCACCGGTCTGCCCTGGCTCACCCGGACGGTGCCGATGGCGCGCAGCGCCAGTGCCCATGTGATCGCCGCCTCCATGCTCGGCGGTGTGGCCGCGGGTCCCGCCCTGGGCGCGATGATCCAGTGGGCGGGGGCACGGTCCGTGCCCCTCGTGCTGTGCGCGATCGCGCTGCTGTGCCTGGCGTCGTCGATGTGGATCGACAGGACCTCACGACGGGCGTAGCGCGCGGCGACGTCACCGTCCAGGAGGTGATTTCACCACGGCGTCGACACCCGGCCTCCCGCTTCCCCCGCGATTTCTTCACACATCACCGCACCAATGACCGCAAAACGGTCGCCGACCATGATTCAACTCTCGCGCGACCGGCGGTCTTTGGCCATCATGTGCCCGGGGACAGTTCAGGGGGAAGATCGCCATGAGTGAGCAGCGCCGGCCCGGCGAGACACGGGTCACGGCACTCCGTCGCCTCGCGGCGCCCATGGCCAGGCCGCACCACCGCCGCCCGTGAACGGATGAGTCACCCGCAGATGCGACCCGGTACTCCCGCGGGGTGTGCCGATGATCCGCCGCGCCAACACCAGGGAGGCTGGTATGTCACGCAGAGAACAAGGTCAGCTCGACAGACGTCGGTTCCTGTCCCGGCTGGGAGCCGGGACCGTAGCGCTCGTGGCCGGTTTCGACCTGGTCGGACGGCAATGGGTCGCCCGGGCCGAGGACGCCGACCGTGCCTCGTTCGCCGCGGTCCCGGCCCTCGACGGAACCCTCACCTTCGACCCGGACGTCCTCGCGGCGAACGCGCGCGACCAGGGCAACATCTTCGTCAGGACGCCCTGCGCGGTGCTCCGGCCGGGCTCCGTGCTGGACATCCGGAAGATGCTCGCCTACTGCTCGGCCCACGGCATCAAGGCCGCGCCGGCCGGCGCGCACCACGCGATGTACGGCCAGCCGCTCGTCAGCGGCGGGCTGGTCATCGAGATGGAGTCGCTGCACACGATCCACTCGATCGGCACCGACAGCGCCGACGTCGACGCGGGCGTGCGGTGGGGGGATCTGATCGAGGCGGCGTTCCGGCGGGGTCTCCGGCCGGCGTCGATCACCAGCTACGTCGGGACCACCGTCGGCGGGACGCTGTCCATGGGCGGCATCGGGATGATGTCGGCCTACCGGGCGGGCGCCCAGGTCGACCACGCCCGGCAGCTCCAGGTGGTCACGGGCGACGGACGGCTGCTGCGGTGCTCCGGCACCCAGAACACCGACCTGTTCGACGCGGCGCTCGCCGGACTCGGTCAGTGCGGTGTGATCACGAGGGCGACCGTCGATCTGGTGCCCGCCAAGCAACTGGCCCGGACGTACCGGATCGGGTACACGGACATCGGGGCGTTCTTCCGGGACATCCGGATCCTGGCGAACCGCGGCGAGTTCGACTCCCTGGGCAGCATTCCGCAGCCGGGCACGGCCCAGCCGCTGACGCTGTGGGCCACCGTCTTCCACGACGCGGGCGACGTGCCCGACGGCTCGCACCTCCTGCGCGGCCTCTCCCCCGCCGCGGCCGGCGCGGCCTTCGAGGACTACGGCTTCCTCGACTACATCTTCCTGGTCACCCGCATGTACGACTCCTTCGCGGCGAACCTGGACTGGGACGCGAAGGTCAAGCCGTGGCTGGATCTGTTCCTGCCGGACGACGCCGTCGAGGAGTTCGTCTCCTCGGTGTTCCCCTCGCTGACGCCGGAGGATCTGGGCCCCACCGGTTTCGGCCTGGTGTTCCCGATGCTCCGCTCGACCTACGGACGGCCGCTGCTGCGGCTCCCCGGTGACGCGGGCGGCCCCTGGGTGTGGCTGGTCAGTGTCCTGACCGACTCGGCCGGCCCCGGTCCCGACCCCGACTTCACGTCCCGTATGACGGACCGCAACTACCGGCTCTACCAGCGGGCGGCGGCCGTCGGCGGCACCCGGTACCCGCACGGTGCCTGCCCGTTCACCCGGGCCGACTGGCAGGCCCACTACGGCTCCATGTGGCCACGGCTGGTGGCGTGGAAGGACCGCTACGACCCCAAGGGCATCCTCACCCCCGGCCCGGGCATCTTCTGACCGGCCCCCCAGCCGTCGTCGCGACAAGCGGTTCCAGGACACGGGGTCTCCGCCAACGGAGGCCCCGTTTCTGCCGCTTCGGCCTCCTTTCGCGCCACGAGTGACCCTCGCCCCTTGCGCAACAGGGGCCCCGCACTCTTCACCTTTCTGTAACCGTTCCTGTTCACCCCGTTGACATCATGCGCACCGTGTCCCTATGGTCACGCAAACATTCGACCGTGTGACGACATATCGAACGGTTTGAAAGGCAAGTGCCCTGCGCATCACCGGAATCAGCCCCCACGTGGCCGGAACACCGTGGCGCGGCCCGACGTACGCACCGGTGCGCATCGGCACAGGGAACACGGGAGCCGGCGGACCCCGGATGCCGGGTGGCCCGCGCCTCGAACACGCTTGCCGAAGCTCGGCCCCCACGGTGCGGCCGAGCCGGACTCGCGCCGCCCTCCCCAGGCAGTGCCGCACCGACGGCTGACCCGCCGTCCCGCTCTCAACGACGAGAAGAACAAGGAACGATCACATGCACACCCGAAGAGCCGCCCTCTCCACGATCGCCGGAGCCGTCTCGCTCGCCCTCACCCTGTCCGCCTGCGGGCAGGAGGACGGGGGGGCTTCCGCGGACGGCTCCGAGGGCGGCACCATCGGCGTCGCGATGCCGACCCGGGCCTCCGAACGCTGGCTCACCGACGGCAAGAGCGTCGTGGACGACCTGGCCGCCAAGGGTTACAAGACCACGCTGGTGTACGGCGACGACGACCCCAAGCGGCAGGTCGCCCAGATCGAGAAGCTGATCCAGCAGGGCGTCGACGCGCTGATCATCGCGGCGATCGACAACAAGTCGATGGACAGCGTGCTCAAGAAGGCCGCCGACGCGCGGATCCCGGTGATCTCCTACGACCGGTTGATCCTCGACACGAAGAACGTCGACTACTACGTCTCCTTCGACAACGAGCAGGTCGGACGGCTCCAGGCCCGCTACATCATCGACCAGCTGGGCCTGGAGGACGGCAAGGGACCGTTCAACATCGAGCTGTTCGCCGGTTCGCCGGACGACAACAACACGAAGTACTTCTTCGACGGCGCCATGCACCTGCTCAAGCCGTACCTGGACACCAAGCAGTTGGTCGTCCGGTCCGGTGAGACCGAGCTGGACCAGGTCACCACGCTGCGCTGGGACGGGCCGACCGCGCAGAAGCGCATGAACAGCGTGCTCACCAAGACGTACCGCAGCGCCACGGTCGACGCGGTCCTGTCGCCGTACGACGGCATCTCCATCGGCGTCCTGAACTCGCTGAAGGCACACGGCTACGGCTCCGCCGCCAAGCCCCTGCCCGTGATCACCGGTCAGGACGCCGAACTCGCCTCGGTGAAGTCGATCATCGCGGGCGAGCAGTCGCAGACCGTCTACAAGGACCTCCGGCTGCTCGCCGAGGTCGCCGCGAACATGGTGGACGACGTCCTCAACGGCAAGACGCCGAACCTGAACAGCAGGAGGGCCTACAACAACGGCTCCAAGCCCGTCCCCGCGTATCTGCTCCAGCCGACCAGCGTCGACAAGAGCAACTACAAGGACGTGCTGGTGGCGGGCGGGTACTACACGGCCGCGGAACTGAAGTAGCGGCACGGTTCGGCGGTGGCCGCCACGGTGACCGGCGTCTCGCGCTCAGGGCCGCGCCGGGCGGCGGGGGGACACCAGCGCGTCCAGGAGGGCGGGGAGGCGCCGGGGGAAGTCCTCGGGGAAGTCGTGGCCCAGAGCGGGGACGGTCTCCAGGGCCACGTCGGCGCCCGCGGCGGTGAGCAGGGCGTGGGCGTCGAAGACCTCGGGGGCGATGTCGTCGTCCCGCTCCCCCACCAGCAGCCGGCCACGCAGGTCCGTCCGCGCGGCCCTCGCACACCGTTCCCCGTCGAGGTGAGCGGGGGTGAGCGCCGGGCCCACCGCGAGGAATCCGGAGGGCCGTACGGGCGCGTCGGACAGGGCCCACAGCACGGCGGCGCGGGCGCCCGCCGAGAAGCCCGCCGCCAGCAGCGGCAGTGAACCGCCGGCCTCGTCCACCTCGGCGAGGGCGGCGGTGACGTCGCGGACGGCGAGTCCGGCGTCGGGCCAGCTGCGGTAGAGCGGGGTGGACCGCTGGGAGGAGTCGACGGCGACGAGCACGAACCCGGCGTCCACGGCCGCCGTCCACTGCCGCGCGGCCAGCGCCGCGTCCTGGTCGGCCCCGTGGAGGGCGACCAGCACCCCGCGCGGGGAGCCCTGGGGGCGCCGTACGAGGGGCGGGAACGGCACGGCGCCGGCGGCGGCGTGCCGCGCGGTCGACTCCTTCACCAGGGCGTCGAAGCCCGGCAGGTCGCGTACGGCGGCCAGGTCGTCGTCCTCGACGAGGATCGCCGGGCTCCACCAGGCACCGTCGCCGAGCGCGGCCCGCAACTCCGCGAGGGCGTCCCGCGGGCGCCCGGTGAGGGCCAGCAGACAGGCGGTCAGATGGGCGAGGTCCGCGCGCCGCCGGGGTATCCGAGGGGCCGCTTCGGTCACCGCCGCCAGCGCCTCGCCCCACCGCCCTTCCCCGTACAGCCGGGTCACCGCCTCGTCCAGCGCACGGTAACGCGCTTCCTGGTCCCCGCCGTCGAGATCGCTCATGGCCCCATCGAAGCACAGCGGCCGGCGATGCCCGAGGAATATGCCGCCGCCTGACACGGATCCGGAATCCTCAACTGACGTGCGCTGCGGGGGTGTCGGGGCGTAGGTTGTCTGTTGAAACGTCAAATGCTTCGGTGGAAAGACGGACGCCACTCATGACCGAACACGCGAGCACGCCCGGATCGGCGGCGCACCAGAAGATCGACACGTCGGTGCCGCACTCGGCCCGCATCTGGAACTACTGGCTGGGCGGCAAGGACAACTACCCGGTCGACGAGGAGGCGGGCGACGCCTACACCGCCGTGTTCCCCGGCATCGTCACCATCGCGCGCAGCAGCCGGGCGTTCCTGCGGCGCAACATCACGTACCTGGTGGCGGAGGCGGGCATCCGCCAGTTCCTGGACGTCGGTACGGGGCTGCCGACCGCGAACAACACGCACGAGGTCGCGCAGGGCATCGCCCCCGAGTCGCGGATCGTCTACGTCGACAACGACCCGCTGGTCCTGGCGCACGCCCGTGCCCTGCTCTACTCCACGCCGGAGGGGGCGACCGCGTACGTCGACGCCGATGTGCTGGACCCGGACCGCATCCTCGAGGCCGCCGCGGAGACGCTCGACCTCGGTCGGCCCACCGCCCTCATCCTCAGCAACATCCTCGGCCACGTCGCCGACCACGACCAGGCCCGCTCCATCGTCACCCGACTGATGGCGGCCCTGCCGTCGGGCAGCTACCTCTCCGTCAACGACGGCTCCCTCGGCATCGACCCCGTCTTCGAGCAGGCCCAGGAGGCGTACAACAGCAGCGGCGCCGTCCCGTACAACCTGCGCACCCCCGACCAGATCACCGCCTACTTCGACGGCCTGGAGCTCGTCGACCCCGGTGTGGTCTCGGTCCCGCTCTGGCGTCCGGACCCCGACGACGCGGCTCCCGAGGTCATCGGTGAGCACGGGGGGCTGGCCCGCAAGCCCTGAGGCCGCGTGAGGGGCGGGGGCACGGCTCTTCCCGTGGGTCGTTCCGGTCGCGGGGCGGGCGCGCAGGCCGTAGACCGGACGTATGGTGCTGCGACCGCCGGTGGAGCCGATGCTGGCCCAGGCCCGGGAACGGATGCCCCCGCCCACGGCGCTGCCCGGCGGTCTCGTGCTGCAACCCAAGTTCGACGGGTACCGGGCGTTGGTGTTCACGCCCTGGCCGGCGCCGGGCCCCGTGCTGATCCAGTCCCGTCGGGGCAGCATGATCCAGGCCCGCTTTCCCGACCTCGCCGCCGCCGCGGCGGTGCTGCCGGACGGCTGGGTCCTCGACGGCGAGGTCGTGGTCTGGGCGGGCGAGGAGCTGTCCTTCGAGTCGCTGCAACGCCGGGCCTCGTCCGGTGGGCGGACCGCCGCCCGGCTGGCCGAGTCGCTGCCCGCCCACTTCATCGCCTTCGACGTCCTCCAGGCCGACGGTGTGGAACTCCTCCGCCGGCCGTACGACGAACGGCGCGCGACGCTGGAGGAACTGTTCACCGGTCACGGGCTCGCCGCCCCGTGGACTCTCTGTCCTCAGACGTGCGACCTGGCCACCGCGCGGGAATGGCTGACCTCCTGGACGCGGGTGCCCGGCGTGGAGGGGCTCGTGGCCAAGGGCCGGCGGCAGCGGTATCTGCCGGGGACGCGCGGCTGGTACAAGATCCGCCGCCGGGACACCGCCGAGGGCGTCGTGGGCGCCGTGACCGGCACCCTGCGCCGCCCGCAGAGCGTCCTCCTCGGCCGCTACGACCACGAAGGAGTCCTGCGGCTGGTCGCCCGCAGCACCTTGTTGTCCCCCGAGGCGGTCCGTGACCTGGGCGCCCGGCTGTCCGCGGCCCGCCCCGGGCACCCCTGGGAGGGAACGCGGTTCACGACGTCCTGGGGCTCACGCACCCCCCTGGAGGTCGTCCTCGTCGAGCCGGACCTGGTGGCGGAGATGGCCGTGGACACCGCCCAGGGTCATGGTGCCTGGCGCCATCCGGCACGGTTCGTCCGGCTCCGCGAGGACATGGCACCCGGCGACGTGACGAGGTTCGCCGAGGGTCCGGGGTCGGTCGACGGGTGACCCGTACGGGGTCAGCCGTCCTTGCCGCCGAGGGAGACCTCGTCAGTCGTGCAAGCGCAGCCCGAGGCGTTCTTGGCCTCGCTGACCGTGACGGACGGGTTGGTCGCCCGCTCGGCCGGGGTGCAGCAGTCGGTGACACCGCAGCACGAGCTCGTGGCAGACGTCTTGACGCTGTCCGGGCCGGTGGCGGGCTTGGTCGCGCGGATGACGGCGGAGTGCATGCCGTCGGCGACCGCGTGGGTCGGGGTGATCTCGATGTCCGTGAAGCCGGCCGCCTCCAGGCCGGCGCGGTACTCGGCGAAGGAGAGAGCGCCTGCGATGCAACCGACGTAGTCGCCGCGCTCGGCTCGCTGTCCGGCGGTGAGGGTGTCGTCGGCGACGACGTCGGAGACGCCGATCCGACCGCCCGACTTGAGGACGCGGAAGGTCTCGGCGAACACAGCGGGCTTGTCGGTGGACAGGTTGATGACGCAGTTGGAGATGACGACGTCGATGGTGTCCGCGGGCAGCGGGATGGCCTCGATGGTGCCCTTGAGGAACTCCACGTTCGTCGCGCCCGCCTTCGCCGCGTTGGCGAGGGCGAGTCGGAGCATCTCGTCGGTCATGTCCAGCCCGTACGCCTTGCCGGTGGGGCCGACGCGGCGGGCGGACAAAAGTACGTCGATGCCGCCACCGGAGCCGAGGTCGAGGACGCGGTCGCCTTCGCGGAGTTCCGCGACGGCGGTGGGGTTGCCGCAGCCGAGGGAGGCGGCGACTGCTTCGGCGGGCAGGGCGTCGCGGTCGTCGGCGGCATAGAGGGTGGAGCCGAAGTTCTCGTCGGCTTCGACGGGTTCGGGTCCGCAACAGGCGGTGCCGCCCACGGTGACCTTCACGGCCGCCGCGGCGTACCGCCGGCGGACGGTTTCGCGCAGGTCGGTGGACTGCTCACTCATGGCTTCACTCCTGGATGACGGGCATGGCGGCGCCCGGAACGGCTTGTATTGACGTTCATCGATTCAACCTTGCGCCTTGAATCGAAAATCGTCAACATAGAGGCATGTCGAAACAAGAGCTTGAGGTGATCGGCCCGGACGCCGCCTGCTGCCCGGGCCTGTCCGCCGCGCCGCTGGACGAGGACCAGGCGGCCGACCTGGCGAGGATCTTCAAGGCGCTGGGCGACCCGGTCCGGCTGCGCCTGATGTCGATGATCGCTTCGCGGGGGGAGGGTGGCGAGGTCTGCGTGTGCGAGCTGACGCCGGCCTTCGACCTGTCCCAGCCGACGATCTCCCACCACCTGAAGCTGCTGCGGCAGGCCGGCCTCATCGACTGCGAGCGGCGCGGGACCTGGGTGTACTACTGGGTGCTGCCCGGCGTCCTGGGCAAGCTCGCCGCGTTCCTGACCACCGGGCAGCCCGCGGGGGCCACCGCGTGAACGCCTCCCTCGGCCGCCGGGTCGCCGCCGAGGCGATCGGCACGGGGATGCTGGTGGCGGTGGTGGTCGGCTCCGGCATCCAGGCCACCGAGTTGTCGCGGGACGTCGGCGTGCAGTTGCTCGCCAATTCCCTCGCGACCGTCTTCGGTCTGGGCGTGCTCATCCTGCTGCTCGGCCCCGTCTCCGGCGCGCACTTCAACCCCGCCGTCACCCTCGCCGCCTGGTTCACGGGCCGCCGCACGCGGGACGGCCTGCCCCTGCGGGAAGTCGCCGCGTACGTGCCCGCCCAGATCGCGGGGCGATCGGCGGGGCGATCCTGGCCGACGCGATGTTCGGGAGGCCGCTGGTGAAGTTCTCCACCCACGACCGGTCCGCCGGCCACCTCTGGCTCGGCGAGCTCGTCGCCACAGCGGGCCTGATCCTGCTGATCTTCGGCCTCGGCCGGATCGGCCGCGCCGCGCTCGCCCCGGCGGCGGTGGCCTCCTACATCGGGGCCGCCTACTGGTTCACCTCCTCCACCTCGTTCGCCAACCCCGCGGTGACCGTCGGCCGTGCCCTCACCGACACCTTCGCCGGGATAGCGCCCGCCTCCGTGGCCCCGTACATCGCCGCCCAGCTGCTCGGCGCCGCGCTCGGACTCGGGATCGTGACCGCGGTGTACGGCACACGCCCCGTCCCGGCGCGACCCGGGACCGCCGTCCCGCCCGCACGACCCGAACTCGCCTCCTCCTGACCACCCGCGTCGCCTCTGAGAAAGACCCTTGCCATGAGCACTTCTGCCGCGCGCCCGTCGGTGCTGTTCGTCTGCGTCCACAACGCGGGCCGCTCCCAGATGGCCGCCGCGTTCCTCACCCACCTGGCCGGCGACCGCATCGAGGTGCGCTCCGCCGGCTCGGCCCCCGCCGACACCGTCAATCCGGCCGTCGTCGAAGCGATGAACGAGGTCGGCATCGACATCTCCGCCGAGACCCCGAAGATCCTCACCACCGAGGCCGTCCAGGCGTCCGACGTAGTGATCACGATGGGGTGCGGCGACACGTGCCCCGTCTTCCCCGGCAAGCGGTACCTCGACTGGCAGCTCGACGACCCCGCCGGACGGGGCGTCGAGGCAGTGCGTCCCATCCGCGACGCGATCAAGACCCGCGTCCAGGCACTGATCTCGGAAATGACCCCGAGCTGACGGCAGGATCACGGGTGGCGGGGGCTGCGTCAGCGGCTGCCGTCGGTGTTGAGCCGCGCCGCCTGGCGGGTCAGGTGGTCGCGTTCGGCGGTGTTGGGGGCCTTGCGGGCCGCCTCGGCGTACAGGCGTGCCGCCGTCGTCGGGTCGCCGTCGCGTTCGTGGAGGTGGGCGGCCACGGCGGTGTGGCGGGGCAGGGAGTCGTCCAATGTCGCGAGGGCCGCCAGCCCGGCGCGTGGCCCGTCGGCCTCGCCCACGGCGACGGCGCGGTTGAGCCGGACGACGGGGCTGTCGGTCAGCCGGACGAGTTCGTCGTACCACTCGACGATCTGCACCCAGTCCGTCTCCTCGGCGGTGGGGGCGTCGGCGTGGAGGGCGGCGACGGCTGCCTGCGCCTGGAACTCACCGAGCCGGTCGCGGGCGAGCGCCGGCTGGAGGATCTCGACGCCCTCGGCGATCAGCTTCGTGTCCCACCGGCTCCGGTCCTGTTCGGCGAGCGGCACCAGGCTGCCGTCGGCCGCGGTCCGGGCCGCGCGCCGGGCGTGGTGGAGCAGCATGAGGGCGAGCAGGCCCGCCACCTCGGGGTGGTCGATCCGGGCGGCGAGCTGCCGGGTGAGCCGGATGGCCTCGGCGGCCAGGTCGACGTCGCCGGAGTAGCCCTCGTTGAAGACCAGGTAGAGGACGCGCAGCACGGTGGCGACGTCGCCCGGCTGGTCGAACCGCACCCCGGAGACGGTTCGCTTGGCCCGGCTGATGCGCTGGGCCATGGTCGCCTCGGGCACCAGGTAGGCGCGGGCGATCTGCCGGGTGGTCAGCCCGCCCACGGCGCGCAGGGTGAGCGCGACCGCAGACGACGGCGTGAGGGACGGGTGGGCGCACAGGAAGTACAGCTGGAGCGTGTCGTCCACCGCCGGCGCCGGACCGGGGGGCGGCTCCTCGTCGACCAGGTCCTCACGCCGGCGGCGGGCGGTCTCCGCCCGGGTCGCGTCGAGGAACTTGCGCCAGGCGACGGTGACCAGCCAGCCCCTGGCGTCCCGTGGAGGCTCGGAGGGCCAGACGCGCAGCGCTTCGATCAGCGCCTCCTGTACGGCGTCCTCGGCCGCCGCGAAGTCTGCTCCGCGGCGGACGAGGACGGCGAGCACACCGGGCGTGAGGTCGCGGAGCAGGGCCTCGTCCATGCGGGTGGTCACTCCGTGATGGTGGGGGGCGCGGTCAGGAACGGACGGACCTCCAGCCACTCGTGGATCGGCTTCCCGCCGGCTCCGGGGGCGGCCGACAGTTCCCCGGCCAGTTCCACGGCACGCTCGTGGCTGTCGACGTCGATCACCATCCAGCCGGCGATGAGGTCCTTGGTCTCGGCGAACGGGCCGTCGGTGACCGGCGGGCGCCCCTCTCCGTCGTACCGGACCCAGGTGCCCTCCGGGGCGAGTGCCTGGCCGTCCACGAACTCGCCGCTCTTCTCCAGCCGGTCCGCGAAGTCCTGCATGTACTGCATGTGCGCCGAGATCTCCTCGGGCGTCCACCGGTCCATGGGGACGTCGTTCACCGCCGCCGGGGCGCCGCGGTAGTGCTTGAGCAACAGGTACTTGGCCATGGTCTCTCTCCTCGGTGCTCGTGCGATCCATTGTGGTCGCCTTCACCCCGGGGACGGAGCCGATCACGGGTTCTCGACATCGGGGCGGAAGAATTTTTTCTCGTTCGCCCGACGGACTCCCGGCTCGGCAGAATGCGCCCCATGACCGGGCACGAGGAAGCGGCGTTCACCCTGCCCCGAGGCGCCACGGGGTACCTCCGGCCGCAGGACGGGCCACCGCCGGAAACCGACCCGCGGACGTTCCGGGCAGCGCTGCACGCGGCGGCCCGTGCGGCCGGGGGCCGGGTCGGTGAGATCGAGGAGCGGACGTACCCGCGCTCCTTCCACACGGCGACGATCGTCGAACGCACGAGCGAGTCCGTCATCCTGTGTCACGCGCACCACCCCTGGATCGCCTTCGCCCGCGAACGCCGGGACTGGTACGACGACGAGTTCAGCGCTCCGCCACCGTGGGCCCACGCCTTCGCCGAGCTGGGGTTCACGGTGCTCGATCGCGCGCCGCTCGCTCTGCCGCTGACGAAGACCGACGCCTCGGCACTGTCGCGGGACGAGTGGCGTCACGTCCGCTCGTACGGGATCACCACGGTGGGCGGAGCGCTCTTCAACGCCTGGGGCTGGCAGCCTTGTTGGGAGGGCGATGGGGGTGGCGGCGACCGCTTATGATCTTGGTCATGACTGTGCAGCACCCCGAGAAGACCCCCTCCCGCAAGCAGAGGCTCCAGGAGAAGCAGCGCCGCCAGCTGGCGGTGGTCGACACCGTGGACAAGGCCGAGGCCAAGGTACGCAAGGCGGAGGTCGAGCTGGCCCTGGCCGTCGCCGAGGCGGTGCAGATGTTCGGCACGGAGCAGTCCGCCTCCGAGGGGCTCGACATGCCGGTCGAGACGATCCGACGCTTCCTCGCCATCGCGAAGGCCGCGGCCGCCGCCGACAAGGCCGAGACCGAGGCCGCCGCCGGCTCGTGAGGTGATCTACGCCTCACGGGCAACCTCCCTCGCCGACGTGACGTCTTGATCAGCAGCGGATGAACCCTGGCCCTCGGGCCAGGGTTCATTTCAGCCGCTCTATACACGCCATGTATACACGCCATGTAGAGATGGTGTGTATACGCGGAGGCGGCCCGCATCGCGTGCATTCGGACGAAAGGCAACCATGTACGGCAAGGCGTTCGCCCCGGAATACCAGGGCGCCCTGACCACCCTGTCCGTGAACTCCTCTCTCACCGAGGTACTGGCCGCCGGCACCCGGCAGTTGAGACAGGCCGAGCGCGCCGGGGAGCACGGCGAGGCGGCGCGCTCCGGGCTCGCGGTGGCCGAGGCGCACCGGCGGCTGGGGCAGATCGGGGAGGCCGACCGGGCGTGGAAGGCGAGCTACCGGGCGGCCCGGGCGGTGGGTGACCTGGGGGCGATGGCCTGGGCCCTGTGGAGCGGCGGCACCCTGGCCCGTCAGCGGGGTTCGTTCGCACTGGCCCGGCGGCTCCTGGGGCTCGCGGCCGAGATGGGCGAACGGGGAGGTGATGTCGTCGTGCGCGGCTACTCGCTCGCGGGGCTGGCCGAGACGGGCAGGATCCAGGGCGACTACGAGGCCGTCGCCCGGCTGCACGAGCAGTTGCTGGCCGAGGCCCGGCGGCGCGGCGAGGCCCGGCACACGGTGTGGGCACTGGAGGGCATCGCGCAGATCCACCGCCAGCGCGGCGAGTACGACACCGCGTACGCGCTGTTCGAGGAGGCGGCGGGGATAGCCGGGAGCGCCGACGACCGGCGCGGCCACGCGTGGGCGCTGCGCGGGCTGGCCGACATCGTCTCGGCGCGGGACGGGGACGTCGAGCGGGCGCTCGCCCTGCTGTCGGAGGCGGAGACCACCTGCCGGGCGATGCGGCTGTCCAGCGCGCTGGCGTACAACCACAAGATGCGGGGCAACGTCCTTTACCGGGCCGGGCGTTACGCCGAGGCGCGGGACACGTACGAGCTGGCGCTGGCGGAGTTCCGCGAGATGAGCGAGCCGCGCGGTGAGGCACTGTCCCGGCTCGGGCTGGCGAAGTCACTGGCCCGCCTCGGCCGCGACCACACCGAGACGGCAACCGAACTGACCGCCTTAGCCCGCGAGTTGGAACGGATCGGCCTACGGCACGCGAGGGAGATGGTGGCCCGGGCACACACCGAACTCGGCGTGCCGACGCACGACGACCTGGGCGGGCCGACGCACGACGACTTGGGCGTGCCGACGCGCGGAGCAACCGGTGTGCCCGCGCAACACGACGCCCCCGGTCGGGCGGCGCACGGAGAGACCGGTGTGCCCGCGCACCATGACCTCACCCCGGCGGCGCACGACGACCTCGGCGTGCCGACGCACGTCGAAACCGGTGTGCCCGCGCACGACGAAGTCGGTGCTCGGGAGCCGGGAGAGTCCGGTGGGCGGGCTCGCGGGGTCCGGGTCGAGGCGAGTTCCGGTGTCCGGAACCCGGCCGCGCACGGTGTGCGGGTGGAGGCCGCGCGGTGACGCCGGTCTCCTCGGCGCTGCGGGCGCCGGTCGACGTCCTCCTCGTCCTCGAACGCTGCCGTGGGACGGTGCGGCCCGCGCTGCGGGAGGCGATCGGGCGGACGCACCCCTGGGTGGGCGAGATGGCCGCCTACTCCTTCGGCTGGTGCGAGGTGGGCGGCGCCCCCGCCGCCGCGTCCGGCGGCAAGGGGGTGCGGCAGGCCCTGGCCGTGCTGGGGGCCGAGGCGGTGGGCGCCCCCGGCACGGCCGGCGTTCCCGCGGCGGTCGCGGTGGAACTGGTGCACGCCTTCTCGCTGCTGCACGACGACATCATGGACGGCGACCCGGCCCGGCGCCGCCGCCCGACGGTCTGGAAGGCGTACGGCACCGGGCCCGCGGTCCTCGCCGGCGACGCCCTGTTCGCGCTGGCCGTGGAGACGCTCGCCGCCACCGACGCGGGCCCGTCCGCGTTGCGGATGCTCTCGGCGGCGCTGGGCGACCTGGTGCGCGGGCAGGCGGACGACCTGCTGTTCGCCGAGCGTCCCTGGACGGGCCCGGAGCGGGTGCGGGCGGCGGAATACCGGGCGATGGCCGAGCACAAGACCGGCGCGTTGCTGGGCTGCGCCGCCGCGCTGGGCGCGCTGCTCGGCGGCGGTCCGCCGTCCGCGGTCGCCGCGCTCGACCGGGCCGGCCGGCGACTGGGGCTCGCCTTCCAGATCGTCGACGACGTCCTGGGCATCTGGGGCGACCCGCAGGTCACCGGCAAACCCGTGCACAACGATCTCCGAGAGCGCAAGAAGACGTTCCCCGTGCTGGCCGCGCTGGACTCCCCCACCCGCGAGGCACGACGTCTGGCCGCGCTGCTGACGTCGGGAGGTGACCCGGCGGAGGCGGCCGCACTCGTCGAGGCCGCGGGCGGCCGGGCGGCGGCGCTGGACGAGGCTCGCGCCCACATCGCGGCGGCGGAGGCCGCGCTGGCGGACGTCCCGCTCCAGGGCACGGCCGGAGACGAACTGCGGGCCCTGTCGGCGTTCCTCGTACGCCGCGATCTGTAGGGCCGGGCCCCGACCGGCCGGCCGGGTGCCCCGCCGGGGCCCTCGGTTCCTCTGCCGGCCATCGGCCGACGCCTCCCGCTCGTCGTCCGGCGGGAGGCGGTCGCGGCCCTGCCGACCGGTTGGCGACTCAGCGTCCTGCCTCGCCCCCGGGTTCACCCCTACGCCGGGCTCCGCACGTCCGGCAGGGGCTGTTCGGCCCAGATCGTCTTGCCCGCGGACGTCTGGCGGCTGCCCCAGCGCTCGGCGACCTGCGCGACGAGCAGCAGTCCGCGTCCGCCCTCGTCGAAGACGCGGGCCCGCCGCAGATGGGGAGCGGCGCTGCTGGAGTCGGAGACCTCGATCCAGATGAGGGCGTCGGCGCGGATGAGCCGCAGACGGATGGGGGCGTTGCCGTACCGCATCGCGTTGGTGACCAGTTCGCTGACGATCAGCTCGGTGGAGAAGTCGAGTTCGGCGAGCCCCCAGGCGTCGAGCTGCTCGGCCGCCATCCGGCGGGCACCGGCGACGGCCGCGGGGTCCAGGGGCAGCTCCCAGGTGCGGACCCGGTCGGCGCCGAGGGTGGCGGTCTTGGCCAGGAGCAGGACGATGTCGTCGGCTGGAGGGTCGGGCCGCACCTTGCGCAGCACCTCGTCGCAGGTCTCCTCCAGATCGGCGGCGGGGCGGCGCAGCGCCTCGGTCAGCAGGTCGAGTCCTACGTCGACGTCACGGCCGGGCGCCTCGATCAGGCCGTCGGTGTACAGGGCGAGCGTGCTGCCCTCGGGCAGGACGACGCGGGCGGCCTCGAAGGGCAGTCCGCCCAGGCCGAGCGGGGGCCCGGCGGGCAGGTCCAGGACCTCCACGGTGCCGTCGGCGTGCTTCAGCACGGGCGGCGGGTGCCCGGCCCGCGCCAGGTCGCAGCAGCCGGCGACGGGATCGTAGACGGCGTAGAGGCAGGTGGCACCGACCTCGCCCGAGGCTCCCTCCGCCACGCTCCGCGCGTCCGGGCCCTCCTCCCGGTCGAGGCGGATGACCAGGTCGTCCAGCCGGGTGAGCAGCTCGTCGGGTGTGAAGTCGGCGTCGGCGAGGGTCCGTACGGCGGAGCGCAGCCGCCCCATGGTGGCCGAGGCGTGCACGCCGTGGCCGACCACGTCGCCCACCACCAGTGCCACTCGTCCCCCGGACAGGGAGATCACGTCGAACCAGTCCCCGCCGATCTCGTCCCCCGGGCCCGCGGGGAGGTACCGGTAGGCGAGGGCCGCCGACTCCACCTCGGGGAGCCGCTCGGGCAGGAGACTGCGTTGGAGGGTGAGCGCCGTGTGCCGCTCACGGGTGTACCGGCGGGCGTTGTCGATGCTCACCGCCGCCCGGGCGGCGATCTCCTCGGCGAGCACCAGGTCGTCCTCGCGGAAGGCGTCCTCGGTGCGGTGGCGCAGCAGGAGCATCACGCCCAGGGTGACGCCCCGGGCGCGGAGCGGCACCATCAGCACCGAATGGATCTTGAATCGCCGCATGTTGTCGATGCGGCCCGGGGAGGCCGCCAGCCACTCGCGCAGCAGCGGGTCGCCCGCGCTGTGGAAGCTGCCCCGGCCGGTGATCAGCGCCTGCGCCGCCGGGGTACCGGGCGGGTGGACGTCGATGTCGCCCGTGACGACCACGGACTCCGGGTTGCCCCGGAGCACCGACCGCTGCGCGGTACGGCGGCAGACGATGGGCATGTCACCGGGGATGGGCTGCGGCTCGTGTCCCTGGACGACCGACTCCAGCAGGTCGACGGTGGCGAAGTCGGCCAGCCCGCTCACCGCCACCTCGGCGAGTTCCTCGGCGGTCCGGGTCACGTCGAGGGTGCTGCCGATACGCACGCTGGCGTCGTTCAGCACGGCCAGGCGCCGGCGCGCCCAGTACTGCTCGGTGATGTCGATGACCAGGGCCGACAGTCCGAGCACGGTGCCCGCCCGGTCCTTCAGCGGGGAGAGGAACAGCGACCAGGCGTGGTCGCGGACCTCACCGGAGGCCCGGAAGGGCTGCTCCTCGCGGTAGACCATCTCTCCGGTGCGCGCGACCTGGTGCTGGAGGCGGTCGATCTCGTCCAGGGGCGGGGTGGGGTAGATCTCCCACAGCGTCTGCCCCCGCATCTCGTCCGGGTTCAGCCCCATGGCCTGGCTCATGACCTGGTTGCAGGTGACGAACCGGGCGTCGCTGTCGTAGATGGCGACGGGCAGCGGGAGCTGTGCGAGCGTGAGGTCCCACAGTTCGGCGGGCTCCGTGTCGGTCGGCCCGGCGGAGTAGGTCACCGCCGCCGGGGTGAGGACCCAGTGCGTCCGGCCGTGCCCGTCGAAGAGGGGTGTGCCGCGGAGCCGCACGATGACGCGGTCGCCGTCCCGCTTGCGCAGCCCCACGTCGCTCGTCCAGGGCTCCGCGGCGGCCAGATGGCGCCGCGTCGCGGCGGGCAGCCTCGCAGTCCGCAGGTGGGCGGCCGGCCGGCCCACCACCTCCTCGGCCTCGTACCCGAGGAGTCGCCCGGCTCCCGCGCTCCACACCAGGACGACTCCGCGGGCGTCGACGACCACCGCGAAGTCGTCGGGTACGGCTGTTCCCTCGGCTCTTCCCTCGGCTGTTCCGTCCGCTCCTGTGGTCGTGTGGGGTGTGGTCGTGTCGGGCTCGGTGTCCATGGGCGTACCCCGACGTCGTTCGTGCCGTTTCGCAGCACGGCGCTGTCGCGCCCGCCACGGGCGCTTCCCTCCAGCATCGCGCCGCCGCGCATCCCTCTCAACCGGTTGCGCGGCGCGCGTCTGCCGCCCGCTGCCGTCGAGGTCAGACGGGTGTCGACTCCGAGGGCACGAAGGGAGCCCCGTGACCGGGGACCATGAGGGCCAGGCCGAGGGCGAGGACCTTCTGCCTGGCCACCCGCAACCGCTCGCGGTCGGGGGCGAAGGGGTCGTCGGCCGGCCCCTCGGCGGTCCACCACAGATGGGTGAGGACCACGAGGCCCTCGTCGGCGGTCACCAGGGTGCTGACGTCCTCGGCGGTGTGGCCGGGCGTGGTCACCAGGGTGATGGACGGGGAGAGCCGATATCCGTCGGCGTCGCGGTCCTCCCAGATGTCGTCCCGGTGGATGGCCATGTGGTCGTGGAAGCGTGCCTCGGGGAACAGGGCGGCGTTCAGCGTGTGGTCGGGGTGGTGGTGGCTGAAGACCACGTCGGTGACGTCCTCGGGGGCGAGCCCGTGCGCCGTGAGCGGGTCCAGGATGAGCCGGCGGTCCGCGACCATCCCGGGATCGACGACCGCGACGGTCGCCCTGTCGACGAGCAGGGTGACGGTTCCCGCGACGCGGTCGTCCGCGGCGGCCGTGTTCGCGACCGGCGTGCTCCTCGCGAAACGGATCCGGTGCGAGCGTCCCGAGGTCTACGCGAAGCTCGCCACCACGGACGTCGAATCCGTGTGACCCGTGGCCGATGAGCTGTGCGCCGCCGGGGGCCGGCCGACGAGGCGGGGCGTGATCCGCCGGGTCGCCGCCACGAGGTGGTCGGCGCCGTCCCCGGCCCCGACCGGCTGGGCCAGGGTGAGCCCTCACGAGCGGGAACCGGCGCGCCACCCCACGAACGAGACGTTCTGGCGCGGCCGGCGCACCTCGGCGGTCTCTCTGAAGGCGGCCTGCCCCAGTCCGGCGACCTCGGTGACCCGCACGTCGCGCATCCCCGCCGACGCGGGACACGGACCGGGTCGCGCGCCGCGGAGCGTTCGGCGTCGTAGGCGCGGGTGGCCGGGTTGAGTGTCAGCATGGCCGTCCGGTCGCCGGAGGTGTAGCTGCACGAGTCGGGAGCGTGATGCCCGTATTCATCCCATCGATCAACCGACCTTCCGGGCGACCGCGCGAGTTCGACGGAAGGTATGGACACCGTCCGCGAGGCAGCCTATACATTCATCCCATGTCGTCACGTGATCGTCGTGGTTCCACCGGGTCGGGCAGTCCCCTCGGCCGCCGGACCTTCCTCGCCACCACCGCCCTGACCGCCGGGGCCGCCGCTCTGCCCGGCGGTGTGCTCCCCGGCCGGGCCGCGGCGGCCGTCCCACCGCAGATCACGCTCCCCGAGCGGGGCATCTACGACACCTCCCCCGCCACCTCCTGGACCGATGGCTTCCTCACCGGCAACGGCGAGCACGGCGCCGTGCTGTACGGCGCGCCCACCCTGGAGAAGGTGGTCCTCAACCACCACCGCCTGGTGCTGCCGAACGGCACGCGTGACGTGAAGCCGCCGGTGCTCTCCGGCCGGCTGGAAAGGGCTCGCGACAAGGCGCTCGCGGGCGACTACGCGGGGGCCAACCGGGACTTCGCCGCGGGCTGGTCCCTGCGCTGGACGCAGTCGTACCACCCGGCGTACGAGCTGCGCATCGCCACGCCGGGCATGACGACGGTCCGCGACTACGGGCGGGTCACCGACTTCCGCACCGGTGAGGTGGGGTCGAGCTGGACCGACCAGTACGGCACCTGGACGCGCCGGGCGTTCGTCTCCCGCGCCGACAACGTGATCGTCCATGAGCTGACACCCGCCCCCGGCCGTACCGTCGACACGACCCTCAGCGTCCACACCGCACTCGACGGGCTCCCCGCCGGGCTCGGCTTCACCACGCGCGCCACCGTGGCCGACGGTTCCGGATACCTGAACCTGCGCGGCACCTACCCCTCGGGCCAGGGCGCCTTCGGCTACGAGGGCGTCACCCGGGTCGTCGCCACGGGCGCCGGCGCCACGGTCACCGTCTCCGGTGCCACGATCGCGGTGGCCAAGGCGACCAGGGTGCTGCTGCTGACGAAGCTGGGCCGCTACGAGTCGTCCACGGGCTGGGACTCCGAGCCGCTGCACACCCGGCTTGCCGCGCTCGGCACGGACTACGCGGCGCTGCTCGCACGGCACACGGCCCTGCACACCGACCTCTACGACCGCTCCCGGCTCGACCTGGACGTCCCGGCCGCCGACCGGCGTCTGTCCGTCGGTGAACTGATCGCCCGGCAGAACGCCGACCGCAGTGCCGTCGACATCGCGCTGCTCGAGCGGCTGTACGACTCCGGCCGCTACCTCTTCCTCAGCTCCAGCGGGATCCTGCCACCCCGGCTCACGGGCATCTGGGCGGGTTCCTGGGGCGCGGCCTGGGCCGACGACTTCACCACCGACGCCAATGTCAACCTGCAGGTCGCCGGCGGCAACATCCTCGACCTCACCGAGGCGATGCAGGGCTACTTCGACCTGGTCCTCGGGCAGCTCGACGACTGGCGGACCAACGCCAGGAACCTCTACGGAGCCCGCGGTTTCCTCGCCCCCTCCCGTACCGACGGCGAGTACGGCCACATGCTCCACTTCGACGGCGGCGGCTTCCCCGGCCACACCTGGACGGGCGGCGCCGACTGGCTGCTGTATCCGCTGCTGGAGTACTACGAGGTCACCGGCGACGAGGCGTTCCTGCGGGACCGGCTCGGGCCGGCCCTGATGGAGCTGGCCCTCTTCTACGAGGACTTCCTCACCCGGACCGACGCGAACGGCAAGGCGGTCTTCGTGCCGTCCTTCTCCATGGAGAACTCCCCCGGCAACACCGGCGTCTGCTTCTCGGTGAACGCCACCGGCGACATCATGGCCGGCAGGCACGCGCTGCGGGCCGCGATCGACGCCGCCGACGCCCTCGGCGTGGAGCAGGGCAGCGGCCAGGGCGTCGCACGCTGGACGGCGCTGCTGAAGAAGCTCCCCGACTACCGGGTCAACGGCGACGGGGCGCTGGCCGAGTGGTCCTGGCCGGGCCTCGCCGACCGCTACGACCACCGGCACGTCCAGCACCTGTACGGGGCCTGGCCCCTGCACGAGATCAACCCCGAGGACGAGCCCGCCCTGGTCCGGCCGGCCGAGCGGGCCCTCGAGGTGCGCGGCGACCAGAACGTCTCCGCCCACGGCAGCCTCCACCGGGCCCTTGCGGGGGCCCGGCTGAAGGACGGCGTACAGGTCTACGGCAACCTGCGGAAGATCCTCGGCAACAACATGGTCTTCAGGTCCCTGATGACCTCCCACAACCCCGATCTGCACATCTACAACGCGGACGCGGCCCACGCCATCCCCGGTGTGCTGGCCGAGGCCCTGCTGTACAGCCGCCCCGGAGTGCTGGAGCTGCTGCCGGCCCTTCCCGACCAGCTGCCGAAGGGCACGATCACGGGGGTGCGGGCCCGTGGCCGCATCCGGGTCCACAGCCTGGCGTGGGACCTGGGCGCACGGACCGCCACGCTGTCCGTCACCTCCGCCGTCGACCAGGACGTCACCCTGATCAGCCGGCGCGGTATGGCCTCCGTGTCGACCACGGCGACCGTCGCGGCCTCGTCCCTCGGCACCCACGCCAGGAAGGTGTCGCTGGCCGCCGGGCGGCGCACGGAGATCACCGTGTCCCTGCTCAGCGGCTACTTCCGGCTGGTCAACCGGCACAGCGGCCATGTGCTGGACGTCCCCGGAGCGAGCACCGCCGACGGCGCCGGGATCATCCAGTGGGGCTGGTCCGGCGCCGTCAACCAGCAGTGGCGGCTGCTGCCCGAGGCCGACGGCTCCTTCCGGCTGGCCGCCCGCCACAGCGGCCGGCTGCTGGACAGCCCCGGCGGCTCCGGCCCGGGCGCCCAGCTGATCCAGTACCACGACGCCGGCAGCGACAACCAGCACTGGAGGCTGGTCGACACGGGCGACGGCCACCATCGGCTGGTGAACATGCGCAACGGCTGGTGCGTGAGCGTCGACGGCGACTCGACGCAGGCGGGCGCCCGCGTCGTCCAGCGCCCCGTCGGCACCGGCGCCGGCGCCGGCCAGGAGTGGCGGCTGGTGGCGGTGTGACCCGTCGCCGGGGGCCGTCACGATATCGCGTCGGCGGCGCCCCGGCCGTAGGGGCGTGAGGTCGGTGGCCGTACCATGACGTGACCGGGCTCACGTCGCCCCGGCCGACTCGTGATCCGGCTCGCGTCCCAGCCGCGAACGTCGGCGGCGTCCCGCCAACAGTCCCGTCCCGCGGGCACCGCACCCGGCTTCGCAGGAGGCACACGGTGAAGGACGTCGGAACCGACCGAAGATCGTTCCTGCGGGGCGTCGGCGCCGTCTCGGCGGGCGCCGCCGCCCTGTCGGCCACCGCGTGCGGGCCCCCCACCGCCCGGAACTCCGGCGGAGCCGGGAACAGCAGGACCGTGGTCGTCCGCGACATCGGCGGCGCCTACGGCGAGGCGCACCGCAAGGCCGTGTACGAGCCGTTCAGCAAGGAGACCGGCATCCGCGTCGACGTGGTCCACGTCCCGACCTACGCGGAGATCCTCTCCCAGATCCGGGAGGGCCCCCACTTCGACCTCATCGACATCGACATGAGCGCGCTGGCCCTCTTCGAGAAGGACGACGCCACTCAAGAGATCGACTACGACCGGCTGGAGAACACCCGCGACGCCGGCATCGCCGAGTCCCTGCTCACCTCGCACGGCGTCGGCAAGAACTACTGGGCCAGCGTCATGGTGTACCGCACCGACGCGTTCGGCGGGAGGGCACCGGAGACCTGGGCCGACTTCTGGGACACCCGGGTCTTCCCCGGCAGCCGGGCCCTGCAGAGCCCCGAGGGCGGCCCGCCCGAGTTGGAGTTCGCCCTCCTCGCCGACGGTGTGGCCGCCGACCGGCTCTATCCCCTCGACGTCGACCGCGCCTTCGCGGCCCTGGACACGATCAAGGGCGCCGTCCGCCGGTTCTGGGGCGACGGCGCCTCGCCGGGGCTGCTGCTGGAGCGGCGGCAGGTCGCCGCCACCACGGTCTGGCACGGCCGCCCGAACCACCTCATCCAGCGGGGCGCCCCGCTCGCCTACCAGTGGAACGGCGCCCGCCGGCAGAGCAACGGCTACGGCATCCCCCACGGCGCCCGGCACCCGGACGCCGCCTACCGGCTCATCGACTTCGCCCTGCGCCCCGAGGTGCAGGCCGCCCTCGCCGAGCTCTATCCCATGGGCCCGGTGGTGCCGGCCGCGTACAAGTACCTGCCCAGGGCCGCCGCGGACCTGGCCAGCTCCCCGGAGCACCTCTACACCGGTTTCGACCTGGACATCGGCTGGTGGGTCGAGAACAAGGAAGCCGTGATCAAGCGCTGGCAGGAGTGGGTGCGGTCCTGAGGACACGGCACAGGGGCGGATCGACACCGTCTCTCGGCACCGCCGGCTCCCGCCGGGCACCGGGAAGGACATCCCGTGGACATGACCAGCATCTTCGACCGGTCGACCGACCGGCCCGGCGGTCGTCGTTCCCGTACGGCGGCTGCCGCGCCCCCGCCCGAACACCCGGACCGGTCACGCAGGTCGCCCACCCGGCCGCCCGGGACCCGCGCGCGTTCCGTGCTGAGCGCGCGCAGCGTCGCGGGTCAGGTGTTCCTGTGGCAGCTGGTGCTGGTGGTCCTGTTCGCGGCCGCGGCGGGCGTGGCGCTCGTCCTCCAGGCCCGCACGTCGAGCACGGAGGAGGCCCGCAGAGTGTCGCTGGGCGTCGCCCAGGCCTTCGCGCGTGCCCCGGGAACGGTCGAGGCCATGAAGTCCGCCGACCCCACCGCCGTGCTGCAGCCGCGTGCGGAGGAGACCCGTGAGCTGACCGGCGTCGACTTCGTCGTCGCGATCGATCCGCGCGGCTACCGCTGGACGCACCCCGACCCGGGTCTGATCGGGGAGCACGTCTTCGCCCTGCGCAAGGAGGCGGCCGCCGGCCGGCCCTTCACCCAGGACATCGAGGGCAGCCTCGGGCTCGCCGTGGAGTCCACGGTCCCCGTCTTCGACACGGGCGGACGGAACATCGTCGGTCTGGTGTCGGTCGGGGTCACGGTCAAGAACGTCAACGCCGTGGTCCGGCGTCAGATGCCGATCCTGCTCGGGTCCGTCGGCGGTGCGCTCGCGCTCGTCACCGGCGGCAGCGCGCTGGTGTCGCGGCGGCTGCGCCGGCAGACCCGCGGACTGGGGCCGGCCGAGATGACGCGGATGTACGAGCACCACGACGCGGTGCTGCACGCGGTGCGGGAGGGGGTGCTGATCATCGACGGTGACGGGCGGCTGCTCCTCGCCAACGACGAGGCACGGCGCCTGCTGGACCTGCCCGCGGACGCGGAGCAGCGCCAGGTCACCGCCCTGGGCCTGGAAGCGGGCACTGCCGCTCTGCTGGCCTCCGGCCGGGTGGTCACCGACGAGGTCCACCTGGCCGGCGACCACCTGCTGGCGGTCAACATCCGGCCCGTCGACCCGGAGGGCGGCGGACGGGGCCGGGTGGCCACGCTGCGGGACACCACGGAACTCCAGGCCCTGGCGGGCCGGGCGGCCGTGGCCAGGGAGCGGCTGCGGCTGCTGTACGAGGGGGGCGTGCGGATCGGCACCACGCTGGACGTGGTGCGCACCACCGAGGAGCTGGCCGAGGTGGCGGTCCCCGGCTTCGCCGACGTGGCCACGGTCGACCTCCAGGATCCGGTGCTGGAGGGTGAGGAGCCGGTCGGACCGAGTCCCGAGCTGCGCCGCACGGCGCTGTGCGGAGCCCAGGGGTCGTCCTGGCCGCTCTTCCGTGCGGGGGACCTCATCCGCTTCGCGCCCGAGAACCCGGTCGCCGTCAGCGCCCAGCAGGGCCGGCCCGTCCTCGTCGCCGACCTGACCGCCTCCCACGACTGGCGCGTCCAGGATCCCGAACGGGCCCGGCGCATCATGGACTCCGGACTCCACTCCTTGATCACCGTGCCGCTCCAGGCCCGCGGTGTCGTGCTGGGCATGGTCAGCTTCTGGCGCGCGGAGCAGGACGCGTTCGAGGAGGAGGACCTGGCCTTCGCCGAGGAGCTGGCCGCCCGGGCCGCGGTCGCCATCGACAACGCGCGCCGCTACACGCGCGAGCACGCCATGGCCGTGGCCCTGCAGCGCAGCCTCCTGCCGCGTTCCCTGCCCGAGCGGTCCGCCGTCGAGGTCGCCCACCGCTATCTGCCCGCCCGGGCCGGAGTCGGCGGCGACTGGTTCGACGTCATCCCCCTGCCCGGGGCACGGGTGGCGCTGGTGGTGGGCGACGTGGTCGGGCACGGTCTGCACGCCGCGGCCACCATGGGCCGGCTGCGGACCGCCGTGCGCACGTTCTCGTCCCTCGACCTGGCCGCGGACGAGCTGATCAGACGTCTCGACGAGCTGGTCACCCGGGTCGACGGCGAGGAGAGCGGCGACGGTGAGGGAATCACGGGAGCGACCTGCCTGTACGCCATCTACGACCCGGTCGCCGGGCGGTGTTCCCTGGCCCGGTCCGGGCATCCGGAACCGGCCCTGGTGCACCCCGACGGCACGGTCGAACGGATGCCGGTGCCGGGCTCCCCGCCGCTGGGCCTCGGCGGCGGCCAGCCCTTCGAGAACGCCGAGTACACCCTGCCCGAGGGCTCGCGGCTGGTCCTGTACACGGACGGGCTGATCGAGGACCGCGGCCGGGACATCGACACCGGTCTCGCGTTGCTGCACGACGCGCTGGCGGGGCCGGACCGGACACCGGAGGAGACCTGCCGGGCGGTGCTCGACGCCCTGCTGCCGGCGCGCCCGAGCGACGACATCGCCCTGCTCGTCGCCCGGTCCAGGCTGCTCGACCCGTCCCAGGTCGCCGACTGGGACATCCCCGCGGAGCCCGCCGCCGTCGCCGGGATCCGGGCCCAGGTCGCCCGCCGGCTGGCGGAGTGGGGGCTGGAGGAGTTCGCGTTCTCCACCGAGCTGGTGATCAGCGAGCTGGTCACCAACGCCATCCGCTACGGCAGCGCCCCGAGGCGGCTGCGGCTCCTGCGCGACGGCGACAGCCTCATCTGCGAGGTCGCCGACGGCAGCAGTACCTCTCCGCATCTGCGCCGGGCCGCCGACACCGACGAGGGCGGGCGGGGGCTGTTCCTGGTGGCCCAGTTCACGCAGGGGTGGGGCACCCGGTACCTGGCCCGCGGGAAGGTGATCTGGACGGAGCAGTCCCTCCACGGCGGCCTGCCCGAGCCCGACGACGACCTGGCCGAGACCCTGCTGGACCAGTGGGACGACACGGGCTGGTGACGACGCTCGCGCCCGGCTTCGGGGCCGAAGGGCGGGTCTGGTGCGGGCTCAGAAGGCGGTGTAGCCGCCGTCCACCGGCAGCACGGCGCCCGTGATGTAGGACGACTCCGGGGAGGCGAGGAAGAGGACGGCGTCGGCGACCTCCTCGGGGGTGGCGAGCCGGCCCATCGGTATGGAGTCCTCCCGGGAGCGCCGGTAGGCGGCGGGGTCGGGGCGCCGCTGGATGGACGCCTCGATGACCGGCGTCATGGTCAGACCGGGCGCGACGACGTTGACGCGGATGCCGCGGTCCGCCCATTCGACGGCGGCACCCCGGGCCAGCGCGATGAGGCCGCCCTTGGCGGCGGAGTACAGGGTCTGGTTCGGCATGCCGACCATGCCGAGACGGGAGCTGACGCACACCATCGACGACCCCCGCTCGGGAGCCAGCGGCATCAGGTGCTTCATGACGAGGAACGCGCTGAGAAGGTTGGCGTCGAGCACGTCGCGTGCGGCCTCGTACGAAGTCTCCGCGAGCGGGCCGGACCGCTGGAGGCCGTGGCAGAGGACGACCACGTCCACGTCGCCCAGGTGATCCCGCGCGCGGGCGGCGAGATCGACGACGAACTCCTCGTCGTTCAGGTCTCCCGCCAAGTAGAGGGCGTCCGGATGGCGTTCGGGCGGCTCGGGCCGCCGCCCGGTCAGCAGGAGGGTGGCGCCCTCACGGCGGAAGTGGGAGGCGACCGCCTGCCCGATCCCGCTCGACGCTCCGGTGATCACGGCATTGACGTCCCGCAGTCTCATGGGTCCTTCCAACGGTCGTAGGAGTGCCGGCGGCCGTCAGGCCAGCACCTGGCCCCGGCCGGCCACGGCCTCCGGGCGCAACAGGTCGGCGAGAGTCTCGGCGGGCAGCAACCGCTTCTCCAGCACGAGTTCGGCGACACCGCGGCCGGTGGCGAGGGCCTCCTTGGCGATGTCGGTGGCCGCCGTGTACCCGATGTGCGGGTTGAGGGCGGTGACCAGGCCGATGGAGTTCTCCACCGCCGCGCGCAGCGCCTCGGTGTTGGCGGTGATGCCGTCGACGCAGCGCTCGGCCAGCGTCACACACGCGTTGCTCAGGTGGGTGATGGACTCCGACAGGGAGTGCAGGATGATCGGTTCGAAGGCGTTGAGCTGGAGCTGGCCGGCCTCGGCGGCCATGGTGATGGTGACGTCGTTGCCGATCACCTCGAAGGCGACCTGGTTGACGACCTCGGGGATCACCGGGTTGACCTTGCCCGGCATGATCGACGAACCCGCCTGCACCGGAGGCAGGTTGATCTCGTTCAGGCCGGCGCGCGGCCCGGACGACAGCAGCCGCAGGTCGTTGCAGCTCTTGGAGAGCTTCACCGCGATCCGCTTGAGCACGCCCGACATCTGAACGAACGCCCCGCAGTCCTGCGTCGCCTCGACCAGGTTGGCGGCCGTCACCAGCGGCAGCCCCGTGATGTCCGCGAGATGACGGCGCGCGGACTCCGCGTACCCGGCGGGCGCGTTGAGACCGGTGCCGATGGCCGTGGCACCCAGGTTGATCTCATGGATCAACTCCACGGCCTCGGCGAGTCGGGACCGGTCCTCCTCGATCATCACGGCGAAGGCGGAGAACTCCTGCCCGAGCGTCATGGGGACCGCGTCCTGCAACTGTGTACGGCCCATCTTGAGCACGTCACGGAACTCGACCGCCTTGCGGGCGAACGAGTCCTGGAGCACGGCCATGGCCTTGAGCAGGCCCCGTACCGCGTAGACGGTCGCGATCTTGACGGCGGTCGGGTAGACGTCGTTGGTGGACTGGCCGAGGTTGACGTCCTCGTTGGGGTGCAGGAACGCGTACCGGCCCTTGGCGTGGCCGAGCAGCTCCAGCGCCCGGTTGGCGACGACCTCGTTGGCGTTCATGTTGGTCGAGGTGCCCGCGCCGCCCTGGACGACGTCCACCACGAACTGGTCGTGCAGCTTGCCCTCGCGGATCTCCCGGCACGCGGCGACGATGGCGGCGGCCTTCTCGGGGGCGAGCAGGCCCAGTTCCTCGTTCGCGCGGGCCGCTGCCTCCTTCACCGCGGCCAGCGCCTCGATCAGATGCGGGTACGCCGAGATCGGCATGCCGGTGATCGGGAAGTTCTCCGTGGCGCGCAGGGTGTGGACACCCCAGTACGCGTCGGCGGGAACATCCCGGTCGCCGAGGAGATCGTGCTCGCTACGGGTGGCGGCGGTCATGGGTGCACGGGCCTTCTCTCAAGGGGCGTCCAGAGGTGACATGGGGATGTCCACGGCGATGGCGATGTCCAGGGGGGCGCGGAGGTGTCCGGGGTGCGCGGGGGCCTCGCGCGTCGCCGCGCGCGAGGCCCCCGTGGTGTCACCGGTGTCGGCGCCCGCTCAGAGCAGGCGGTCCTTCGCCTTGTAGTAGGCGCCGCCGAACGGCAGGAACCAGGCGGTGCCGTTGTAGAAGGGGACGGGGACCTTCGGGAATCCGAAGCCGCGCAGCGGGTTGGCCTCCGGCCTGCCGTCCATCATCTCGGCGACGGCGCGACCCATGTACGTGGCCATCTGGACACCGTGTCCGCAGTAACCCATGGAGTAGTACAGGCCGTTGGCCTCGCCCGCGTGCGGAATGCGGTCCCAGGAGAAACCGACCATGCCGCCCCACACGTAGTCGATGCGCACCCCCGCCAGCTGCGGGAAGATCTCGGTCATCTCCCGCTTGAGGATGTCACCGCTCTTGACGTCGGAGGCCGGGTTGGAGGGCGCGAAGCGGGCCCGGCCGCCGAAGGCGAGGCGGTTGTCGGGGGTGAGCCGGACGTAGTGGCCGACGTTCTTGTGGGCGACCAGCAGACGGCCGTTGGGGATGAGTTCCTTGGCGCGTGCCTCCCCCAGCGGCTCGGTGACGATGATGAAGCTGCCGACGTTGATGAGCCGCTTGCGGAACCACGGCATCGACTTGTCGGTGTAGGCGTCCGTCGCCGCCATGACCTGCTTGGCGCGGATGGTGCCGTGCAGGGTCTCCACCACGAAGCCGCCGCCGGGCAGGCGGGTGAGGCCGGTGGCGGCGTTGCGCTCGTGGATCTCGGCGCCGGCGCGCTCGGCGGCGTCCGCGAGGCCGCCGACGAACTTGCCCACGTGCAGGGCGGCGCTGTCGGGGTCGAGCAGGGCGCCGTGGTAGTAGTCCGTGCCGAGTTCGGCGCGGAGTTCGCTCCTGCTGAGGACGATCGTCTCGTGGCCGAAGTTGTCGGCCAGGTCACGCTGCTTGGCCCGCAGGCCGTCGAAGTGACCGGGCTTGCAGACGGCGCCGAGGCGCCCGGCCCGGTGGAAGTCGCAGTCGATGTCCTCGGTCCTGGTGAGTTCCTCGACGACGTCGACGGCCTCGCGGAAGGCGTTGTACAGCTCCAGGGCCCGCTCCTGGCCGAAGCGCTTGCGCGCCTCGGCGGGGCTGATGGTGATGCCCTGGGTGCACATGCTGCCGTTGCGCCCGGAGGCGCCCGCGCCGACCTGGTCCTTCTCGACGAGGACGACCCGGGCGCCCTTGCGGGCGGTGTGGTACGCGGTGGACAGGCCGGTGAGGCCGCCGCCGATCACCACCACGTCCGCCTCGTCGGGCAGGTCCTTTCCGGAACGGTCGGGTCGGGCGGGAGCTGTGTCCAGCCAGTAGGGGATCTGCTTCATGGCGTGCGTCCTGTCCTGTTCTCGGTCCTGTTTCGCCGTCGGCCCTCGGTCAGCAGCCGAGGAGCTTCGGCAGGCCCGACAGGTCGGGCAGCTCGTCGTAGGGCTGGTAGTCGGCGCTGCCGGGGTGGCCGTAGCGGTTGATCCACACGCGGCGCTTCAGGCCCAGGTCGCGGGTGGGTATGTGGTCGTACTCCCAGCCCTGCGCGGTGTGGATGACCTGGGAGGGTTCGACGCCCATGGTCTTGAAGGCGTATTCGAAGGTCTGGCGGTCCGGCTTGTAGGCGCCGGCCTGCTGGGCGGTGATGACGTAGTCGAACTCGACGCCGATGTTCTCCACGTTCCGCGCGATCAGGTTGTCGTCGGTGTTGGAGATGATCGCGATCTCGTAGCGGGACTTCAGGGCGCGCAGGGCGTCCGGGACCTCGGGGAAGGGCCCGAAGGTGGGGACGGCCTCGACCAGGGCGTCACCGTCGGACTTGCGGTACTCCAGACCGTGCAGGCGCATGGCGTTGCGCAGGCTGGAGTGCAGGATCTCGTGGTAGGGGCGGTAGGCCTCCAGGACGGCCTGGAAGCGCATGACGCGGAAGTCGTCGAGGAACTCGTCGACATTCAGGTTGTCCAGGTCCAGCCGGTCCTCCAGGACCTTCAGGGTCGTGGGGGCCAGCTCGAAGTTGATCAAGGTCGCGTAGGCGTCGAAGGTGACGATCTCTCGCATGGTGTTCAGCCTCATCTCGCGGGGATTCTTCGGGGAGTGGGGGCTTCAGACGACGCGTTCGCCGGGGGCGACGATCGCGTCCAGCTCGGCCAGGTCGGCCGGGCTCGGTATCCAGTCGGCGGCCGCCGCGTTGGCGGTGACCTGCTCGGGGGTCATGGCGCCGCAGATGACGGAGCCGACGGCGGGCAGGGCCGCCAGGGCGCCGATCGCGACCTGGAGAAGGGTCAGGCCGCGGGCGGCGCCGTACGCGGTGAGCGCCTCGACGCGGTCGAGGGCCGCGTCGGTGAGCCAGCCCTGCCGCCAGGACAGGCGGCTGCCGGGCGGGGGCCGCTCACCGCGCCGGTACTTCCCGCTGAGCAGGCCGTTGGCCAGCGGGTAGTACGGCAGCAGGGCGAGGCCGTGGCGCAGACAGGCCGGGATCACGTCCTGTTCGGCGCCGCGGTCGAGGAGGTGGTAGCACGCCTGGGTGGACACGAAGGCGTCCGTGAGCCGCTCGGCGGGGAGGTTGGAGCAGCCGACGTGCAGGATCTTGCCCTCGTCGACCAGTTCCGTCAGCGCGGCGACCGTCTCGTCCAGCGGGGTGACGCCGTCCGGCTCGTGGTACTGGTACAGGTCGATCCGGTCGGTGCCGAGCCGGGTCAGCGACGCCTCCACCGCGTACCGGATGTAGGCGCGGGCGCCGCGCGGACCGTACAGGTCCGCGTCGCGGCCCATCGCCATGCCGAACTTGGTGGCCAGCACCACCTCGTCGCGGCGCCCCTTGAGGGCGGCGCCCAGGAGCCGTTCGCCGTCGCCGCGGAGGCCACCCCGGTCCCCGGCACCGCCGTACATGTCGGCGGTGTCGAAGAGGGTGATCCCGGCGTCGAGGGCGGCGTGGACGACGGCCTTCGTGCCGTCCTCGTCGAGGCGGCTGCCGATGTTGTTGCCGCCCACGCCGACCACCGAGACGGTCGGCCCGCGCTCACCGAGCGTGCGGTATCTCATGACCGGTGCCCGAACCCGATGCAGACGTTCTTGGTCTGCAGGTAGCTCGCCAGTCCTTCGAGGCCCTTCTCCCGGCCCCAGCCGCTGTGCTTGTAGCCGCCGAAGGGGAGTTCGACGCCGGTGCCGACGCCGGTGGCGTTGACGTAGACCTGGCCGGCCCGGATGCCCTCGGCGAGGCGCATCGCCTTGTCGATGTCGCGTGTCCAGACGTAGGAGGCGAGGCCGTACGGGCTGTCGTTGGCGATCTCCAGGGCCTCGGCCGCGTCGTCGAACTCGATGACCGTGACGACGGGGCCGAAGATCTCCTCGCGGGCGCACCGGGCCTGGTTGTCCACGCCGGTCAGGACGGTCGGCCGGACGTAGTACCCGTCGGCCAGCTCGGGGTCGGTGGGGGCGCCACCGCCGGCCCGTGCCACGGCGCCCTCCTCGCGCGCCAGTTCCAGGTAGCCGAGGACCCGGTCGCGCTGCCGTGCGGCGACGAGGGGGCCGACGTCCGGGTCGCTGAGTCCGGGGCCGACGCTGAGGGAGTCGGCGTGCGCGACCAGCTTCTCCAGGAACTCCTCGGCGCCGCGCTGGAGCAGCAGCCGGGTACCGGCCGAGCAGGTCTGTCCGGCGTTGCCGAACGCGGAGGCGGCGACGGCGCCGAGGGCCGCGTCGAAGTCGGCGTCGGCGAAGACGACGACCGGGGACTTGCCGCCCAGCTCGGTGACGGACGGCACCACGTTGGCGGCGGCGGCCTGGGCGACCTTGATGCCGGTGGGCACCGAGCCGGTGAAGGTGACCTGGTCGATGTCCGGGTGCCCGGCGAGGGCCGCGCCGGTCTCACCGTCACCGGGAACCACGTTCAGCACACCCGGGGGAAGACCGCACTCCAGGGCGATCCTGCCGATCTCCAGCGGGGTGAGCGGTGCCTCCGGTGACGGCTTGAGCACCACCGTGCAGCCCGCGGCCAGGGCGGGGGCGGAGCCCCGCGCGGTGTTCTGGAGCGGGTAGTTGAACGGGATGATCTGGCCGGAGACACCGATCGGCTCGCGCACGGTGTAGTCGAGCAGACCCGGTCCGAGCGGGACCGTCGAGCCGCCGAGCTTGTCGGCGACGCCCGCGTAGAACTCGAAGTAGCGGGCCGCCGCCTCGACGTCGTTCTGAGCCTGGCGGAGCGGCTTGCCGACGTCCTGGCTCTCCAGCCGGGCCAGTCGCTCGCCCTGGTAGCGGATGGCCTCCGCGATCCGGTACAGGATCCGGCCGCGGTCGGCGGCCCGCAGCCCGGCCCACTCGGGGGAGGTGAAGGCCGTGCGGGCGGCGGCCACCGCCTGGTCCACGTCCGCCTTGCCACCCAGCGCCACCTGGGCGATCGCCGTGCCGTTCGACGGGTCGAGGACGGTGAAGGAGCGGCCGTCGGCGGCGGGGACCTGCTTGCCGTCGATGAGCAGTTCGGTCAGCTGAAGTGAGGTGCTCATGGCCGTATCTCCCCCAGGACCTCGCCGAAGATGACGACCTCGTCGCCGGGGCGGACGGTGCGGATGCGGCGCACCCAGAGCACGATGCCCTCCTGCGGCGCGCGGACCTCCTCCAGCGTGGTGCCGTAGTGGTCGGTGATGGTGGCGATCAGGTCGCCTTCCTTGCAGGTCTCCCCCGGCTCGGCGTGCGCGACGAAGAAGCCGCCGGCGGCGGAGCGGGCGAAGGTCCCGGAGACGGTCGTGTAGGTGTCCCGCAGTTCCGGCTCGCCGTCGGTCAGGCCGAGGCTGCGCAGGATGTTGCGGATCGAGTTCATGTGGTGCTCGACGTTGGCCTCGCGGTAGGTGGCGCCGCCGCACTCGATGGTGATGGCGGGCTTGCCGGCCTCGAGGACGGGGTGGCGGACGGTGCCGCCCCACTTGCCGCCCTTCCACACCAGCTCGTGCCCGGCCGCGAGGGCGAGGTCGGTTGCGAGGTCCTCGTAGCCGCCCTGGAGGATGACGAGCGGGGCGATCTCGCCGTAGGCGCCACCGGTGTGCAGGTCGACGACGGCGTCGACGGCGGGGACGACCTGCTCGACGAAGGTGGCGGCCAGCCGCTGCGAGTACGAGCCCTCGGGGTCGCCGGGGAAGATGCGGTTGAGGTTGAGGTGGTCGATGCCGCTGGCGCGGGCGGCGGCCTCGAAGGCGGGGGTGTTCAGGCAGGGGATGCCGACGACGGTGCCGCGCAGGGTGGCCGGGTCCAGCTCGGCGAGCACGCGCCGGATGGCCTCCTGCCCGTCGTACTCGTCGCCGTGCACGCCCGCGTCCACACACAGGACGGGGCCGTCCTGGGCGCCGTTGACGACGATCAGCGGAATGCCGAGTTCGACGCCGTAGCTGCTGGTGCCGACGGGGATCAGGCCCTGGGCGCGTTCGCCCGGGGCGACGGTCAGGGGACCGATGGAGTACATGGGGATCCTTTCCAGGATGTGGATCAGATGCGGGCCGACGCCTCGGCGAGGACGCCCGCGATGATCGCGGCGATACGGTCGAGGACCGCGCGGTCGCTGATCAGCGGGGGCGCGATCTGGACCAGCGGGGCGGAGCGGTTGTAGACACGGGCGAGGAGACCGGCCTCGCGGAGCCGGCGCGGGATCAGGTCGGCGATGAGATCGGCACGGGCCAGGTCGCTGAAGCCGCCGTCGTCGAGGTCGCCGACGAGTTCGCAGGAGTGGAAGAACCCGGTGCCACGGACGTCGCCTACGATCGGCAGGTCCTTGAGGGCCGCCATGCGCTCGGCGAGGTCGCCCTGGAGGGCGCGCACGTTGTCCAGGACGCGGTCCCGTTCCAGGATCTCCAGGTTGCGCAGGGCAATGGCCGCGCTCAGCGGGTGCCCGGCGAAGGTGTAGCCGTGGTTGAGGACCGCGCCGGGCCGGTTGATGACGTCGGTGACCTTCGTACCGACGAGGGTCGCGCCCAGGGGGGCGTATCCGGAGGTGATGCCCTTGGCGACGGTGACCATGTCCGGGCGGGCGTCGTAGCGGTCGCCGCCGAACCATTCCCCGAGCCGGCCGAATCCCGTGATCACCTCGTCGGCGACGAGCAGGAACCCGTAGCGGTCGGCCAGCGCCCGCAGTCCCTGCCAGTAGCCCCGGGGCGGTGTGATGCAGCCGCCCCGGTTCTGCACGGGTTCGGCGATGAGCATCGCGACGGTCTCCGGGCCCTCGGCCAGGATCGTCGCCTCCAGCTCGGCGAGGAGCCAGGCCGTCCACACCTCGTCGTCCGCGAACTCCGGCGCCAGGCCGAAGCGGCTGGTGTTGGACACGAAGCGGGTGTCGATCGCCGGCGGCCCGTACGGCTCCGTGAGGCCGGGGTCGTCGGTGAACGACAGGGTGCCGACGGTCAGCCCGTGGTAGGCGCCGCGCCGGGCGATCGCCTTGACCCGGCCCGGTTCCCCGCGCAGGGCGTGGTAGCGGCGGGCGATCTTCCAGGCGGTCTCGACGGCTTCGGCGCCGCCGCTCGAGAAGAAGGTGTGCTCGATGTCGACGGGGGCGATCCGGGACAGCCGCTCGGCGAGTTCGATCGCCGTCGGGTGCGCGGAACCGGTCCACAGCGGGCTGTAGCACAGCTCGCGCAGCTGCCGTTCGGCGGCCTCCGCGAACTCGGGGCCGTAGGAGTAGCCGAGTTGGCAGCAGTACAGCCCCGACAGGCCGTCGATGTAGCGCCTGCCGTCCGTGTCGTCGACGTACGGGCCCTCCCCGCGCCGGACGACGAGGAGGTCGTCCCCCTCGGCGCCGAGCGATCCGTTGGCGGTCATGTTCAGCAGCAGGTGCCGCTGAGCGGTGGCCGCGATCGGCTGAGCGGCGGCGGTATTCATACGGCTTCACCTCCGGGGTTGGCGACGCCGACGGTGTTCTCCACGGAGAGGAGGGAGTCTTGTCGTCCGGAGCCGAGCCAGCGGACCAGGGCGACCAGGCCGAGCGCGAGGATGGCGAAGGCGATGAGGATGGCGCTGACGGCGGTGACGCTGGGGTCGATCTCGAAGGTGAGGGAGTTGTAGACCTGCACCGGGAGGGTGACGGTGTCGACGGAGGAGAGGAACTGGGAGATGTAGAACTCGTCGAAGCTGGTGATGAAGGAGAAGATCGCGGCTGCGATCATGCCGGGTGCGGCCAGCGGGAAGGTGATCTTCCGGGCGATGGTGAGGCGGCCGGCGCCCATGCTGGCGGCGGCGTCCTCCAGGCGTTCGTCGATGCCGCGCAGGGTGGCGATCAGGATGAGGACCGCGATGGGTGAGGCCAGCACGGTGTGACCGAGCGCGATGGCGATGGGGCTGCCGAGCATCGCGGCGGGTTCGAACAGCAGGAACAGTCCGAGCGCGGTGACGATCTGCGGGATGAGCAGGGGGCCGAGGACCAGCGCGAAGACCGCTGATCGCAGCGGGAGTTCGCTGCGGACCAGGGCGGTGGCGGCGGTGACGCCGATGATGAGGGAGAAGACGGTGCTCAGGGCGGCGACCAGGGCGGACAGCGAGAGCGCGGCGGGCCATTTGCTGCCGTCGGCGAACAGGGCCTTGTACCAGTTCAGCGTCCATGCCTCGGGGGGGAAGGAGGCGAAGGCGTTGTTGCTGAAGGAGGTGACGAGGATGACGACGATGGGCAGGGCCAGGAACAGCAGGATCACGGTGGCGACCGCGGTCAGGGCGATCCGGCCGGTGAGGGTCTTGCGCAGCTCCATCATGATCCGTTCCTCCGCCTACGGCTGGCCCCCAGAGAGCTGACGACCTTCACCAGCAGCAGTCCGGCCAGGGTCAGGACCAGCAGGATGACGCCTTGCGCGGCGGCCCCGTTCCACTGGTTCTCCTTGGTGACCTGCTGGTTGATGAGGGTGGCGATCATCGTCTGGTTGGGTCCGCCCATCAGGGCCGGGGTGATGTAGTAGCCCAGCGAGAGGATGAAGCTGAGCAGTCCGGCACTGGCCAGGCCGGGGGCGACCAGGGGCAGGTAGACGCGGCGGAAGATCGTCACGCGGTTCGCGCCCATGCTCGCGGCCGCCGCGAGGAGGCGGCGGTCCACGCCCCGCATGACCCCGTACAGCAGCAGCACCGTGTAGGGGAGCATCATCGAGGTGGTGCCGATGACGACGCCGAGTTCGTTGTAGAGGAGCTGGAAGGGGGCGCCGGGGATGGACATGGCGGTCAGGGTCTCGTTCACCAGGCCCTTGTCGCCGAGCATGATGATCCAGCCGTAGGTGCGTACCAGCGCGGAGACGAAGTGCGGCACGACCACGACCAGCATCGCCAGACCCGCCCACATCGGCTTCAGACGGGTGATCGCCTGCGCCAGGACGAACCCGAACACCAGGCTCAGCACCGCCGTCTCGGCGGAGATCCGCAAGGTGGTGAACAGCACCGACAGGTTCACGCCGGTCAGGGCGTCGGCGTACCAGTGCAGCGTGAACGATCCGTCCGCGTCCTTCAGGCTCAGCAGGAGCGTGCTGAAGATCGGGTAGACGAACAGCACCAGCAGATACACGACCACGGGCAGGGCGTAGAGGATCCCGGCCCGGGTCCGGCGCGAGGCCAGCAGTTTGCGCGGGCGGGCGGGTGCCCCCGCGGCGAGGGTGGCAGCCATGGCTCACCCTGCCTTTTCTTCGGGGAAGAGGTTGACGTCCTCGGGGTCGGCGGTGATCCCGACCCGCTCACCGGCCACCGGGCCGCGGCCGGCCGGGACCTCCAGGCGCACCAGCGGTCCCTGACCGCCGTCGATGCGGACGCCGGCGCGGACCAGGGTGCCGACGTAGGTGGCGGTCTCGACCGTGCCGGTACAGAAGCCGTCGTCGGCGGCGCTGGCCCGCAGCCGGCCCGGCTGCACCGCGACCTTCACCTGGGTGCCGGGGGCCAGCTGGTGACGGCGGGCCTTGACCAGCCCACCGGAGTTGTCCAGGCGGACCAGGGTGTGCTCGCCGTCCTGCTTCTCCACTCGGCCGGGCAGGAAGTTCGCCGCGCCGAGGAAGTCCGCGACGAACGGGGTCCTGGGCCGTTCGAACAGCTCGCGGGGGGTGTCGAACTGCTCGATCAGACCGTTGCGCATCACCGCGATCCGGTCCGACATGACCAGCGCCTCTTCCTGATCGTGTGTCACATAGATGACGGTCAGGCCGAGTTCCTGCTGGATGGACTTGATCTCGATCTGGAGCTGGTCACGGAGCTTCTTGTCCAGGGCGCCGAGCGGTTCGTCCATGAGGATGACCGGCGGGCGGTAGACCAGCGCCCGGCACAACGCCACACGCTGCTGCTGCCCACCGGACAACTCACGCGGCTTACGACCGCCGAACCCCGACAGGCCCGCGATCTCCAGCGTCTCCCCCACCCGCCGACGGATCTCGTCCTTCGGCACACCCCGCAGCGTCAACGGAAACGCGACATTCTCACTCACGGTCATGTGCGGGAAGAGCAGGTACTGCTGGAAGACGAAGCCCAGCCCCCGCTTCTGCGGCGCCAGCCTCGTCACATCCCGGCCGCCCACGGTGATGGTCCCGGAGTCCGGCTCGCAGAAACCGGCGATCATCATCAACGTCGTGGTCTTGCCCGAGCCCGAGGAGCCGAGGAAGGTGACGAACTCCCCCGCCGCGATCTCCATCGACGCCTCGTCCACGGCGACGACATCGCCGTAGGTCTTGCGCAGAGCCACCACCGACAGCGCCTTGCCACTCGCGGTGGCCGGCTTGGCGCCGGCCACCTTCACCGACGGTGCGGCGACACCGAAATCAGCCACGAGCCCACTCCAACCAGCGCTTGGTGACGGCCGACTCGTTCTTCAGCCACCAGTCGACATCCGTGTCGAAACCCTTGTCGTAGTACTTCGGCGCACCCGCGAGCGCGTTGCGCTCGTCCTCGGTGAGCTTGGCGTAGGCCAGCGGCGAGGAGGGGTTCGACGGGAACGCCTTCGCCAGGTTCGCCTGGCTCTCCGCCCGCAGCGAGAAGTCCATCAACAGGTAGGCGGCGTCCACGTTCGCCGCGCCCTTGGCGATGGCGTAGCCCTGGAACTGGCGGCGCATGCCGTTCAGCTGCCTGGTGACCGGGACGCCCTGCTTCTCCAGGTCGGCGATCCGGCCGTCCCACACGGTGGACATCGTCACTTCCTGGCGGCTGAGGAGCACGCCGGGGAGCGGGCCACTGTCCCAGAACTTCTTGATGTCGCCCCGCAGTCGGGTCAGCACCTTGAAGGCGCGGTCGACGTCCAGCGGGTAGAGCTTGTCCATCGGGACGCCGTCGGCCAGCAGCGCGAACTCCAGCTCGGGCAGGTCGCCGTCGGGGCTGCACATCGCGCGGCCGCCCTTGAACGCCTTGGTGTCGAAGAAGTCCGCCCACGACTCGGGCTTGCGGCCGCCGAAGGCGTCCGTGCGGTACGCGATGCACTGGCCGTAGAAGCTGCTGCCGATGGCATGGTCGGTGACCTGGGCGGCGGGGATCTTCGCGCTCTTCACGCTCTTGATCCGGTCGTGGTCCAGCATCTCCAGGGCGTTCTGGCCCAGGTACTTGAGGTGGGACATCATCGAGTTGTTGATGAGGTCGCACTGCGGGCGGCCCTGCTTGATCTGCGCCAGCAGCGGGGCGTCGTCCAGGTTCAGCACCTTCACCTGGATACCGGTCTCCCGCGTGAACGGCGTGTAGATCGCCTTCTGCAGAGCCGCGCCGTAGGAACCGCCGCTGTCACGGACGACCACCGTCTTGCCGCCGCCCTTGCCGCTGCCCGACGAAACCCGGCTGGTGCCGGTGCCGCAGGCGGAGAGGGACGGGAGAGCGGCGAGGGCGGCCAGACCGCCTGCTCCGCGCAGGAGCGCTCTGCGACCGATCATGGGATTACTCATGACAAATCTCCTGGAAGTAGCGCAATGGGGGACCAGCTCGGGAGAGTTGGGGGGGTGGAGTTTGTGGGCGGACACGCGGTCCGTGGGCCGGTCGAAGGGCAGCCGTTGCCGCCGGCCGGTCAGTTGTGCGGGGTGGCGATGGCGGCGAGTTCGGTGCCGGGGCGGACGGTGAGCCCGTTCATGCCGTAGATGATCGTTCCGGTGGCGTTGGCGGTGACCTTGTGTTCGGTGCCGTCGACGGGGTCGACGATGCGGCCGATGGTCTGTCCTTCGGTCACCTCGTCGCCGGTGATCGCGTCCGGGTACCACAGGCCGGTGGTCTCGGAGGCCGCCTCGCCGGTCCACATCCAGTCGCGCGGCCGGGCGGTCGGCGGCTTCACCCGCTCCGACGCCTCGACGACGCCGAGGTGGTGCAGGACCCGGTACAGGGCGTCGAGCAGCCGGTCGACGGTGGCGGGTTCGCGGTCGCCGAGCTGCCCGGTCTCCACCAGGACCGCGGGGATCCCCCGCCGGTTGGCGGCGGCGTGGCTGTTGCCGCCCTCGGGGGTGGTGCCGAAGACGACCCGCTCGTAGCCGACCGCGTGGGCCAGGGCCCTGTTCTTCGCGTCGAGTTCGGGGTCGCCGGTCAGGCGGTAGCCGACGAAGTCGAGCAGGTGCTGGTCGATGCCGCCGCTGTGCAGGTCCACGTAGAAGTCGGCGCCGTCGATGAGGTGCTCGAACAGCCAGGCAGCCATCCGGTCGGTGGGGCCGCCGTCCGGGTCGCCGGGGAAGACGCGGTTGATGTTCACGCCGTCCAGCGGGGAGATGTTGAGCCTGCCGCCGTAGACGGCCGGAGGGTTGGACACCGGGCAGATCACCACCTGGCCGGCGATGTCGTCCGGCTCCAGCAGTCCGGCCAGGCGGGTGGTGGCGTCGACGCCGATGAACTCGCCGCCGTGGACGCCTCCGGTGATGACGACGCGGGGGCCGGGACGCGATCCGTTGATGAGGATCACGGGCACCTCCACGGTGGTGGTGCCGAGGTCGGCGGGCAGGCTCCCGCGGGTCTTCCGGCCGGGCTCCGCCCGGAGCGTACTGATGGTCAGAGTCATGGTTTACCTCGTTCGGACTCAGGCCGCGGCGCGGTCGACGGTGGACAGGAAGTCGATGGGCTGGGCGGAGGTGCCGTCCAGCGCGAGGTCGGCGGCGATGTCGCCGAAGGCGGGCGAGAGCTTGAAGCCGTGGCCGGAGAACCCGGCGAGCAGGACGACGTTCTCGGCGCCGGGCAGCGGGCCGACGAGCGGGCGGCTGCTGTCGGTGTAGCCCTCCATGTAGACGGACAGGCGCGTCGGGTCGGGGTGCAGGTCCGGCATATGACGGCCGATCAGCTCGGCGAAGATCTCCAGCTCCTCCGGCTGCACCGTCCGGTCCAACTGGTTGGGGTCGCCCGCGGGCTTGTGCAGAGCCTGGGACAGGCCGAGCTTGACCGACACCCCGTCCGGGGAGGGCAGGCCGTAGCAGTGGGTGGGCGCGGTGCGGATGAACGCGGGGCGTTCCTCACCGAACCAGGCGTCGGTGGTGGGCACGAACCAGGCGCTGACGAGGCGGCGGACGTCCACCTCCCACGGCAGGTCGGGCAGCAGGTCGTTGACCCAGGGGCCGGGGGTGACGACGGCGCTGTCGAAGCGCTCGGTGCCGGCGTCGGTGCGGATCTCGACACCGTTCGCGACGGGGACGATCTCACGGACCGTGGTGTAGCGGTGGATGACGGCACCCAGCTGCTCGGCCCGGCGGGCAGCGGTCTGGATGGTCAGTTCGGGGCGGATGAACCCGGCGCGGCGGTCGAGTACGGCCGCGTCGCCTTCCTCCAGCCGGTACTGCGGGAACCGCTTGGCGAGGGCCTCGCCGTCAAGCACCTCGTGGTCGAGGTCGTGCTCGGCGATGGACTCGAGGACGGTGGCCATTTGCTGGTGCTCGGTCGGTCCCATGAGCAGGCATCCGGTCAGGCGGCGCAGTTCGCGGCCGGTCTCCTGCTGGAGCTGCTCCCAGAGGGTGTCGGCGTGCTTGAGCAGCGGGACGTACCGGGAGTCCTCGAAGTGCGCGCTGCGGAAGATCCGGGACTCGCCGCCGGCGGCGCTGCGGTCGTGGCCGGGGGCGTAACGGTCGTATCCGACGACTTCGGCGCCGCGGGCGGCCAGCCGCCAGGCGGCCTGGCTGCCCATCGTTCCGACGCCGACGACGGCGACCCGCTTCCTGGCAGCAGACACAGGACTTTCCTTTCGTACCATCGAGGCGCATGCTGGCCTCGACGCGAGGATGTTCGATTCGAGTGGGTTTGGACGGGGGCTGGTCCTCCTGGACCCACGGCCCGCATCCGTCCGCTTCTCGGAGTCGCTCCGGCTCGCCCTCGGGCTTTCATCTGGAGAGCCGTGCCACAATGTGGAACGCTGTGCTAGAATCTGGCACAGACAATGACAGTGGCGCGAAGGGGAGTCAAGAGGGTGTTCACAGAAAATTCCGAGGATTAACGGGGGGAAATCGGATGGAAATGAAGAGCGTCACCAGGTCGCTGCGCATCCTGGAGGCCGTCGCGCAGCATCAGCCGGTGACCGTGGGGGAGTTGACGAAGCTCTTCGGCCTGCCGAAGTCCACCGTGCAGCGCACGCTGGTCACGCTGGCCGAGGCCGGCTGGCTGCGGGCCAGCCGCAAGGACACGACCCGCTGGGAGATCGGGGCGCGCGTCCTCGCCGTACGACCGGCGGCGCTGCAGGGCTCCAGCCTGTTCGCCGCCGCCCGCGAGCCCATGGTGCGCCTGCGGGACCAGGTGAACGAGACGATCCACCTGTCGGTGCCCGACGCGCTGGACGGCATGGTCGTGGTCGACCGCGTCGACTGCGCACACGCCGTGCGCACCTTCCACGCGATCGGCGACCTCTCGCCGCTGCACGCGACCGCCGTGGGCCGCGCCATCCTCGCCCACCTGCCCGAGCAGGACGTCGAGGAGCTCCTCGCGGGCGGCCTGGAGCGCTTCAGCGACACGACCCCGATCGACCCCGCCGAGCTGCGCGCCGAGCTGGACCGGATCCGCACCCAGGGGTACGCGGTCAACGACAACCAGTTCCGGCCCGGCGTCTGCGCCGTCGCCGCGCCCGTCCTGGACGAGGACGGCACGCCGCTCGCCTCCGTGGCCATCTCCATGCCCGACTCCCGTTACGACGCCGAGCGGACCCCCGAGTGGGGCCGGCTCGTCACCGAGACGACCGCGGAGATCGCGCGACGCCGCCTGGGCGTCTGACACAGCCACCGCCCTGCGCCCGGCCGGGGGAGCCGGGCGCAGGGCGATCGCATCTCGCGGCACGGTATGGCCTGGTCGGGGCCATCGCTGCCCATCGCCGCGAGGGCACCGGATTCCCGCTCTCCCGTCGGCGCCGACCCGAACCTCGGACAGCCGACGCGTGCGCGTGCCATAATGTGGAACGCCATGCTAGAATCCGGCACGATCTTGAGTGGACCCCGGAAGGGGGTCAGGACATGGACACGACGACCTCACCGACCTGAGGGGGCACCGGATGGAGATGAAGAGCGTCACCAGGTCGCTGCGCATCCTGGAGGCGGTCGCCCGGCATCAGCCGGTCACAGTAGGGGAGTTGACGAAGCTCTTCGGCCTGCCGAAGTCCACCGTGCAACGCACCCTGCTCACTCTCAACGAGGCCGGCTGGCTGCGTGCGCATCGCAGGGACACCACCCGCTGGGAGATCGGGGCACGGGTCCTCGCCGTACGACCGGCTGCGCTGCAGGGCTCCAGCCTGTTCGCCGCTGCCCGCGACCCGATGATCCGTCTCCGGGACACGCTCAACGAGACCATCCACCTCTCGGTGCCCGACGCCCTCCAGGGCATGGTCGTGGTCGACCGCGTCGACTGCGACCACGCCGTACGCACCTTCCACGCCATCGGCGACACCTCGCCGCTGCACGCCACGGCCGCCGGGCACGCGGTCCTCGCCCATCTGCCCCCGGCCGATGTCGACGAGCTCGCGACGGGCGGGTTCGAGGGGTACGGCGAGGAGACCATCACCGACGCCGGGGAACTGCGCGCGGAGCTGCGCCGCGTCAAGGACCGCGGCTACGCCGTCAACCACAACCAGTACCTCCAGGGTGTCTGTGCCATCGCCGCTCCCGTCCTGGACGGTGACGGCGTCCCGCTGGCGGCCGTGGCCGTCTCCCTGCCCGCCTCCCGCTTCGACGCGGGCCGGCTTCCCGAGCTGGGACGGCTGGTGACCGACACCGCGGCGGAGATCACCGCCCGCCACCTGCGCTGAGGAGCCGTACGGGGCCGGGACCCGGGTCCCGGCCCGCCGCCGTCATCCCACGGGCACCGCGACGTACTGGTACTCCAGGAACTCGTCGATCCCCACCCGGCCGCCCTCGCGGCCCAGCCCGGACTGCTTCACGCCGCCGAAGGGCGCGGCCGGGTTGGACACGAGGCCGGTGTTGAGGCCGACCATGCCGACCTCCAGGCGTTCGCTGACGCGCAGGGCGCGGTCCAGGCCCTCGGTGAAGACGTAGCCGACGAGGCCCCACGGGGTGTCGTTGGCCCGGCGGACCACCTCGTCCTCGTCGTCGAAGGTGAGGATCGCGGCGACCGGACCGAAGATCTCGGTGTCCATCAGACGGCTGCCGGGGTCGACATCGGTGAGCACGGTCGGCGGGTAGAAGCAGCCCGGACCCTCCGGGGTACGGCCGCCGACCAGCACCCGGGCGCCGCGCTCCACCGCGTCGGCGACCAGTTCCTCGACCTTGCCCCGGCCGTTGCGGTCGATCAGCGGGCCGACGTCGACACCGTCGCGCGTACCGGGGCCCACGACCAGCGCGCCCATGCGCTCGGCCAGCCGCCGCCCGAACTCCTCCACCACGGAGGTGTGCACGAAGAATCGGTTGGCGGCGGTGCACGCCTCGCCCATGTTGCGCATCTTGGCGACCATCGCGCCGTCCACGGCCTTGTCCAGGTCCGCGTCCTCGAACACGATGAACGGCGCGTTCCCGCCCAGTTCCATGGAGGTGCGCACCACCGCGTCCGCGCTCTGGGCGAGCAGCAGGCGGCCGACGCCCGTGGAGCCGGTGAAGGACAGCTTGCGAATCCGCCCGCCGCGCAGGAGCGGTTCGCACACCTCCCCCGCACGGGAGGTGGTGACGACGTTCAGCACGCCGTCCGGCAGCCCGGCCTCCTTCAGGATCGCGGCGAGAGCCAGGCTGGAGAGCGGGGTCTGCGGGGCCGGCTTGAGCACCATCGTGCAGCCCGCGGCGATCGCCGGGCCGATCTTGCGGGTGCCCATGGCCAGCGGGAAGTTCCACGGGGTGATCAGCAGGCAGGGACCGACCGGGCGGCGGGACAGCAGCATGCGGTTGCGGCCGTCGGGCAGGGTGCCGAGGCCGCCGTCGATCCGGACGGCCTCCTCGGAGAACCAGCGGAAGAACTCGGCGGCGTACGCCACCTCTCCCCTGGCCTCGGCGAGCGGCTTGCCCATCTCGGCGGTCATCAGATGGGCGAGCTCGTCGGTGCGCTCGACGATGATCTCGTACGCCCGGCGCAGGATCTCGCTGCGCGCCCGGGGCGCCGTGCGGGCCCACTCCTCCTGGGCGCGGACGGCGGCCTCCTCGGCGAGCCGGGCGTCCTTCGGGCCGGCGTCGGCGACATGACAGAGGACCTCGCCGGTCGCGGGGTCGTCGACGGGCATGGTGGCGCCGTCGGCGGCGTCGACCCAGGTGCCGCCGATGAACAACTGCGTGGGTGTGTCGGTCATGGGGTTCCTCCAGGTTGGTCGGCGGCGGGGTCGAGCAGTTCCGCGAGGTGCAGGGCGCGGACGCCCCGGTCACCGGCGAGATGGTCGATCTGGGTGGCGCAGCTGAAGCCGTCGGCGACGACCACGGCCGGTCCCCGGGCGTCGACGGCGTCGAGGCGGGGCTTCAGGGCGAGGTCGGCGACGGCCATCGAGGTGTCGTAGTGGTCGGCCTCGAAGCCGAAGTTGCCGGCGAGTCCGCAGCAGCCCTCCGCCTCGTCGATCTTCCCCACGCCGAGGCGGCCGAGCAGGTCGCGGGGGTGGTGGCCCTTGAAGGTGGCGTACTCGTGGCAGTGGGTCTGCAGGACGACGTTCCCCGGCAGCTCCGGTGGCGTCCAGCCGGGTTCGGCGAGCTCGGTCAGCGCGCCGGTCAGGGTGTGGACGCGGTCGGCGACACGGCGGGCGGCGTCGGTGCCGAGCAGTTCGGGCACGTCGCGCTTGAGGGCGGCGGCGCAGCTGGGCTCGGCGACGACGATGGGGCGGTCGTCACCGTTGTCGAGGCGGGCGACCGTACGGGCCATCACGCGGCGGGCGACGGACAGCTGGCCGGTGCTGACCCAGGTCAGGCCGCAGCACAGGCCCTCCTCCGCCGTGCAGGGGATGCCCGCGTCCGCGAGCACTCGGCTCGCGGCCCCGGCGACCTCGGGCCGGAAGGCCCGGGTGAAGCTGTCGACGAAGAGCAGCGTCTTCGCCGGTTCACCGGTCCCCGCCCGGCGCAGGGCCTGCCGCAGCGCGTGCCGGGAGGCGAAGGCCGGGATGCGGCGCTTGGTGGTGACACCGCCGAGGCGGGCGAGGAGCCTGCCGACCGGGCCGCGCAGCAGCGCGTTCAGCGGGCGGGCGGCGTAGCCGGCGAGGGCCGAGGTCAGCGGCAGCCAGCCCAGCGAGTAGTGGGAGCGAGGCCTGAGCCTGCCCTTGTAGTGGTGGTGCAGGAACTCCGCCTTGTACGTGGCCATGTCGACGCCCACCGGGCAGTCGCTGGAACACGCCTTGCAGGACAGGCACAGGTCGAGGGCGTCCCGCACCTCGGTGGAGCGCCAGCCGTCCTCGACGGTCCCGCCGCGCACCATCTCCTGGAGCAGCCGGGCACGGCCCCGCGTGGAGTCGCTCTCCTCCCCCGTCGCCCGGTAGCTGGGGCACATCACGCCGCCCGCGTCGCTGCGGCAGCGGCCGACACCGACGCAGCGGCGAACCGCGCCCGCGAAGCCGTCCTCGTCGTGCGGGAAGGTGAAGAGGGTCTCGACCGGCAGCACCTCGGCCGGTGTGTGCAGCGCGAGGTCGGCGTCGAGGGGAGCCGGGTCCACGATGACACCGGGGTTGAGCAGCCCCTCGGGGTCGAAGATCTCCTTGAACGCGGCGAACGTCCGGATCATGCGGTGGCTGTACATGACCTCCAGCAGCTCACCGCGCGCCCGCCCGTCGCCGTGCTCGCCCGACAGGGAGCCGCCGTGGGAGACCACGAGGGTCGCCGCCTCGCCGAGGAAGCGGCGCGCGGCGGCCCGGCCGGGGCCGGTGGCGAGGTCGAAGTCGATGCGGACATGGACGCAGCCGGCGCCGAAGTGGCCGTACAGCACCCCGGTCAGCTCGTGGGCGGCCAGCAGCGCGCGGAAGTCCCGCAGATAGGCGGCGAGGTTCTCCGGGGCGACGGCCGCGTCCTCCCAGCCGGGCCAGGACTCCCCGCCGTCGACGAGCCGGGCGGCGAGCCCGGCGCCGTCCTCGCGGACCCGCCACAGCGAGCGCCGCTCCCCGGGGCTCCGCACGACGCGTCCGCCGGTCATCCGGCCCTGGGCCTTGAGCACGTCGAGCAGTTCGGCGGCGCGGGTGTCCACCGCCGCCTGGTCGTCGCCATCGAGTTCGACGTAGAGCCAGGCCCGCCCCTCGGGCAGTCCCGTCACGGAGTCCGGGCCGCGGCGGGCGCGCATGGTGGCCACGATCGCCTCGTCCATGCCCTCCACGGCGGTGGGGTTCCAGCGCAGGATCTCGGGGACGTCCTCGGCGGCGTCGACCACGTCGCCGTAGCCGAGGGCGAGGAGGGTGGTGGCCTGTGCGGTCGCCACCAGGCGGACCGTCGCCGCGGTGACGACCGCACAGGAGCCTTCGGTACCGACCAGGGCGCGGGCCATGTCGAAGCCGTGCTCGGGCAGCAGGTGGTGCAGCTGGTAACCGGAGACGTGGCGCGGGACCCGGCCCAGTTCGGTGCGGATCGGCGCCAGGTTGGCGTCGATCAGGGCGCGCACGTCGGCGCGCAGGCGCGCGACACGTCGGACCGCGGCCGTGTCGTCCGGGTCCGCCGCGCGCAGGCCCTGGTGGTCGGCGACGGCCCGTACGCCGTCGGCGGTCACGATCTCCAGGGCCTCGATGTGGCTGCTGGTGCGGCCGTGGCGCACCGACCGGTTGCCGCACGCGTCGTTGCCGATCATGCCGCCGAGGGTGCAGCGGCTGTGCGAGGACGGGTCGGGGCCGAACGTCAGGCCCTGGAGGGCGGTGGCGCTGCGCAGCGCGTCGAGGACGACGCCGGCCTCGACGCGGGCGGTACGCGCGACCGGGTCGATGTCGAGGATCCGGTTCATGTGCCGGGAGAAGTCCAGGACCACGCCGGGGCCGACGGCGTTGCCCGCCATGCTGGTACCGCCGCCGCGCGCGGTGACCGGGACTCCGGTCTCCCGGCAGGCGCGCAGCACCGCGACGACGTCGTCGGCGCCACGGGGGAACACCACGGCCCGCGGGGGGACCCGGTAGTTGGAGGCGTCGTAGGCGTAGGGGCCGGTGGAGCCAGGGCCGGTCTCCACCCGCAGGCCGGGCGCGGTCCCGGCGAGCCGCGCGACCAGCCGCTCCAGGTCGGGGGTGGCCGGCGCCTGCCGCTCCGGGGCCGTGGTGGTGTCGGTCATCGTTCCGCCGCTCCGGATGTACCGGCCTCCACGGCCGTCGCCCACGCCTGGAGGCCCTCGTCGACCGCTGTCTCGTCGATGACCAGCGCCGGGATCATGCGGACGACCTGGTTCCAGGCGCCGCACAGCAGCAGGAGCAGGCCCTCGTCGATGGCGGCGCGCTGGACGCGGGCGGCGGTCTCGGGGTCGGGGGCGCCGTCCTCGGTGACGAACTCGGTGGCCAGCATCAGCCCGAGGCCGCGCACGTCGCCGATGCCGGGGGTGCGGTCGGCGACCGCCTCCAGGCCCTGGCGCAGCCGCTTGCCCATGGCCTCGGCGTTCTCGACGAGCCGCTCGTCGCGGACTACGTCGAGGGTGGCGCAGGCGGCGGCGCAGGCGACGGCGTTGGCGCCGTACGTACCGCCCTGGGAGCCGGGCCATGCCTTGGCCATCAGTTCCTCGGAGGCGGCGATGCCGGACAGCGGGAAGCCGCTGGCGAGGCCCTTGGCGGTGACGAGGATGTCCGGGGTGACGCCGAAGTGGTCATGGCCCCAGAAGCGGCCGGTGCGGCCGACGCCGGTCTGCACCTCGTCGAGGATGAGCAGGAAGCCGTGCCGGTCGGCGCGTTCCCGCAGTCCTTCGAGGAAGGCGCGGGTGGCGGGCACGTAACCGCCCTCGCCGAGAACGGGCTCGACGATGATCGCGGCGGTGTCGGCGGGCGAGGAGATCGTCTGGAGCGTGTAGTCCAGCTCCTTGAGGGCGAAGCGGGTCGCGGTGTCCTCGTCCCAGCCGTAGCGGTAGGCCGACGGGAAGGGGGTGACGACCACACCGCTCATCAGCGGGGAGAACCCGGACCGGAAGCGGGTGCCGGAGGTCGTCATGGAGGCGGCGGCGACCGTGCGGCCGTGGAAGCCGCCGTGGCAGACGATGACGTTGGGCCGGCCGGTGGCCTGGCGGGCCAGGCGGAGCGCGGCCTCCACGGCCTCGCTGCCGGAGTTGGTGAAGAAGAGGCTGTCGAGGCCGGCGGGCAGCACCTCGCCGAGCTTCTCGACGAGCTGTCGCAGGGGCCGGTGCATCACCGTCGTGTACTGGCCGTGGACGAGGGTGGCCACCTGCTCCTGGGCGGCCGCCACGACCTTGGGGTGGCAGTGTCCGGTGCTGGTGACGCCGATGCCGGCGGTGAAGTCGAGGTAGCGGCGGCCGTCCTCCCCGTAGAGGTGGACGCCCTCGCCCCGGGCCGCCACCACGGGTGTGGCCTGGCGAAGGTGCGGCGACAGTGCGGTCATGTTCGTCTCCCGGCCTGGGTCTCGATGGTCTGCTGCGGCCCTTCGAGGATCTCGGGGGGCCCGATCGGCGCCAACGCGCGAAGTGTCCGGACGGGGCGCGACATCCGGACGTTGTGTCAGCGCCACTGGGTCGTGTCCGCTTGTTCTCCTGCCGGACGGCTCTTGCGCAGGTCAGCGACGCTTGTCACAGTGGCCGGGCACTCCCCGCGCGCAGGGGTGGGGCGGCAACCCCATGGAGACACCGTGAACGAGGACCATCCGGCCGCCGAGGGACCCGCCCGTCCGCTCACCGTGGCCGACGCCCTGGCCCTTCCCGTACTTGCCGCCGGACAGCCGCGGGTCGTGACCGGCGGGCAGCGGCTGGACCGGCCGGTCCGCTGGGTGCACATCACGGAGCTGACCGATCCCGCGTCCTTCCTGAAGGGCGGCGAACTCGTCCTGACCACCGGCATGCCGCTGCCGCAGGACACGGCCGGGGTGCGCCGGTACGTCGACGAGCTGGCCGACGTCGGGGCCGCGGCGCTGGTCATCGAACTGGTGCGCCGCTACCACCGCCCGCCGGACGCGCTGGTCGACGCCTGCCGGGTCCGGGAACTGCCGCTCGTCACCCTCGCCAAGGACGTCAACTTCCTGGAGGTCACCCAGGTCGTGCACGCCCTGCTGCTCGGCAACCAGGCGGACGCGATGCGGCGCACCCAGCGTGTCCATGAGGCGTTCACCGCGCTCACCCTGCGCGGTGCGGGGCCGGAGGAGGTGGTGCGCGCGGCGGCCGAGATGAGCGGCCGCACGGTCGTCCTGGAGAACCTGGTGCACCAGGCGCTGATCTGCGAGCCGTCCGGTGGCACCGTCGAGGAGGCGCTCACCGGCTGGGAACACCGCTCCCGGGCCACCGCGGCGGACGAGGGCACGGCGGTGCAGGGGCCGGAGGGCTGGCTCACCGCTCCCGTCGAGTACCAGGGGGAGCGCTGGGGCCGGGTGGCCATGCTGCCGGCCGGGCCGGACGGACCCGCCTTCGGACCGGAGCACCGCACGGTGCTGGAGCGGACCGCCATGGCCCTGACGGTGGCCCGTCTCATCCACCCCACTCCCTGGGAGCGCACCGCGCACCGCAGCGCCCTGCGCGACCTGGTCGAGCGGCGCCACCGCTCGGCGGAGGACGCCCGGGCCCGCTGTGCGGCGCTGGGCCTCTCCGCCGACCGGAGCCGGTTCGTCGCGGTGCTCGTGGACCTCCCGGCGGGCGGCGGGGGCCATGAGTCGGAGGCGCGGCTGCTCCAGGGGCTCCAGGCGTCCGGTGTCGCGGGGCTCGTGGGTGAGCTGGCTCCCGGCCGCGTCGGCGTCCTGCTCGCCCTGCGTCCCGCGCAGCCGTGGCGCCCGGTCGTGGAGCAGCTGTGCGACTCCACGTCCGAGGGGGAGCCCCGGCCGGTGGTGAGCGTGGGTTCCGAGGTCGTGGACCTGGCCGACGCCGCCCGCTCCTTCCGCGAGGCGGCCCGCGTCGCCGAGGCCACTCCCCCCAACTTGCCCCTCGCCCGGGGCCGCTCCTTCCACGAGCTGTCCGACATCGGTCTGCGGCGCCTGCTGTACGCGCTCCGTCAGGACACCCGGATCCAGGAGTACACCGAGCGCCAGCTCGGCAGGCTCATCGAGCACGACGCCCAGCACGGCTCCGACCTGCTGACGACGCTGCGCCACTACCTCGACGCCGCCGGCAACAAGACGACGGCCGCACGCCGGGGCGGTCTCGCCCGCGAGACCATGTACCAGCGGCTGCGCACCATCGAGCGGCTCCTCGGCCGCGACCTGGAGTCCGGGGAGGAACGGACGGAACTCCATGTGGCTCTCGCCGCGCTCGACGCGCTGCGGGCCCGGTGACAGGTACGGCCGACCGTCCCCACCGGTGCGGTCCGGCGTGGTACGACCAACCGGCGCACCAGGGTTGTCAGGGGCATGGCCTCGCTCCTACAGTCCTCAGCGGAACAGGAATTGGGAGCGCTCCCACCACGGGGGATGCGGAGCGCCCACGTCACCCCACCTTCCCGGCCGTACCTCCGAAAGAGGTCCCCCATGCGACCGTCACCATGTCTTCCGCGCTTCGTGCGCGGTCCGTTGGGCGCGCTCGTCACCGCGCTCGTCACCGTCGTGGCGCTCTTCGCCGCCACACCACCGGCCCAGGCCGACACCACGGTCTGCGACCAGTTCGGCTCAGCCGTCATCCAGGGCCGTTACGTCGTCCAGAACAACCGCTGGGGCACCAGCCAGCCCCAGTGCGTCACGACCACGGGCTCCGGTTTCCGGGTCAGCCGGGCCGACGGCTCCGTCCCGACCAACGGCGCGCCGAAGTCGTACCCCTCCGTCTTCAACGGCTGCCACTACACCAACTGCTCACCGGGGACGAACCTCCCCGCGCAGCTCTCCCGTATCTCCAGCGCGCCGAGCAGCATCTCGTACGGGTATGTCGGCGACGCCGTCTACAACGCCTCGTACGACATCTGGCTGGACCCGACGCCCCGCACCGACGGGGTGAACCGGACCGAGATCATGATCTGGCTCAACAAGGTGGGCCCGATCCAGCCCATCGGCTCCCAGGTCGGCACCGCCACCGTGGGCGGGCGCAGCTGGCAGGTGTGGCAGGGCGGCAACGGCACCAACGACGTGCTGTCCTTCGTCGCCCCGTCGGCCATCGGCAGCTGGAGCTTCGACGTGATGGACTTCGTCCGGCAGGCCGTGTCCCGCGGGATGGCGCAGAACAACTGGTACCTGACGAGCGTCCAGGCCGGTTTCGAGCCCTGGCAGAACGGCACGGGGCTGTCCGTGAACTCGTTCTCCTCCACCGTCGAGACGGGCGGCGGACCCGGGGGTCCGGGTGGCCCGGGCGGCGGCGCCGGGTGCGCGGTGTCGTACGCCACGAACGTGTGGCAGGGCGGGTTCACGGCGAACGTCACCGTCTCCAACACCGGGTCGGCTCCCGTCGACGGCTGGCGTCTCGCCTTCACCCTGCCCTCCGGCCAGCAGATCACCGGCGCCTGGAGCGCGTCCGTGTCCCCGTCGTCGGGCTCCGTCACGGCGAGCGGTCTGGCGCACAACGCGAGCATCTCCCCCGGAGGCAGCCAGACGTTCGGCTTCCAGGGCACCTACAGCGGCGCCTTCGCCTCGCCCGGCTCGTTCAGCCTGAACGGCACGGCCTGCACCAGGGCGTGACGCGACCGGCGCCGGACGCGCGTACGGCGTCCGGCGCCGGCCGGTCGTGGCCGGCCGGTCCCCCGTGGCCGGCCCGCCCGGGTCAGGGCGCGGTGGTCCGACCGAACTGGGTGAAGAACTTCCAGATCTCGGCCGGCAGCCAGGTCCGGGAGCCGCTGTCACCGCCGCGTCCGTCCTGGGGCGCGGCGATGTGCCCTTCGTCGAAGGCGGCCCAGGCGACCGGGTATCCGGCAGCGCATCCGGAGTAGGTGGTGACCCGGTGCTGGAGGCTGCCCTGCGACGGCTCGGGCGGGTTCTGGGCGGCGCAGCCGTTGTTCCTGACGAACCTGTCCCGCATGGCCCGTCCGCCGGAGATGTTCAGGACGCTGTCCCTGAGGCCGTGCACGCCGAGGTAGGCGATGCGCTGACCGCCGCCGTTGCATCCGCTGAGCACGCCGCCGCTCTGGACGGCGACCGCGCGGAAGACGTTCGCGCGGGAGCACGCGAGGGAGTACGACATGGCGCCGCCGTAGCTGAAGCCCAGGGCGAAGCGCTGGGTGGTCTCGACGCACAGGGCGCCCTCGATCCGCCGGAGCATGTCGTCGACGAAGGTGATGTCCTCGCCGCCGGAGTTGGCCCAGCCGTTGTTGAGGCCCTGCGGCGCGACGAAGATCGTGCTGTTGTTCGCCAGGCGCTGGAGGCCGTAGTAGGCCCAGGTGCCGGTCTCCACGGTGCGGCCCGTGGCGACGTCGTTGGAGGTGCCGCCCAGCCAGTGGAAGCCGAAGACCAGCCGGTAGGCGCGGTTGCGGTCGTAGCCGTCCGGGACCCGCAGGATGAAGTTCCGGTTCTTGCCGCTGCTCTGGATCGTGTGCGTGCCGCTGTTCAGGCCGGGTGCCTTGCCGCAGCCGGGGCTCCCGGCGGCCTCGCGGGCGGGGGCGGCGGCCGGTTCGGAGGCCGCGAGTGCGACGCCCCCGCCGGGGCCGCCGGCCAGGGCGGTGCCGGCCAGGGTCAGGACGAGCAGGACCGCGACAACGGCGGGCCGTAAGAGGATCTGTGTCCGGGTGATCAATGCGACTCCCTTGTCTACGCAAGATTCGGCCTTGTTAACGATCGAACAACTCCGACCGTCGAGCGATTGTCCGGGAGCATAGAGAGGCGACTGAACATGTCAACAGCTCACGACAGACGCACCACCCGCCACTCCTGGCCGATTCCAACCGCTGATCAAGCGAAATATTTCGTGATCAAATCCGAATCATGCGAGAGGTCTTGACTCGTTTCTTGGCGCTCCTATCATCCAGAGTGCTCGATGAGTCGTCTGATGTTCGATATTGCGAACGCACATCGACCCGGCACCACCCCCCGCTCCCCGGCCCACACGGTTCCCCCACCGTCCGCACCGGCCCGGCCGCACAAGGAGACCGACATGGATATGTCATGCCCTCGTCACCATTGGGGCCGTCGTCAAGCGCTGACCGCGGCCGCCGGTCTGGCGTCGGGCGCCTTCCTCCCGCTGGTCGGACCGTCCCCCTCGGTCGCCGCCGAGGCACCGGACGGCGCGGCGGCCAACTTCACCAACCCGGTCGTCTGGCAGGACTTCGCCGACATCGACGTCATCCGCGTCGGCGACACGTACTACGCCTCGGCGTCGACGATGCACTACTCGCCGGGCGCCCCCGTGCTGCGCTCCTACGACCTGGTGAACTGGGAGATCGCCGGCCACTCCGTGCCGAGCCTCGACTTCGGCGCCAAGTACGACCTGAACGGCGGCCGGGGATACGTCCGCGGGATCTGGGCGTCGTCGCTGGCCCACCGGCCGAGCAACGGGACCTTCTACTGGCTCGGCCAGATCGACTTCGCCAGGACGTACATCTACACGGCCACCGCCGTCGAGGGGCCGTGGACCAGGCACACCACGATCAACACGCCGTACTACGACGCCGGGCTGCTCGTGGACACCGACGACACCCTGTACGTGGCGTACGGGAACACCACGATCAACGTGGCGCAGCTCTCGCCCGACGGCCGCACCCAGGTGCGGACCCAGCAGGTGTTCACGACACCGTCGAGCGTCGGCACCCTGGAGGGCGCCCGCTTCTACAAGATCAACGGGCAGTACTACATCTTCCTGACCCGCCCCGCGAACGGCCAGTACATCCTCAAGTCGTCCAGCGGCCCCTTCGGTCCGTACACCATGCGCCAGGTCCTCCTCGACCTGCGCGGGCCGATCCCCGGCGGGGGCGTCCCGCACCAGGGCGGGCTGGTGCGGACGCAGAGCGGCGCCTGGTACTACCTGGCGTTCGTGGACGCCTACCCCGGCGGCCGGGTACCGGCGCTGGCGCCCATCACCTGGACCTCGGACGGCTGGCCCGTGGTGCAACTGGTGAACGGCGCGTGGGGCACCTCGTATCCGGCCCCGGTGGTGCCCGCCCCGCCCCGCCAGGTCACCCCGATGATCGGCGTGGACACCTTCGACGGGACGACCCTCAAACCGAAGTGGGAGTGGAACCACAACCCGGACAACACCAAGTGGTCGGTGAACAACGGCCTGACCCTGCGCACGGCGACGGTCACCAACGACCTGTACTGGGCGCGCAACACCCTCACGCACCGCATCCAGGGCCCGACCTCGACGGCGACCGTCCTGCTCGACCACTCGGCGATGCGCGACGGCGACCGGGCCGGACTCGCGCTGCTGCGGGACTCCTCCGCGTGGATCGGGCTCAAGCGCGACGGCGGCGTGACCCGGCTCGTGATGGTGGACGGGCTGACCATGGACGGCAGTTGGAACACGACGGGGAGGGGCGTGGAGAGGGCGAGCGCGAACGCGCCCGGGGGTCGCGTCTGGCTGCGGGCGAACGCCGACATCCGTCCCGGAGCGCCCCGGCCCGCCACCTTCTCCTACAGCACCGACGGTGTCACCTTCACCCGCCTGGGTCCCACCTTCACGATGGGCAACGACTGGCGCTTCTTCATGGGCTACCGGTTCGCCCTCTTCAACCACGCCACACAGGCGCTGGGCGGCGCGGTCCGCGTCACACGGTTCGAGCTGTCCACACCGTGAGGTCTCCGCACCCGCATCACCATCACCCGCACCCGCACCCGACCGTACGAGGAGAAACGATGAAGCCGTTGAAACGACCGGGCCGACGCCGGGCCTCGGTGTTGGGCGTGGCGGCCGTGGTCGCCCTGGTGACACCCGGCACCGCGAACGGCGCCGAGCGCGCACCGGACGCGCCCAGGGCCAGCACGCTGGGGGCCCAGGCCGCCCAGTCCGGGCGGTACTTCGGCACAGCCGTGGCCGCCGGCCGTCTCGGGGACGGCCAGTACACCGGCATCCTGGACCGGGAGTTCAACCAGGTCACCCCCGAGAACGAGATGAAGTGGGACGCGACCGAGCGCAACCGCGGCCAGTTCACCTTCGGCTCCGCCGACCAGATCGTGAACCGCGCGGTCTCCCGCGGCCAGAAGGTCCGCGGTCACACCCTGGTGTGGCACTCCCAGCTGCCCGACTGGGTCAAGGCCATCAGGGACGCGAACACGCTGCGCGGCGTGATGAACAACCACATCACCACAGTGGCGAACCGCTACAAGGGCCGCATCCACTCCTGGGACGTGGTCAACGAGGCCTTCGCCGACGGCGGCAGCGGTCAGATGCGCAGTTCGGTCTTCCGTGACGTGCTGGGCACCGGCTTCATCGAGACGGCGTTCCGCACGGCCCGGGCCGCCGACCCGTCGGCCAAGCTCTGCTACAACGACTACAACATCGAGGACTGGAACGCCGCGAAGACGCAGGGCGTCTACCGCATGGTGCGTGACTTCAAGGCGCGCGGTGTGCCCATCGACTGCGTGGGTCTCCAGTCCCACTTCGGTGCCGGCGGCCCTCCCGGCAGCTTCCAGACGACGCTGTCGAACTTCGCCGCTCTCGGAGTGGACGTGCAGATCACCGAGCTGGACATCGCGCAGGCCCCGCCGAACGCGTACGCCAACACGGTCAGGGCGTGTCTGAACGTGGCGCGCTGCACCGGCATCACGGTGTGGGGCATCCGTGACAGCGACTCCTGGCGCAGCGGGGAGAACCCGCTGCTGTTCGACCGTGGCGGCAACAAGAAGCAGGCGTACCGGTCGACGCTGACCACGATGGGCGGCACGCCCACCGCGCAGCGGGTCGCCACGGACCGCTGACCGCGTCGAGGCCGGACGCGCCCCGGGGCCTCGCGGACACCGGGACGACCCGCTGATCTCGACATCCTCATGACAGGCCCCCGGCCCGCTCCGCCGGGGGCCTGCTCGTCGTGGCGTTCACCGAGAAGGGGACGGCCCCTCCGCCCGCGGCGGCGCGGGGGCGTCCGCCGGCCCTTCTCGACGTGCCCCCATCCCATCTCCTGACGGCGGCCCTCCGCCACCGGATTGATGGGATGGATCTAGGGCCCGCAACCCCCTCCTCTCACCCACACGCACCGCCTAGCTGGCACTTTGCGCCGAGTTGCGCCGAGGACTAGACAGCAGACTCATGACGCGCCTATAAAGACATCCCATCTCTACTCTCCACTCCGGGACCAGCGCGAGGGAAGCCCCATGAGACTCAGAACCGTCCTCTGTTCGACCGTCTCCGCCCTGTCCGCCCTGGCGCTGCTCAGCGCCTGCGGCAGCGGCTCCACCACCGCGTCGTCGGGCGACAAGCCGCTCGTCGGCGTCGACTACCCGCGCTCCGACACCGACTTCTGGAACTCGTACATCAAGTACACGCCGGAGTACGCCAAGGAGCTGGGCCTGGACCTGAAGACCACCAACTCGCAGAACGACGTCGCCAAGCTCACCGCCAACGCGCAGACCTTCATCAGCCAGGGCGTCAAGGGTCTCGCGATGGCCCCCCAGGACACCGCCGCCATCGCGCCGACGCTGGCGCAACTGGAGGCGAAGAAGATTCCCGTCGTCACGGTCGACACCCGCCCCGACAGCGGCAAGGTGTTCATGGTGGTGCGGGCCGACAACCGCGCCTACGGCGAGAAGGCCTGCCAGTACCTGGGCACGAAGCTGGGCGGCAAGGGCAAGGTCGTCATGCTCCAGGGCGACCTCTCCTCCATCAACGGACGTGACCGCACCGAGGCGTTCAACGACTGCATGAAGAAGAACTACCCGGACATCAAGGTGTTCGGCGAGGCCACCAACTGGGACGGCGCGGTCGCCGCGCAGAAGCTGCAGACCCGGCTGACCCAGCACCCCGACATCAAGGGTGTCTACATGCAGTCCAGCTTCGCCCTGTCCGGCACCCTCCAGCTCCTCAAGCAGAAGGGCCTGCTGGTCGACCCGAAGGACAAGAAGCACGTGTTCGTCGTGTCCAACGACGGCATTCCCGAGGAGCTGAAGTCCATCGCCGCCGGGAAGATCGACGCCACGGTCTCCCAGCCGGCCGACCTCTACGCCAAGTACGCCCTGTTCTACCTCAAGGCGGCGATCGACGGGAAGACGTTCAAGCCCGGCAGGACCGACCACGACAGCACCATCATCCAGGTCCGTGACGGTCTGCTGGAGGACCAGCTCTCCGCACCGCTCGTCACCGCCGACGGCGGCACCTACGGCGGCGTGCCCAGCGTCAAGAGCGACGACACGTCCCTGTGGGGCAACAACCTCGGCTGACCTGCCCTGCCAGTCACCAACGGCTAACCGACACAAGGCGGTTGTGATGAGCGACGGGGAACGGACAGTCAGCCCCGCGCCCGCCCCGGCGGACGACGGACGGACCCAGCAGGGCCCGCCCGTCGTCGAAGCGGCGGGCATAGTCAAACGATTCGGCCCCACCGTGGCCCTCGACGGCGCCGGGATCACCATCAGGCCCGGCGAGACCCACGCCCTCGTCGGCCGCAACGGAGCCGGCAAGTCGACCCTGGTGTCGGTCCTCACGGGTCTTCAGGCCCCCGACGAAGGAACGGTGACCTTCGGCGGCCGGCCCGCCCCCCGGCTCAGTGACCGGGACGCCTGGCGGCGCGAGGTGGCCTGCGTCTACCAGAAGTCGACCATCATCCCCACCCTGACGGTCGCCGAGAACCTCTTCCTGAACCGGCACGACCGGGCCCGCGGCCGGCTCATCAGCTGGCAGGCGACCCGTCGCCGGGCGCAGGAGCTGCTGTCGACCTGGTCGGTGGACGTCGACCCGCAGACCCCGGCCGGGGAACTGAGCGTGGAGCAGCGGCAGTTCGTGGAGATCGCCCGGGCGCTGTCCTTCGGGGCGCGGTTCATCGTCCTCGACGAGCCGACCGCCCAGCTCGACGGGGCGGCCATCAACCGTCTCTTCGGCCGGATCAGGGACCTGCAACGCCAGGGCGTCACCTTCCTCTTCATCAGCCACCACCTCCAGGAGATCTACGAGATCTGCGACATGGTGACCGTGTTCCGCGACGCCCGGCACATCGTGACGGCGCCCGTCGCCGACCTCGCCCGGGGCGACCTCGTCGCCGCCATGACCGGCGAGGCGGCGACCGACCGGCGCGCGGAACGGGCCGGCACCCTCGACGCCCCCGCCCCGGCCGCGCTGAGCCTCCGCGCCCTGCGGGGCGACGGCTACGACGACGTCACCCTCAGGGTCGGGGCCGGCGAGATCGTGGGGCTGGCGGGCGCCGCGGGCAGCGGGCGTACGGAGGTCGCCGAGACGGTGGTGGGGCTGCGGGCGGCGCGGGCGGGTGAGGTGGAGATCGCCGGGAGCCGGCCCCGGCCGGGCAGTGTGCCCGCGGCGCTCGCGGCCGGCGCCGGGTTCGTCCCCCAGGACCGGCACCACCAGGGTCTCGTGCCGGACATGTCGGTCGCCGACAACGCCACCCTGTCGGTGCCCGAGCGGCTGGGCCGGGGCGGGTTCCTGAGCCGTGTGCGACGCGACCGGCTCGCCGAGGCCATGATCGAGAAGCTGGCGATCAAGACGCCGGGCCCCGAACTGCCCGTCTCCGCCCTGTCCGGGGGCAACCAGCAGAAGGTCGTCATGGCGCGCGCCCTCGCCGACGATCCCCGGCTGCTGGTGCTGATCAATCCGACCGCGGGCGTGGACGTGCGCTCCAAGGAGTTCCTCCTCGGCAAGGTCGAGGAGACCGCACAGACCGGCACCGGAGTGCTCATCGCCTCCGACGAACTCGACGACCTGCGCATGTGCGACCGGGTCCTGGTGATGTTCCAGGGCCGAGTGACCTCAGAGATCGCCCGCGGCTGGCACGACCACGAACTCGTGGCCGCGATGGAAGGAGTGGACCTGCATGCCTGACGTGCTGCCGGAGACCGTCCTCGCGGAGTCCGCCGCGACCACGCCACGGGCCAGGCGTACCGCCCTGCTCGGCGGCCGGATCCCCCTGGCCAGGATGCGCGATCTCGCGCTGGTCCCGGCCATCGTGGTCATCGCGATCGTCGGACAGATCGTCAACCCCGTCTTCCTCCAGGCCGACAACCTCGTCAACGTCCTCCAGACGATGTCCGAGATGGCGCTGCTGGTCCTCGCCCAGACGATGATCCTGATCGTCAAGAAGATGGACCTGTCGCTGGAGTCCACCATGGGTCTCGCGCCCGGTGTCGCGGCCTGGCTGGTGGTGCCCACCGGCGCCGGCCACGGGCTCGGACTGCTCCCCGGCGCCTGGGCCGTGCCCGTCACCCTCGCCGTCGGCGCCCTCATCGGCGTGGTCAACGCCCTGCTGATCATCCGGTTCGGGCTGAACGGCTTCATCGTCACCCTGGGCATGCTGATCGTGCTGCGCGGCATCCTCACCGGCATCTCCGGCGGCCAGACCTTCTTCCAGCTGCCCGAGTCGATGCTCTACCTCGGCACCGCCGAATGGTTCGGTGTCCCCGCGTCGATCTGGATCTGTCTGGTGCTGTTCGCCGTCGCGATCGTCGTACTCGGCTGGACCGGCTTCGGCCGGTCGCTGTACGCCATCGGCGGGAACGTCGACGCGGCCAAGGCGGCGGGCATCCGCACCGACCGGGTGCTGTGGATCGTCATCGTCACCGGCAGTCTGCTCGCCGCGCTCGCCGGGCTGATGCTCTCCGGGCGCCTCGCCTCCGTCGCGTCCGCGCAGGGCAACGGCTATATCTTCACCGTCTTCGCCGCCGCCGTCATCGGCGGCATCAGCCTCAACGGCGGCAAGGGCACCATGTTCGGCGCGTTCAGCGGCATCCTCCTGCTCTTCATGATCCAGAACGTGCTCACCCTGGCCGGCGTGCCCGCCCAGTGGATCGGCGCCCTGAACGGCCTGATCATCCTGGTCGCCCTCGCCATCTCCCGCATCACCGGCGGCAAGGTCCAGGAGTGAACCCGGCGGCCGTCGCCGGCCGCCCGACCCAGTCGTGTTCCGTCTCGTCGCAAGGGAAGCAAGTCCCTTGCCCCTCACAGGAGTTGCCGTCATGTCCTCCCCCGTGCCCTCATCCGCCCGCATCACCGCGCTGGACGTCCTGGACGTGCGGTTCCCCACCTCCGAACACCTCGACGGCTCGGACGCCATGAACCCCGAGCCCGACTACTCCGCGGCCTACGTCGTCCTGCGCACCGACGCCGGTGACGGCCTGGAAGGCCACGCCCTGGCCTTCACCACCGGCCGGGGCAACGACGTGCAGGCCGCCGCCATCGCGGCACTCGCACCCCATGTGGTGGGCCTGTCCGTCGAGGAGGTCTGCGGCGATCTCGGAGCCTTCGCCCGCACCCTCGTCCACGATCCCCAACTGCGGTGGCTGGGCCCGGAGAAGGGCGCCATCCACATGGCCACCGGAGCCGTCGTCAACGCCGCCTGGGACCTCGCCGCCAAGCGGGCCGGGAAACCCGTGTGGCGCTTCCTCGCCGAGATGTCACCGGAGGAGCTGGTCGCCCAGGTCGACTTCCGCTGGCTGTCCGACGCGCTCACCCCCGCCGAGGCCCTGGAGATCCTGCGCCGCGCCGAGCCGGGCCGCCAGGAGCGGATCGCCGGCCTGCTGGAGCGCGGCTACCCCGCTTACACCACCACCCCCGGATGGCTCGGCTACTCCGACGAGAAGCTGGCCCGTCTGGCGCGCGAGGCGGTCGCCGACGGCTTCACCCAGATCAAGCTGAAGGTCGGCGCGGACCTGGCGGACGACGTACGGCGCATGCGCACCGCCCGTGAGACGGTCGGCGACGGCATCCGTGTCGCGGTGGACGCCAACCAGCGCTGGGACGTCCAGGAGGCGATCGACTGGATGCGCGCCCTGGCGCCCTACCAGCCGTACTGGATCGAGGAACCCACCTCCCCCGACGACATCCTCGGCCACGCCGCCGTCCGCAGGGCGGTCGGCCCCATCAAGGTCGCCACCGGCGAGCACATCGCCAACCGGGTCGTCTTCAAGCAGCTGTTGCAGGCGGAGGCCGTCGACATCGTGCAGATCGACTCCGCCCGCGTCGGCGGCGTCAACGAGAACATCGCGATCCTGCTGCTCGCCGCCAAGTTCGGCGTGCCGGTCTGCCCCCACGCGGGCGGGGTGGGCCTGTGCGAGATGGTCCAGCACCTGTCGATGTTCGACTACGTCGCCGTCTCCGGCACGACCGAGGACCGCGTCATCGAGTACGTCGACCATCTGCACGAGCACTTCGTCGACCCGGTCCGCATCGAGGGCGGTCACTATCTCGCGCCGGACCTTCCCGGGCTGAGCGCACAGATGCACCCCGCCTCGCTGAAGGAGTACGCCTACCCCGACGGCCCGGTCTGGACGGCCCGTGCCTGACGCCCCTCCCCCGCCGACGCCCACCCCACCGCCGACCCTCGACAGAAGGGAGGGAACACCGTGCTCCTGACCGAGCTGCTGCACCCCGGCATCCTCGAAGCGCTGGCCGGCGCCGGTCACGGCGCCCGCGTCCTGCTCGCCGACGGCCACTACCCGGCGAGCACCGCCACCGGCGACCGCGCCAGGACCGTCCATCTCAACCTGGCCCCCGGTCTGCTGGACGTCACCACCGTCCTCGACGTCCTGCTCACCGCGCTGCCGGTGGAGTCGGCCCAGGTGATGGTGCCGCCCGACGGCGAACCGGAACCGCCGGCCGTCGCCGAGTACCGGGCCCGTCTGGCACCGGCCCCGGTGGAGGCACTCGACCGGTTCGCGTTCTACGACGCCGCCCGCTCCCCCGACCTGGCCCTCGCCGTCGTCACCGCCGATGTCCGCACCTACGCCAACCTGCTGCTCACCATCGGCGTCCGCGCCGTAGAAACTTCGGGAACACCATGACCATCGCCGTCCGTTACACGGCCGCCCGCACCCTGGACACCGCCCCCGCACCGAGTGTCCCGCCGGGACCCGGCGAGGTGGAGCTGGCCCCCGCCTTCGTCGGGATCTGCGGCACCGATCTGCACATCTTCCACGGCGACATGGACACCCGCGTCGCCGCACCCGCCGTCCTGGGCCATGAGATGTCCGGCCGGATCCTGCGCGTCGGCCCGGGCGTGGAGGGCTGGGCGCCGGGCGACGCGGTCACCGTGATGCCCCTGCGCTGGGACGACACCTGCCCCGCCTGCCGAGCCGGTCACCAGCACATCTGCCGGCATCTGGACTTCATCGGCATCGACTCCCCCGGCGCGATGCAACAGCGCTGGACCGTACCCGCCACCACCCTCGTCCGCCTGCCCCCCACCCTCCCCCTCGACCGGGCCGCACTCGTCGAACCCACCGCCGTCGCCGTCCACGACGTCGGCCGGGCCGAGGTCTCCGAAGGCGAGAACGTCGTCGTGGTCGGCGGCGGCCCCGTCGGCATGCTGATCGCCCTGGTCGCCCGGGCTGCGGGCGCCGACGTACGGGTGATCGAGCTGAACGCCCACCGCCGTACCCTGGCCGAGCAGTGTGGGCTGGCCGTCTGGGACCCGGCCACCGACGACATCGCCGCCCTGACCGACAGCTGGACCGCGGGCGCGGGCGCCGACGTCGCCTTCGAGGTCTCCGGCGCCGCGGGCGGCATGGACACCGCCGTCGACGTCCTGGGCGCACGCGGACGGCTCTGCCTGGTCGCCATCCACCCCCGCCCCCGCGAGGTGAACCTGCACCGTTTCTTCTGGCGCGAGCTCACCCTCGTCGGCGCCCGCCTGTACCACCGCTCCGACTTCGAGAAGGCCGTCACCCTCGTCGCCGACGGCACCGTCCCCGCCCACCACCTGATCAGCAGGATCGTCCCCCTCACCCAGGCGCCCACCGCCTTCGCCGCACTGGAGAACGGCGCCGACGTGATGAAGATCCTCCTCGACTGCACCGACACCACCCACGGAGCCACCGCATGAACCCCTTCGACCTCACCGGCCGACTCGCCGTCGTCACCGGCGCCCGCCGGGGCATCGGCCGGGCCATGGCACGCGCCCTCGCCGAGGCCGGCGCGGACGTCGTCGGTGTGAGCGCCTCACTGGAGGAGTCCGGAAGCGCGGTGGAGAAGGACGTGACCGCCGCGGGCCGTACGTTCGAGGCGATCCGCACCGACTTCGCCGACCCCGAGGCCGTCCGCGCCCTGGGGGCGGAACTCGCGGGGCGGGAGCGGCCCGTGGACATCCTGATCAACAACGCGGGCACCATCCGCCGGGCCCCGGCCGCCGAACACCCCGACGACGACTGGGAGTCGGTGCTCCAGATCAATCTGAGCGCCCAGTTCGCGCTGACCCGGGCGGTGGGAGCGGCGATGGTGGCCCGCGGCCGGGGCAAGATCGTCTTCACGGCGTCGCTGCTCAGCTTCCAGGGCGGCATCACCGTCCCCGGCTACACCGCCGCCAAGCACGGCATCGCCGGGCTCACCAAGGCACTCGCCAACGAGTGGGCGCCGCACGGCGTCAACGTCAACGCCATCGCGCCGGGCTACATCGCCACCGACAACACCCAGGCCCTGCGCGACGACCCGGCACGCAGCAGGGCGATCCTGGACCGCATCCCGGCGGGGCGGTGGGGCGACGCCGACGACCTCGCGGGCGCCACGGTGTTCCTGGCGTCGGACGCCGCCGCCTATGTGCACGGCACGATCCTGCCCGTTGACGGCGGATGGCTGGGTCGATGAACGGTCACGACCCGGCGACCGTGCTCGACGGCTGCCGGATCCTGCCGGTGCTGACCGTGCCCGACCCCGCCACCGCCGGCCCCCTGGCCGACGCGCTCACCGCGGGCGGCGCCCGGTGCGCCGAGGTCACCTTCCGTACGCCGGACGCCGAAGAGGTCCTGAGGACGATGGCGGCCCACGGCGGTCTGGTCGTCGGCGCGGGGACGGTGCTCACCGCCGAGCAGGCGGAGCGGGCGGTGCTGGCCGGGGCGCGTTTCGTGGTGTCCCCCGGGCTCGACGAGGAGGTCGTCGGGCGCTGCCGCGCGCTGGGAGTGCCCGTCGTACCGGGCATCGCCACGGCGACGGAACTGATGCGCGCCCTGAAGGCGGGCCTCGACACCGTCAAGCTGTTCCCGGCCGAGCCGCTCGGCGGGAGCGCGCTGCTGCGTGCGCTGGCCGCCCCGTTCCCCGGGGCGCGCTTTGTGCCGACCGGCGGCATCGGCCTCGACCGGCTGACCGGCTACCTGGCACACCCCGCGGTCCTCGCCGTCGGCGGCAGCTGGATGGCCACCCCCGATCAGCTGGAGCGCCGCGACTTCGACGGAATACGCCGGCTGACCGCCGAGGCCGTGGAACGGGGTGCCCCGTGATCGACGTGGTGGCCCTGGGCGAGGTGATGCTGCGCCTGGACCCGGGCGAGGGGCGCATCCGCACCGCCCGCACCTTCCAGGTGTGGGAGGGTGGCGGAGAGTACAACGTCGTACGGGGGCTGCGCCGCTGTTTCGGACTGCGGACGGCCGTCGTCACCGCCCTCGCCGACAACGCGGTGGGCCGGCTCGTGGAGGATCTGATCCTCCAGGGCGGCGTCGACACCTCGCTCATCCGCTGGGCGGCCGACGACGGCATCGGACGCGCCGCCCGCAACGGGCTGAACTTCGTCGAGCGCGGCTTCGGCATCCGGGGCGCCCTCGGCGTCAGCGACCGCGCGCACACGGCCGTGTCCCGGCTGCGCGCGGGCGACATCGACTGGGACGCGCTGTTCGCCTCCGGTCCCCGGTGGTTCCACACGGGCGGCATCTTCGCGGGCCTGTCCGACACCACCGCCGATGTCGCCGACGAGGCCATGGCCGCCGCCCGCCGCCATGGGGTCACCGTCTCCTACGACCCCAACTACCGGCCCAGCCTCTGGGCGGACCGCGGCGGCGCCGGGCGGGCCCGCGAGGTCGATCTGCGGCTCGCCCGGCACGCCGACGTGGTGGTGGGGGCCCTCGGTCTGGCCGGGCCGTACCCGGGAGCGGTGCGGGTCCGCCGGGACGAGGTGGCCGACGCGCTCGCCGAGGTGGCCGGACTGCTGCCGTCGGCGCGGGTCCTGGCCACGACCCTGCGCGCGGTACCGTCGGCGGGCGTGAACGACTGGTCCTCGGCTGCCTGGTCGCCGTCGACCGGCTTCGTGGCCGGCCCCGACCTGCCCGGGCTGCAGGTGCTGGACCGCATCGGCTCCGGCGACGCCTTCGCCGCCGGTCTGATCCACGGACTGCTGTCCCCGCCCCCGCCCGCCGAGCGGCTCGCCGGCCGTTCCGGCGTGACCGGTGCGGAACCGTTCGGCGGCCCGCTCACCGCCGTCCGTCTGGAGCGCGCCCTCGCCTACGGCACGGCGCACGGGGCGCTCGTCATGACCACGCCGGGCGATGTGTCCATGGCCTCGCTCGCGGAGGTCGAAGCGCTCATGGCCGGTGGCTCCGCCGCCGTCCGGCGCTGACCCGAACGCCCTGCTCCCCTTCACCGCCCGTATTCACTCTTCACCGCCCAGGAGCACGTCGTGCGCGACCGGACGATCGCCCCCACCTCCGTCGAGGTCACCGAGCTGGGCTTCGGTGCCTCCGTCATCGGCAATCTCTACCGGGTCACACCGGTCCAGGACGCCGATGCCGCCGTCGCGGCGGCCCTCGCCGGCGGCATCCGCTACTTCGACACCGCGCCCCACTACGGGCTCGGTCTGTCCGAACGGCGGCTGGGGGCCGCCCTGCGGCACCTTCCCCGCGAGCGGTACGTCGTCTCCTCCAAGGTGGGCCGGCTGCTCGTGCCCAACGAGCGGCCCCGGGGCGTCGACAGCGAGGGGTTCGTCGTCCGGGACGATCTGCGCCGGCAGTGGGACTTCAGCCGCGACGGCGTGCTCCGCTCCCTCGAGGACACCCTGGCGCGCACCGGTCTCGACCGGCTCGACATCGTCTATCTGCACGACCCCGACGACCACTGGCGGCAGGCCGCCGACGAGGCCATGCCCGCCCTCGCCGACCTGCGCGACCAGGGAGTCATCGGCGCGATCGGCGCCGGTATGAACCAGTCGGCGATGCTCGCCCGCTTCCTGCGCGAGACCGCCGCCGACGTCGTCATGCTCGCCGGGCGCTACACCCTCCTCGACCAGTCAGCGCTGGACGACGTGCTGCCCGCCGCGCGGGAGCTGGGCAAGAGCGTGGTCGCCGTCGGTGTGTTCAACTCGGGACTGCTCTCCGAGGACCGCCCGGCCCCCGGCATGAAGTACGACTACGCCGACGCCCCGCCGGAGCTGGTCGACCGGGCCCGGGAGATCGCCGAGGTCTGCGAGCGTCACGGTACGACGCTGCCCGCCGCCGCGATCGCCTTCCCCTTCAGCCATCCCAGTATCATCAACGTCACCCTGGGAATGAGGGACGAGGAGCAGGTCAGGCGCAACGTGGACCTCTACCGTCGGGGCGTGCCCGACGGTCTCTGGGAGGACCTCCGCACCCGGGGACTGATCAGACCGGACGTTCCCACGCCGAACAGCGCGGAGCACACTCCGGCGACGGAAGGGGTGGGCGTTGTCTCTGACGGACAAGGCGATTGAGCAGATCCGTGATCTGATTCGGACGGGTGCGCTGCCGCCCGGCTCGAAGCTGCCGCCGGAACCGGAGCTGGCGGCCCAGCTGGGCCTCTCCCGGAACCTGGCGCGCGAGGCCGTCAAGGCGCTCGCCGTCGCCCGTGTCCTGGAGGTGCGCCGGGGGGACGGCACCTATGTGACCAGCCTCCAGCCCAGCCTGCTGCTCGAAGGTCTCGGTGGCGCGGTGGAGCTGCTCCAGGGCGACTCGGCGGCGCTGCTGGACCTGATGGAGGTGCGCCGGCTCCTCGAACCGGTGGCCACCTCCCTGGCCGCCACCCGGATCACCGACGAGCAGTTGGCGGAGGTGAAGCGGCACCTGGACGCCATGCGTGCGGCGCGCGACGACGTCGAGCGGCTGAACGCGCACGACGCGGCGTTCCACCGGGCCGTCGTCTCGGCCACGGGCAACGAGACGCTGCTCACCCTGCTGGAGGGCATCTCGGGCCGGACGCTGCGCGCCCGTATCTGGCGCGGTCTCGTCGACGACCAGGCATCGGGCCGGACCCTCGCGGAGCACGAGGCGATCTTCGACGCCCTGTCGACCCGTGACGCCGTGCTCAGTCACGCCGCCGCGCTGATGCATGTGAACCACACCGAGCAGTGGTTGCGCGCCCATCTCATGAACGGGGAGTCCCTGGAGGACGGCCCGCAGCCGCCCCCGGTCCACGACTGACACTCGAACGCTTTCCGGGCCGATGGGACGTCGGCCGTGGTCAGCCCGTCGACGACCACTCGATAATCGAACACTTTCCGGCCAAAGACTTGATATGCCCCTGACATAAGCGGTTCACGTCTGTCACTCTGTGCCCACTCCGTCTCACAACGGAGCACGCGCACCCGCATCGCAGCTCTTCCTGCACCACCCGGCGCCCCATCCGTGCGCCGGGTCCTTCGTACGGCCGTTCGTCCAACGTCGGCCGCAGCAAAGGAGTTCGCGTGAGATCCACCCCCCACAGACGTACAACGGCCCTCGCCACAGTCGTCGTCGCGGCAGCGATGCTCGCGGTGGCGGTACCCGGCGGTCCCGCCAGTGCCCGTGGCGACGGCGGCGAAGGCACCGCCCGTCCCGCGGCCGCCAAGCTCGACCGCGGGTCCCTGCCCGCGAAGCTGACCCCCGCTCAGCGCGAGACCCTCATCCGCAAGGCCGAGAAGGCCACGGACAGCACCGCCGACCGCCTCGACCTGGGCGGCAAGGAGGAGCTGCGGGTCCGTGACGTCGTCAAGGACGCCGACGGCACCGTGCACACCCGCTATGAGCGCACCTACGCCGGGCTGCCCGTCCTCGGCGGCGACCTCATCGTCCACGCGTCGAAGTCGGGCGCGATCGAGAGCGTCACCCGCAACTACAAGCCCCAGTTGAAGGTGTCGGACCTCAGCGCCGAGGTCAGCAGGGCCGCGGCGGAGAAGCAGGCGCTCAAGGCGGCCAAGGAGGAGGGCTCCGCCAAGACCGAGGCGGACAGCGTCCGCAAGGTCGTCTGGGCCGCCAAGGGCAGGCCGACCCTCGCCTACGAGACCGTCGTCAGCGGGTTCCAGCACGACGACACCCCGAGCGAGCTGCACGTCATCACCGACGCGCAGACCGGCAAGAAGCTGTTCGACTACGAGGCCGTGCACACCGGCACGGGCAACACCCGCTACAGCGGCTCGGTGACGCTCGGCACCAGCCAGTCGGGGTCGTCGTACACGCTGACCGACGCGGACCGCGGCAACCACCGCACGTACAACCTCAACCGCGGCTCGTCCGGCACCGGCACCCTGTTCAGCGGCTCCGACGACATCTGGGGCGACGGGACCACCGGCAACCTGGAGACGGCCGGCGCGGACGCCCACTACGGCGCGGCGCTGACCTGGGACTACTACAAGAACGTGCACGGCCGCAACGGCCTGCGCAACGACGGCGTCGCCCCGTACAGCCGGGTCCACTACGGCAACAACTACGTCAACGCGTTCTGGCAGGACGGCTGCTTCTGCATGACGTACGGCGACGGGTCGGGCAACGCCAACCCGCTCACCTCCATCGACGTGGCCGCGCACGAGATGACGCACGGTCTGACGTCGGTCACCGCCAACCTCGTCTACAGCGGTGAGTCGGGCGGGTTGAACGAGGCGACCTCCGACATCTTCGCCGCCGCCGTGGAGTTCGCCGCCGGCAACAGCGAGGACGTCGGGGACTACCTGGTCGGCGAGAAGATCAACATCAACGGCGACGGCACGCCGCTGCGTTACATGGACAAGCCCAGCAAGGACGGCTCCTCGCGGGACTACTGGTCCTCCACGCTCGGCAACATCGACGTGCACTACTCCTCGGGCCCGGCCAACCACTGGTTCTACCTGGCCTCCGAGGGCAGCGGCGCGAAGGTCGTCAACGGCGTCTCCTACGACTCGCCGACCTTCGACGGGCTGCCGGTGACGCCGATAGGCCGGGAGGCCGCCGAGAAGATCTGGTTCCGGGCGCTCACCACGTACATGGTGTCCGCGACCAACTACGCCGCCGCGCGCACCTACACCCTGCGCGCGGCCGCCGACCTGTACGGGCTCGGCTCGCCGACGTACAACAACACCGCCAACGCCTGGGCCGCGATCAACGTCGGGTCCCGGATCCTCGACGGGGTGACGGTCGTTCCGCCGGCCGCGCAGTACAGCCTGACCGGGCAGGCGGTCACCCTGGACGTCCAGGCGTCGTCCACCAACGCCGGTGCCCTGTCGTACGCGGCCACCGGTCTGCCGGACGGGCTCTCCATCGACGCGGCCACGGGACGCATCTCGGGCACCCCGACCACGGCCGGGAACTGGACGCCGACCGTCACCGTGACGGACGCGGCCGACAAGACCGGGAAGGCGAGCTTCGCCTGGCGGGTGGACGAGGAGGGGAACCAGTCGGTGTTCGAGAACACCGCCGACTACCAGATCCCCGACAACTCCACCGTCGAGTCCCCGATCAACGTCAACCGGGCGGGGGCCGCGTCCAACCCGCTCACCGTGGACGTGAACATCGTCCACACCTGGCGCGGTGACCTGGTCATCGACCTCGTCGCCCCGGACGGCACGGAGTACCGGCTGAAGAACTCCTCGTCCTCGGACTCGGCCGACGACGTGGTCGCGACGTACACGGTGGACGCGTCCTCCGAGACCGCCGCGGGCACCTGGAAGCTGCGCGTCCAGGACGTGGCGAGCCTCGACACCGGTTACATCAACAGCTGGAAGCTGACCTTCTGACAGAGCGACACCTCACTCTGCGACAGATCGGTCAGGCGGTCGGTCCCCGCTTCACGGGGGCCGGCCGCTTGGCCGTCTCCCCCTCCGCGTCGATGTGCGGGAGCACGCGGTCCAGCCACCGGGGGGTCCACCAGGCGTGACGGCCGAGCAGCGTCATCACGGCGGGGACCATCAGCAGGCGGACGACCGTCGCGTCGATCAGGACGCTCACGGCGAGGCCGAGACCCAGCATCTTCACCACGATGTTGTCGCTCACGACGAACGCGGCGAACACGCTGACCATGATGAGGGCGGCGCAGGTGATGACGCGCGCGGTGATCTCCAGGGCGTGGGCGACGGCGCCACGGGCGTCACCGGTGCGCTGCCAGACCTCGTGGACACGGGACAGGAGGAAGATCTCGTAGTCCATGCTCAGACCGAAGATGATGGCGAACATCATCATCGGGACATAGCTCTCGATGGGCACCTTGCCGTTGACGCCCAGGGCGGGGCCGCCCCAGCCCCATTGGAAGACGGCGACGACCACGCCGTAGGAGGCCCCGATGGAGAGGATGTTGAGGACCGCCGCCTTCAGCGCGACGAGCGGGCCCCGGAAGACGGCGAGGATGATCAGGAAGGCGAGGGCGACGACCACGGCGATGATGACGACCAGCCGGCTCGCCACGATGTCGCGGAAGTCGACCTGGGACGCCGTGGTGCCGGTGACATACCCCTCGGCCCTGGTGCCGGAGACGGCGGCCGGCAGGGTGTCGTCGACGAGGCGGTTCACCAGGTCCGTGGTGTCCGCGTTCTGCGGGGACTGCTCGGAGTAGACCGTGCCGACCAGGACGTCCCCGTCCTGGGTGGGGGTCAGCGGGGTGACCGCGTACGCGCCCTTCACGTCGTCGAGGTCCTTCTGCACGGTGCTCTGCAACGACTGCCGGTCGGAGGACGGGACGGACGTCTGGTCGACGACGACGGTGAGGGGACCGTTGGAGCCGGGCCCGAAGGCGTCGGTCATCAGGTCGTAGGCGCGCCGGTCGGTGAAGGAGGTGGGGTCGGCGCCGTCGCCGATGTGGCCGAGCTGCATGGAGAGGACGGGGATCGCGAGGATCCCCACGGTCACCACACCGGCCGACAGGAACCACCACGGGCGGCGCTCCACGCGCTGGGCGTAGCGGTGCCAGGTCCCGGTGATCTCCTCGCCCTCCCGGACGCCGGTCTCCGCGACGGGGCGGCGCACGTGGTAGCGGTCGATGCGTCGGCCGATGAGGCCGAGCAGTGCGGGGAGCAGGGTGAGGGCGCCGGCGATCGCGGAGACGACGGTCGTCGCGGCGGCGAGCCCCAGCTTTCCGATGAAGCTCACGCCGGACGCGTACAGCCCGGCGAGGGCGACGATCACCGTGCAGCCGGAGACGAGGACGGCGTGGCCGCTGGTCGCGGCGGCACGGCCGGCGGCACGCACCGGGTCGGCGCCGTCCATCAGGGCCTGCCGGTGGCGGGTGATGAGGAACAGCGCGTAGTCGATGCCGACGCCGATGCCGATCATGGTGGCCAGGGTCGGGGAGACCGTCGCGAAGGTGAAGGCGGCGGCCAGCAGGCCGAGGCAGGCAAGGCCGCCGATCACGCTGAGCAGGGCGGTCACCAGGGGCAGACCGGCCGCGATGACACTGCCGAAACCGATCAGCAGGACGACGATCGCCACCGCGAAGCCGATGAGTTCGCTCACCCGGTCGTCGGCGGCCGGCCGGGCCAGTTCGCCGAGCGGACCGCCGTACTCGACCTCCGCGCCGGCCGACCGCAGCGGCTGCACGGAGTCGTCCACACCGTGGAGGTAGCTGTCCTGGAGCGTCGACGGCTGTACGTCGAAGCGGATGGTGATGTACGCGGTCTTCTGGTCGGAGGACAGCGGACCGACGTTCGGCTGCTTCGACTGGTCCGACTGACTCGACTGGCTCGACTGGTCGGACGACTGGGAGGAGGCCGTGGTGAGCGGGTTCTGGACCGACAGCACATGGGGCAGTTTCTGCAGGTCGTCGACCGTGTCGGACATCTGGGAGCCGAGCTGGGTCAGCGCCTTGTCCTTGTCGTGGACGACGATCTGGCTGCTGTACCCGCCGGCCTCGGGATCGTGCTCCTTCAATACGTCCAAGCCCTTCTGGGACTGCACGCCGGAGAGGGAGAAGTTGTCCGAGTAGTCGCCGCCGAACGAGCGGTTGACGACCTGGAGTGCGGCCAGCAGCACCAGCCAGGCGACGATGACGATCACGAAGTGCCGGGCGCACCACTCACCGAGCCTCCGCAGACCGGTCGCCCTGCCCGTGGCCCCGCCCCTGCGGTGCGAACGCCGTGCGCGCATCTCTCTCCCTGCGACGATCTCCGACCCTCATTAGACGGCCCTCCCATCACCCGGGCATCTCCTGCACCACCGTTCCCCCGGATGGCGGGCCCGGCTTGACGGGCGGACGATGGGGAGGTGGGACGGAACGGAAGGAGCCGCCATGCTGGAGATCAAGACGGTCGAGAAGCCGGATGAACGCCGGGACTTCCCGCGGGGGCACCTCGAAGCCGTCCACCTCACGGGGCTCGACTTCGCCGTGGGTGTCTTCGAACCGGGATGGCGCTGGTCGGAGTCGATCGCGCCGATCGCGGGCACGGACAGCTGCGAGGTCCACCACAACGGCTACATCGCCCAGGGGCGCATGCACATCCGCATGGACAACGACGGCGGCGAGAGCGAAGTGGGACCGGGCGACGTCTTCGTCTGTCCGCCGGGCCATGACGCCTGGGTCGTGGGCGACGAGCAGTGCGTGGTCTACGACTTCGCCGGGCAGATGGCCAAGGAGTACGCCAAGTCCGCCGGTGACTGATCCGGGTGAGGGTGAGAGGGAAAGGAGGCGGGGGCGTTCGCGCCCCCGCCTCCGCCGCGTTCCGCCGTTCCCGGGCTACACCCCGTCGATCTCCCTGAGGTTCTCCAACGTCGCGGTGGTGTCGGTCTTGAGCCAGTCGGCGACCTCCTCCACCTCCGGCAGGGTGACGTCGTCGTCGTAGGACGACGCGTACGCGCTCCAGCTCATCTCGTACGTCACCCACCCGTCGCGCACCGCGAGCGTGGCCGAGCGGCTGCCGCTGCTGTCGTCGCCGGAGGTGGTGTCCTCGGTGACCAGGTACGCCTCGTCGCCGAAGCCGCTGACCCTCTCCACCTCGTAGTCCTTGTACCGCTGGTCGTACTCGGCCCACCGGGCGGTGAACTCGGGACCCGGGTCGCTCTTCTTGTGCAGCTCCAGCTCCACGGAGAAGTACGCGTCGGAGAGGGTGGAGGCGGAGGACTTCTTCAGGGAGAGGCTGCAATAGCTCTGGTCGAGGGCCTCGTGCTCCAGGGACTGGTTCACGGGGCTCGAGTCCTCCTCCGGGTACTCGTCCTTGAACGAGGAGTAGTCCACCTCCCGGCACAGCTCCGACTTGACCTCGTAGCCGCGCAGGTCCGCCTCGTCGTCGCGGCCGAGGAGGAAGACGCCTCCCGCCCATGCGGCGGAGGCGACCACCGCGCCCAGGACCGCCCAGAGGACGGCGCGCCCGGCGCCGCCCGAGCCGGGGGCCGGCGGGGCCATCGGGTAGCCGGCGGGCGGGTAGCCGGCGGGCTGCGGCTGTCCGTAGGGGTTCTGCTGCGGGGGCGGGGAGGCGGCGGGAGGGCCGAAGCCGGCGGGCGACTGGGGGTGGGGGTACGGGTAGGCGCTCGGCGCCGACGGGAGCTGGGTCTGCGTGGGCGTCTGGTGCGGTGCGGGCTGCTGGGGCTGCGCGTGGTGCTCCGGACCGGGCTGTCCGGGCGGGCCGGACGCTCCGGACGGGGTCGCGGACGGCTGGTCCTGCGGCTGGGGGCCGGCCGGGGCACCCTCGGGACGTTCGGTCATCGGCTTCTCCTCAGTTCGGGGGCAGGGGGGTGCTCCGGACGGGGGCGCCGGCCGTCGTCCTGGGGCGGTTGTCGGGGCCCGGTGTTTTCATGGGGTCATGACCAGCGGGAGTGTCGTCGTGGAGCGGCGGGTGGCCGCGTCGCAGGGGCGGGTGTGGGAGGCCCTGACGGACCTCGCCGGCATGGAGCGGATGCTGAGCGGGGTCGTCAGGGTGGAGGTCCTCACCGGCGGGGTGTTCGGGGTGGGCACGCGGTGGCGGGAGACCCGCCGCATGTTCGGCAGGGACGCCACCGAGGAGATGGACGTGACCGTCAGCGAACCCCCGGAGCGCTTCGTGGTGGAGGCCGCCTCCCATGGCTCCCACTACGTCTCCGAGTGGGAGCTGCGGGGCGACGGCCCCGCGGCGACGACCGTCCGGATGACGTTCACGGCGGTGCCCACCGGTGCCGTGGCCGGTCTGCTGGCCAAGGTGCTGGGCGGGGTCGGTGCCCGTGCGGTGCGCAGGGCCGTCGCCAAGGACCTCGACGACGTGGCCTCCTGGGTGGAGGGCCGCAGGGGCGGCTGAGTCCGCCCCCGCCGGCCGTCCGGTCTGCCGCCCGACCGCCCGCGTCGTCTCACGAGTTGATGCCGAGACCCGTGGTCACGTAGGCGCACTCGGTGTAGATGTAGCCCGACTGCAGCTTGGCGGTGTCCGAGGCGGGGCTGGAGGACGTGCCGCCCTTCGGCTTGTGCAGGAAGTACGTGGTGCCGACCGGGAGGGTGATCGTGCGCTGCGGGTAGTTCTTGCCGCCGCTGCACGGTTTGAAGTTGCGGTCGAGGGTGCGGCTCCAGTCGTAGCTGGTGCAGCCACCGCAGCCCTTGAGGGTGAAGGTGCCGGTCACCGGGCCGGTGTACATGACCTGGATCTCGTCGGGGCTGTCGTTCTTGACGGTGACGGTGATGCTGCCGCCGGTGCGGGTCGTGGGCAGCTTCTTGCCCGCCGCCGGCACCTCCTGCGCGATCTCGGCCGCTATCGCGATCTTCTTCGCGCGGGGTGCGTTCTTGTGCTTCTTGTTGGCCTTGACGAAGTCGTTCATCGAGGTCACCGCGTCGGCGAACTCGCCGTCCTCGTACTGGGACACACCGCAGGCGTAGACACCGGTGGACGCGGACCGGTCGGCGCGGGCGGCGTGGTCGGCGAGGGCCTTGTCGACGCCCGCCATCTCACCGGGCAGGCCCTTGACCTGGAGGCTGAGGGACTCCAGCTGCTGCACGGCGGTGCACGGGTCGTCGCCGCCCACGGCCTTGATCGCCTTGTCGACGGCCGTCTTGACCTCGGGCTCGACCTTCGCCGCCTGCTCCGAGTCGGGGAACTCGTTCAGCAGGTCGCGGAAGTGGTCGGTCCAGTCGCCGGCGCCGCTCGCGAGGGTGCCGGAGGCGCACTCGTACAGCGACGTCGCGAGCCGGTCGTCGGGCCAGGTGGTCAGGGAGCCGAGGTCCTTCTTGCCCACCGTCTGCGGGACCGTGCGCAGGTACTCGAGCGGGGCGATCGCGTCGCAGTACTCCTGCTCCTCGTAGGGCGCGCCGACCGTCGTGTAGAACGTCTTCAGCCGGTCCGGGACCTTCTCGGCCGCCCGGGAGCCGGGGTGGTCGGTGCTGAGGTCGTCGTAGGCGCTCAGGGCCCTGCGGTACTCGGACTGGGTGGTGCTGAAGGACTCGCCGGACGCCTTGCGCACGAGGTCGTCGGCGGTGTCGAGGCGGTCCAGGAGCATCTGCTCGGTGGCCTCGTCCCGCGCGCTCTCGTACAGCAGCGAGCCGGCGACGGGGACGCCGAGGAGCAGGACGCCGAGCGCGATCGCGAGCGGCGACCGCGCGGGCCACACCAGGCGGTTGCGCAGGCCGACCATGGCGCCGTGGACGGCGGTGAGGACGAGGAACAGGCCGTAGACGACGAGGGTCGTGCCGGACACGCCGTCGGGGTCGGCGGGCAACACCGTGAAGAGCAGGATGCCGGTGGCCACCCAGCACAGCAGCGTCAGCAGGGGGCGGCGGACGAGGGCGTAACCGAGGCCGAGACCGCTGAGGTTGAGCAGGCCCACGCCGACGGCGCGCCAGGGGTCCGCCGGGCCGGGCGGCGGAGCGGACGGCATCGGCGGGACGACGTAGCTGTGGCTCCAGCCGTCCTGGTCTCTCGTTCCGTATGGACCGTACTGGTCTCCGGACATGTCGGATCCCCCCGTCAACTTCACCCGCATGCCTACGAATTGTCAGTGTACGGCTGAAACCAGATGGCGCGACAGCCGATTCCGGTCGCCCGAGGAAGATCGATGAGCTTTCGTGACCACCGCCGCGCCGGGGGTTCCGGTGGCCGTGACCCCGCCCCTCCGCCGTGACCGGGTCCCGGTGACGGCGGAGGGGCGGACGGCGGTGTCAGCGGCGCCGCGTCAGCGGATCGCGCCGCGGCGCACTCGGCGGAGCAGGACGACACCGGAGAGGGCGAGGACACCGCCGAGGGCGGCCGGCCACATCTCGGCGCCGGTGTCGGCGAGGTCGCCCGTGGCCGACTGGGAGCCCGTGGAGCCCTGCGACCCCTGGGCGTCGGCCTGACCGGCGCCCGCGGCCGAGGGGATGTTCCCCGCCGGGGTCTGATCGGCGGCCGCGTCACCCTGGTCGTCGGCCTGGTCGTCGCCCGTGTTCCCGGCCTTGTTGTCGCCGCCGTCCTTTCCGCGCTGGGTCGCCTTGGGCGAGACGAGGGTCTTGGGCGTGTCCGACTCGGGCGCGTCCGTCTTGTCGGTGGGCTCGCCCACGTCGCCCTTCTCGCCCTGGTTCTGGTCCTGGTCCTGGTCCTCGTCCTGGCCCTGGTCCTGGTCCTGGTTCTGGTCCTGACCCTGGTTCTGGTCCTCCTGGTTGCCCGGCTTGCCCTGGTCCTGACCCTGGTCCTGGCCGCCGTCCTGGTTCTGGTCGCCGCCGTCGCCCTGGTCGCCGCCGGGCTGTTCGCCGTCCTGGCCCTGGCCCTGGTCGCCACCGGCGTCGCCGTTGCCCTGGTCGCCGTCGAGGTCCGCCGCGTCGCACTCGCGGCCCTCGTTGATGCAGTCGACCATCTCGCGCATCAGGCCCTCGTCGAAGACGTTGATGAAGTCGCCGTGGTCGGTGATCGGCTTGTGGACCTGCTCGGGGAAGGAGTCGACCGCGAACAGCGGGGTCGTGCGGCCGCCGTCCTGGAGGCTCGGCGCGTCGACGTCGTAGACGATGCGCTGGACGAGCTGCGGGATGGCCCGGAAACCGCCGGGGCAGCTGCCGTCGGCGGCGGCGAAGGCCACGTGCGTGCGGTGGTTGGCGCTGTCGATGTTGCGGCCGTCCCAGCAGCTCTGGAACTTGAACGTCCGGACCACGTCGCTGCCGTCGGGGCAGAGCGGGTACTTGTCCTTCAGCTGCCGGTCCTCGAACCCGGTGCAGCTCCAGGACGCGTTGGCGTTGGCCGGGCCGTTGACGAACGCCTTGGCGTCGCCGGTGATGATGCGCAGCAACCGCGGCATCTCGGTGACCTCGCCCCGAGGACTGCCCACGAAGGTCATGGTGACCTCCTTGGGGGTGACGATCTCACCGGCGTTGCCCTCGATACCGCCGCCGGGCGAGTTGGCGTCCTGCTCGACGGTGCCGTTCTGCAGACGCAGCACCGGCCAGAAGTAGGAGGACTTGTCGTCCTGGTTCTCGCAGCTGGTCTCGGCGGCCGCGAGGGCCTCGTCGCTGGCGAAGGCGTTGTTGGCCTGGTTGCCGACGTAGTCGTGGAAGTGGTGGGCGCCGTTGCTGACGCCGGGGGCGACGATGACGTTGTCCGAGTTGAACACGCCGTTCGCGTTCACCCCGCAGGCGGTGGTGAAGGAGCCCTGGGAGGCGTCCTGCCCCCGGGCCGCGCCCTGTCCGCCCGGCTGGACGGAGGTGATGTCGGCGAAGTCGCCGGCCACCGGGCCGTTGCCGGCCTGGCCGCCGTTGCCCTGCTGCCCCTGCTGGCCCTGCTGATCGCCCTGGCCCTGGCCGTCGCCGTCGCCGTTCTGGTCGCCGCCGCCCTGGCCGCCCCCGTTCTCGTTGCCGGTTTCGCGCAACGTGCAGGCGGCGAGCAAGTCGAGCCCGTCCGGGCGGTCCCCAACGCGGTCGATGGCGATCGCGATGCGCTCGATCGTCGCGGCCCGCTTCTCCTTCAGCGGGTTCATGATGGCGTTCTCCGCGAACCCGCCGTCCTGTCGCTGGGCCTGCGCGGAGTTCTGCAGCCGCTGGTACGCCTCGGCTATCTGCCCGTCGAGCGCGGCGAGTTCGTTGTCCACGTCCCCCCGGGCGCCCTCGGGCACGTCGGTCAGCTCACTGCCGACATCCGGGCAGTCGATCGTCGCGGCGGCGGAGTTGGCCCACTGGCCGGACTCCTCGGTGCCGCCGTCCTCGGTGGCCGACGCGTAGACGTTCGCGGCCACGAGCCCGCCTCCGCCCAAGATCAGCGCGATCGCGGCGGAGGTCGCCCGCCGTGCTCCTGTCGGGCGTCTGCGCCTTGTGGTGCGTCCCACGGTGACTCCTACAACGTCGTGGTCGGTCCGGGCATATAAAACCCCCGCCCTATACGGAGCCGAACGCCGGTGTGTTCAAGCGACTCACGGATTCACAGGAAACTCATGGGAATCGGCATGTCGGAGGCGCTCGCGGCCGTGCCGGACGCGTGGTCGGCCCTACGGTCGGCGGGAACGCCGGTCACAGGGTGTGACCCCCTCTCGCCTCCGGGCGCGGGGCAGTGTAGACATGGGCACATGGTCCGTCTCCTGGGTCGATCCCGCGCTCAGTCGACCCGCCGTCCCCATGGCCGGCGCGCGCAGGGCCGGGACGACGGCGCCCGGCGGGTACCGCACGGATCCGCCGCCGATGCCGAGGGATCCCGGTGGCGGCCCCTCACGGGACTGCGGTCGTCGCTGAGCGGACGCAGTGTCGCCGGACAGGTGTTCCTGCTGCAGGTCGTGATCGTGCTGGTGCTGGTCGTCTCGGCCGTGGTGGCGCTGGTTCTCCAGGTCCGGCACGACAGCACCAAGGAAGCGCACAACCGGTCGCTCGCCGTGGCCGAGACGTTCGCCAACGCGCCCGGCACCCGGGAGGCGCTGAGTTCCGAGGATCCGACGGCGGTGCTCCAGCCGAGGGCGGAGGCCGCGCGGATCCAGTCGGGGGTGGACTTCATCGTCGTGATGAACACCGACGGCATCCGCTACACCCACCCGAAGCCCGACCGTATCGGCAAGAAGTTCGTCGGCACCCTCGAACCGGCGCTGAAGGGCGAGTCCTTCACCGAGGACATCACCGGGACCCTGGGGCCGCTCGTCCAGGCCGTGGTGCCGGTCAAGGACGCGGACGGGAAGGTCGTGGGCCTGGTGTCGGCCGGGATCACGACCGAGAAGGTGGGCGGGGTCGCCGAGCAGCAGCTGCCGCTCGTCCTGGCCGCGGCGGCCGCCGCGCTCGCGCTGGCCACGGCGGGCACGGCGCTGGTCAGCAGGCGACTGCTGCGGCAGACCCATGGCCTCGGCCCGTCCGAGATGACACGCATGTACGAGCACCACGACGCCGTGCTGCACGCCGTGCGGGAGGGCGTGATGATCGTCGGTGGCGGGGGCCGGCTGCTCCTCGCCAACGACGAGGCGCACCGCCTGCTGGACCTGCCCGCGAACGCCGAGGGGCAGGACGTCTCGACCCTGGGCCTGGAAGCGCACATGGCGGACCTGCTGGCCTCGGGCCGGGTCGCCAACGACGAGGTGCACCTGGTGGGCGACCGGCTGCTCGCGGTCAACCAGCGGCCCACCGATCTCCAGGGCGAGCCGTCCGGCAGCGTCGCCACACTCCGTGACTCCACCGAGCTGCGCGCCCTGTCGGGCCGGGCGGAGTCCGCGCGGGGCCGGCTGAAGCTGCTGTACGACGCCGGGGTGGGCGTCGGCACGAGTCTGGACGTGACCCGCACCGCCGAGGAGCTGGCCGAGGTGGCCGTCCCCCGGTTCGCGGACTTCGTGACGGTGGACCTGGCGCCCGCGGCCCTCAGCGGGGACGAACCGGAGATGGTCACCACCCTGCGGCGCACGGCGTTCAGCGGGATCCGCAAGGACGCCCCCCTGTACAACGTGGGCGAGAAGATCGACCTGGTCGCCTCCTCCCCGCAGGCCCGCAGCATCGAGAGCGGCCACTCGATCCTGGAGACCGATCTCAGCAGGTCGCCCGGCTGGCAGGCACAGGACCTGGAGCGGTCGGCGCAGGTCGTCGAGTACGGCATCCACTCGCTGATCACGGTGCCGCTGCGGGTGGGGCCCCTGGTGATGGGTGTCGCCAACTTCTGGCGCTCGCAGAAGCCCGAGCCGTTCGACCAGGAGGATCTGGCCTTCGCCGAGGAACTCGTCGCCCGGGCGGCGGTCTCCATCGACAACGCGCGGCGCTACACGCGCGAGCACACCATGGCGGTGACGCTGCAGCGCAGTCTGCTGCCGCGCAGCCTGCCCGAGCAGAGCGCGTTGGAGGTCGCCTACCGGTATCTGCCCGCGCAGGCCGGAGTGGGCGGCGACTGGTTCGACGTGCTGCCGCTGTCGGGCAGCCGGGTCGCGGTCGTGGTCGGCGACGTCGTCGGGCACGGGCTGCACGCGGCGGCCACGATGGGGCGGCTGCGGACCGCCGTGCACAACTTCTCCGCGCTGGACCTCCCACCCGACGACATCCTCGGGCTGCTCGACGAGATGGTCAGCCGGATCGACCAGGACGAGGCGGAGGACGGCTCCGCCCCGATCACGGGCGCCACCTGCCTGTACGCGATCTACGACCCGGTGTCACGGCGCTGCACCGTCGCCAGGGCCGGTCACCCGCCGCCCGCGGTGGCCCGCCCCGACGGCCGGGTCGACTTCCCGGACGTACCGGCCGGTCCTCCGCTCGGGCTCGGCGGTCTGCCGTTCGAGACGGCCGAGCTGGACCTCGACGAGGGCAGCCGGCTGGTGCTGTACACCGACGGGCTCGTGGAGGACCGGGGCCGGGACATCGACGACGGTCTGGAACTGCTGCGCTCGGCGCTGGCCGGGGCAGACACCTCACCGCAGGGCACGTGCCGGGCCGTGCTCGCCGCGCTGCCGCCGAGCCGCGCGAGCGACGACATCGCGCTGATCGTCGCCCGGACTCGGGCGCTGGACGCCGGCCGGGTCGTCGAGTGGGACGTGCCCGCCGAGCCGGCGGCGGTCGGCCGGTGCCGGGCGGACGCCACGCGGAAGCTGGCCGAATGGGGGCTGGACGACCTGGTGTTCACCACGGAGCTGATCCTCAGCGAACTGGTCACCAACGCCATCCGGTACGGCAGCGGGCCCATCCGCGTCCGGCTGATCCACGACCGCACCCTCATCTGCGAGGTCACGGACGGCAGTCACACCTCCCCGCATCTGCGGTACGCGGCGACGACCGACGAGGGCGGCCGCGGCCTCTATCTGATCGCCCAGCTCACCCAGCGCTGGGGCACCCGCTACTCCCCCACCGGCAAGACCATCTGGACCGAGCAGGCACTGCCCTGAGGCACCCGGGTACCGGACCGCAGGGGGCACGGATCACATCGCGTCGAGGAGAGACAACGGCATGCGTATCGGACTGCTCGGAACAGGACCGTGGGCGCAGATGGCCTACGCCCCCGCGCTGAGCACGCACGGGGAGCTGGATCTCGCCGGGGTGTGGGGCCGGCGCCCGGAGGCGGCCAGGGCGCTCGCCGACCGGCACGGCGGGCTGCCGGTGTACGAGGACGTGGACGCGCTGTTCGCCGATGTGGACGCGGTCGCCGTCGCCCTGCCGCCGTCGGTCCAGGCGCCGCTCGCGGTGCGGGCCGCGCGGGCCGGCTGTCATCTGCTGCTCGACAAGCCGCTCGCCACGGACGTCACGGAGGGCCGGGCCGTCGTCGAGGCCGTCGAGCGGGCCCAGGTGGCCTCGGTGGTCTTCTTCACCGCCCGCTTCCAGACCGCGATCGAGGCGTGGATCACCGAGCAGGCCGCCACCGGCGGCTGGTTCACTGCCCGCGCGGAGTGGCTGGGCTCGCTGTTCGACGGCGACAGCGACAGCCCGTTCGCGGCGTCGCCGTGGCGGCGGGAGAAAGGCGCCCTGTGGGATGTCGGCCCGCACGCCCTGTCGGTGCTGCTGCCGGTGCTCGGGGACGTCGACCAGGTCACCGCCGTACGCGGGGCGAAGGACACGGTCCATCTGGTCCTCGGACACACCGGTGGGGCGTCGAGCACGGTGACGCTCAGCCTGTCCGCGCCGCCCGCGGCCTCGGGGGCGACCGCCGAGTTCCGTGGCCGGACGGGGGCGACCGTCCTGCCCCCGTCCGACGAGGGAGGTGTCGTACCGGCGCTGGTGCGGGCCGGTGACGCCCTGCTGGCCGCGGCCCGCGGCGGCCGGCCCCATCCGTGCGACGCTGCGTTCGGTCTGCGTGTGACGGAGGTACTCGCCACCGCCGAACGCCAGTTGACCAGCTGAGCGACCGAACTCACCGGCCGTGTTCGGGTTTACGTTCGGCCGCTTCCGGTCATCGTCCGGGGGCGGGCACGGCGGGACAGCCCTTCGCCTGGCGCCTTTCGGTGAGGAGGTGGCCCGTGAGCACGGACGGGACCGCCCCCGTGCCCCTGCGGGACCGGGTGGCGGCAGCACAGCGCGATCAGGACGCGCGCACGGTCATGAGGCTGCGCCTCGGGGTCGGGATCATCGGTGTCCTGCTGCCCCTGGCGCTGCCGCTCGGCAACGGGATCGCCGCGCTGCTGGACGGCCGCGACCTCGACGACGTGTGGCCCGGATCGATGAGCGGCGCCTACCACACCAGCACACGGGACGTCTTCGTGGGCAGCCTCTGCGCGCTCGGCACGTTCCTGGTCATCTACCGCTTCAACCGGCTGAACGACGTGATGGGCACGATCGCCGGGTGCTGCGCGCTCGGGGTCGCCCTCTTCCCCACGGCGCCCGGTACCGGTGCGGACCCCCGGCAGCTGACGGTCTCCGTGTTCCATCTGGTGTTCGCCGTCGGGCTGTTGGCGTCGATGGCGGGGTTCTGTCTCCTGATGTACTGGGCGCCCGGCATCAAGGACCGGTCGTACGTCCGGCGGCCGTATCTGGCGGCCGGGGTGCTGATCCTCGTGTTCATGGCGCTGGCCGGCGCGGCCGCCGCCACCGGTGTCGGCGAGGACTGGCCGATCACGCCCCTCTACCTGTGCGAGTGGCTGTCGGTGTGGTCCTTCGGCTTCGCGTGGACCGGGGCCGCGCTGTCCCTCGCCGAGGACATCGGTCGGCTGTCGAGGACGAGGGCCGTGGTGGGTGCGGTACCGAGGTGGCTGCGGTCGCTCGGCGGTCTGCGGGGCCGGGGACCCTCGCGGTCGCGCCCGGCGGTGTGAGCACGGCCGTTCACGCAGGGCGTCTCGCCGCCCACGGGTGCGGGCGGCGAGACGGGGGCGTCAGACGCGGGCTCCGGTGAGGAAGCGGTCCAGCGTGGCGGTCAGTTCGGCCGGCTTCTCGACGGGGAGCTCGTGGCCGGCGTCCAGGATGCGCACCTCGGCGTCCGGGTACGCCTTCGCCATGCGCAGCATCTGGGAGACGGGCAGCTGGATGTCGTGGTAGCCGTGGACGAGGAGGGTGGGGACCCTGATCTCGCCGAGCCGGTCCAGGACGTCGAAGGCGCGCATGGCGCCGTACAGGGTCATGACCACCTCGCGGGGGGTCGCCGAGGAGGCGCGGATGTACTCGCGGATCTCCTCGCGCGGATAGCCCGGGGCGAAGGCGCGCTGGATGTTGGCGGCGACGAAGAGTTTGAACGGGACCCGCGTCGAGACGGCCATGAGCAGGCCCCGGCCGCGGCTGTAGGTCATCCGGCCGATGGAGTTGACCAGCACCAGGCGCTCCACCCGGTCGGGGTGGGCGAGGGCGATGGTCTGGGAGATCATGCCGCCCATGGAGTGGCCGACGAGGACGAACCGCTCGACCTCGAGATGGTCGAGCAGCGCCAGCACGTCGTCGGCCAGTTCCGCGATGGTGCGTACCCCGGCGCCGGTGCTCTCGCCGTGCCCGCGCAGGTCCAGCCGGATCACCCGGCGCTTCTCGGAGAAGTGGGCGAGTTGGTGGTCCCAGCGGTGGCGGTTCGCCGTCCAGCCGTGGATGAACACCAGGGGCACCCCGTCGCCGTCGCGAGGGCTCTCGTCGTCGTACGTCAGGCTCGCTCCGGCGACTTCGAGCTGCGGCATGGGGGCCTCCTGGATGCGCTCCGGTTACTGCCCGGTACGGTAACCGGCCGCACGGCCCCTCGTCACGATCGTTCGCGCGGGAAATCCGAGACCGTCCAGTGGGCACCGCTCGGGGGACGCCTACCGCGTGCCTTCCCGCACTGAGCAGGGGGAACTGATGACACACTGATCGCATGGAAGAACGCGCATTCGGTAGGTCGGGTCAGCACGCGTCCGTGGTCGGGCTCGGTACATGGCAGCTGGGCGCCGACTGGGGAGACGTCGACGACACGGAGGCCCTGTCCGTATTGGAGGCGGCGGCCGAGGCGGGGGTGACCTTCTTCGACACCGCCGACGTCTACGGCGACGGCCGCAGCGAGCAGACCATCGCCACGTTCCTGCGCAGCCGGCAGGACCTGCATGTGTTCGTCGCGACGAAGATGGGCCGTCGTGTCGAGCAGATCCCCGAGAACTACGTCCTGGACAACTTCCGGGCCTGGAACGACCGTTCCCGCCGCAATCTCGGCGTGGACCGTCTCGACCTGGTGCAACTGCACTGCCCGCCCACACCCGTCTACTCCTCGGACGAGGTGTTCGACGCGCTCGACACCCTCGTCGAGGAGGAGCGCATCGCCGCGTACGGCGTCAGCGTGGAGACCTGCGCGGAGGCGCTGACGGCGATCGCCCGGCCGAACGTGGCGAGCGTGCAGATCATCCTCAACCCGTTCCGGATGAAGCCGCTCCTGGAGGTGCTCCCGGCGGCCGAGAAGGCGGGCGTCGCGATCATCGCGCGGGTGCCGCTGGCGTCGGGGCTGCTGTCGGGCAAGTACACCAAGGACACGGTCTTCGCCGAGAACGACCACCGCACGTACAACCGGCACGGCGAGTCCTTCGACCAGGGCGAGACCTTCTCGGGTGTCGACTACGAGACGGGTGTCGAGGCCGCGGTGGAGTTCGCCGGGCTGGCGCCCGAGGGCTTCACCCCGGCCCAGCTGGCGCTGCGCTGGATCATCCAGCTGCCGGGTGTCACCACCGTGATCCCGGGCGCCCGCACGCCGGAGCAGGCGCGGGCGAACGCGGCGGCGGCCGCGCTGCCGGCGCTCTCCGACGAGACGATCACCGCGATCCGCGACCTGTACGACCGGCGGATCAAGGACCAGGTCGAGGGCCGCTGGTAGGTCCGACCGCCCGGCGCAGGCGCCGGAGTCGTGCAGACGCCCGGGAGGCAGCGCTCCCGCTGCCTCCCGGGCGTCGTACCGCGGCCTGCCGCGGGGTGCGGCGTCATGCCGCGTAGTGCGGCTTTGCGCCGCGGAGTGCGGCGTCGTACCGCGTTGTGCGGGTGGCGGTCAGATGCGTCCGCCGGTGAGCCGGGTCAGCGGGCCGTGCACATGGCGTTCCGACCGGCGTCCGGCCAGGTAGGAGGCGGCGGTCAGCGCGGTCAGCCCCGCGCCCACGCCCGCGGCGACGAGCTTGCGCTGGGCGAGGACGGTCACCGCCGTCTTGGCGGTGGCGGCCACCTGACCGGAAGCCTGGACGACCGCCTGGCGGCCCACCTCGACACCCTTGACCGCGCTGTGCACGGCGCTGTTCGCGGTGTCGGCCGCACGTCCGGCCCCGTTCTTGGCGGCTGACGCGGTGTCACCCGCCTTGTCGGCGGCCTTCTGTGCGGTCCCGGTGGCCGGGGCGGTCGCCTTGCCGGCGGTCCGGCGCGCCTTGGCGGCGGCCGTCTCGGCGGACGAAGTGCTCTCGTTGGTGTCGTTGTTGGTTCGGCTCATGGAATCCGCGTTGCCGTTCACCGCGCGGGCAAACACATCGCGTCCACATCCATGGCCATGGCCTTGGTCGAGCACCGCTCAGACGTCCGCTCGGATGTCCGCCGGGTCACCCTGATGCCATAAGATCGCCTTATGAGGTCATAGACCCGACCCGCGTACCAGGTAAGGGTTGCCTTAGTTTAGGGTTGCCGTCGAGTCGCTTGTCTCCGCTCGAAGGGAACCTCACCATGCCCCGCCCGCTGCGGGTAGCCATTGTCGGAGCCGGCCCGGCCGGTATCTACGCCGCCGACGCGCTGCTGAAGTCCGGCGTTGCCGCCGAGCCCGGTGTCTCCATCGACCTCTTCGAGCGGATGCCCGCCCCGTTCGGACTGATCCGCTACGGCGTGGCCCCCGACCACCCCCGCATCAAGGGCATCATCACGGCCCTGCACCAGGTGCTGGACAAGCCGCAGATCCGCCTCTTCGGCAACGTCGACTACCCGTCGGACATCAACCTCGACGACCTGCGTGCCTTCTACGACGCCGTGATCTTCTCCACGGGCGCCACGGCCGACCGGGCGCTCGACATCCCCGGCATCGACCTCGACGGCTCGTACGGCGCGGCCGACTTCGTCTCCTGGTACGACGGCCACCCGGACGTCCCGCGCACCTGGCCGCTGGAGGCCGAGAAGGTCGCCGTCCTCGGCGTCGGCAACGTCGCGCTCGACGTGGCCCGCGTCCTCGCCAAGACGGCCGACGAGCTGCTGCCGACGGAGATCCCGCCGAACGTCTACGAGGGGCTGAAGGCCAACAAGGCGCTGGAGATCCATGTCTTCGGCCGCCGCGGCCCGGCGCAGGCGAAGTTCTCCCCGATGGAGCTGCGGGAACTGGACCACTCCCCCACCATCGAGGTCATCGTCGACCCCGAGGACATCGACTACGACGAGGGCTCGATCGCGACCCGGCGCGGCAACAAGCAGGCCGACATGGTCGCCAAGACCCTGGAGAACTGGGCGATCCGCGACATCGGCGAGCGTCCGCACAAGCTGTTCCTGCACTTCTTCGAGTCCCCCACCGAGATCCTCGGCGAGGACGGCAAGGTCGTCGGCCTGCGCACCGAGCGCACCGCCCTCGACGGCACCGGCAACGTCAAGGGCACGGGCGAGTTCAAGGACTGGGACGTCACCGCGGTCTACCGCGCGGTCGGTTACCTCTCCGACAAGCTGCCCAAGCTGCCCTGGGACCTCGAGTCGGGCACGGTGCCGGACGAGGGCGGCCGGGTCATCCAGGAGACCGGCGAGCACCTCCAGTCGACGTACGTCACCGGCTGGATCCGGCGCGGCCCCGTCGGCCTCATCGGGCACACCAAGGGCGACGCCAACGAGACGGTCTCCAACCTGCTGGACGACTTCGCCAACGGCCGTCTGCACGAGCCCGCCGCCCCCGCCCCGGAGGCCGTGGACGCCTTCCTCGCGGAGCGCGAGGTGCGCTTCACGACGTGGGAGGGCTGGTACAAGCTGGACGCCGCCGAGAAGGCGCTGGGCGAGCCGCAGGGCCGCGAGCGCGTGAAGATCGTCGAGCGTGAGGACATGCTGCGGGAGAGCGGCGCGTAGGTCTCCACCGGGGAGCGGGGGCAGGGGACTGTGGGTCGTGGATCGGCTGCGGATGTTCCGTGGCCGGTCGCGCAGTTCCCCGCGCCCCCCCGAAAAGGGCGGTCGGCGGCCCTCGTGAAAACGGGTGCGCGGCGGTGAAGTCCGAGTGTCTAAGCTTCTGCGGTGTGGACGACTTGACTGACGAACTGCTGATACGGCCGGGTGGCCTCGCCGACGCGCCGGCCGTGCTGGATCTGCTCGACGGGGCCGTGGCCTGGATGAACGCCCGGGGCAACACCGAGCAGTGGGGCACCATTCCGTACTCGCGACGGCCCGACGGGCCGGAGCGGATCGAGCGGTACATGACGGAGAACGCCCCGCACATCGCGGAGCTGGACGGCACTCTCGTCGGCGCGATGGTCCTCGACTCGGGGCCAAGCCCGCACATGCCGATCGCGCCGGCCGACGAGCCCGAGGTGTACGTCCGGCTGCTGGTCTCCGACCGGCGCCGAGCCGGCCGGGGCATCGGGGCCGCCCTGCTCGCCCACGCCGTCGAGGAGACCCGGCGGGCCGGTGTGGAACTGCTGCGTGTCGACTGCTGGGCGGGCGGCGGGGGTGAACTGGTCGCGTTCTACGAGCGCAACGGCTTCACGCCCACCGAGCCGTTCCTGTGGGACACCTGGCCGGGACAGGTCCTGGCCCGGCGGGTCCGCTGACGGGCCCCGCGGAGGCATAAGCTCGGCAGATGGCCAAGTACATCGACGTGCACCCCGACAACCCCCAGCCGCGCGCCATCGGTCAGGTGGCCGAGACCATCCGTCAGGGCGGGCTCATCGTCTATCCGACGGACTCGTGTTTCGCGCTGGGCTGCCAGTTGGGCAGCCGTGACGGCATCGAGCGGATCCGTACGATCCGCCGCCTCGACGACCGCCACCACTTCACCCTCGTCTGCCAGAACTTCGCGCAGCTCGGCCAGTTCGTACACGTCGACAACGACGTGTTCCGCGCCGTGAAGGCGTCGACGCCCGGCAGCTACACGTTCATCCTCCCCGCCACCCGGGAGGTGCCGCGCAAGCTGCTCCACCCGAAGAAGCGAACCGTCGGTGTGCGCATCCCCGACCACCGGGTGGCCCAGGCCCTGCTCGCGGAGCTGGGTGAGCCGCTGGTCTCCAGCACCCTGCTGCTCCCCGACGAGGAGGAGCCGCTGACGCAGGGCTGGGAGATCAAGGAGCGGCTCGACCACCAGGTCGACGCCGTGGTGGACTCCGGGGACTGCGGAACCGAGCCGACCACCGTGATCGACTTCTCCAGCGGCGAGGCGGAGATCGTCCGCAAGGGAGCGGGCGACATTTCACGGTTCGAGTGACCGGGGGCGGCCGGCCGGAGCCGCACGGCACGCTCAGGTCTGGCGCAGCGGCTCGTACTCCTCCTCGGTGAGCCCGAACGTCCAGGCCACTCCCTCGCGGGCCGTGCGGGTCGTGGGCGGCACCCGGAGCCAGTAGGTGCGGCTCGTGCCGTCGGGCTCCGGGGTGGAGTTGACGACCTCCACCATCACCACGTCCTCGTCGCCGGGCAGTTCCACGCGCCAGAGCACGCCCGTCCCGTCGCGGTGCACCGGCTTCGCCCCGGACTCCTCCAGGTAGCGGTCGTAGCCGTAGTGCTCCAGCATGACGCGGCGCAGCTCGGCGTTCTCCTCGTCGCGGATCCGCTCGGGCGTCAAGGCGGCCAGGGAGTCGAGGAACTCGCCCGGCACGGGCAGGCCGCGCCAGGCGTGCAGGGCGAAGCCGTCGGAGTAGGCGAGCGCGGGACCGTCGCCCCGGTCCAGTCGGCCCGCCTCGTCCCGGTGCAGCTCGGTGGGACGCTCGGCGACGACCGCGACCTTCTCGTACGGCCACCACCAGCCCGCCGTACGGGCGACCTCGGCGAGCCCGTCGAGGCGGTCGAGGCCGTCGGCCGGGGCCGCTCCGGTCGGGTCGTCGAAGGCGCGGAGCCAGGCCGCGTCGTGCTGTCCGAGGACCGCGTCCAGCAGGAGGAGGCGAAGACGGCTCTCCTCCTTGCGGCCGCCCTCCGACGGGGACGGGGCCAGCGCCTCGACGACGCCGGTGCGGACGCGGTCCACCAGCGGGAGGGTGGTCTCCCACAGGTCCGCGCCGGTCGCCCGCCAGTGGTCGCTCCAGCCCGCCGGGCCCAGCCGGGTGTGCAGCAGGTCGCGCGCTGCGGCGATCGGGCGGTTGCGGACGGCGTCCCGGACGCTCGGCCCGGTGCCGGTCAGCGCCTCGCCGTTCTCGGCCGGTGCGCCCGACAGCAGGCGCACCGCCTCCAGCGGCGAGCGGGCCCACACGATCCGCTCGGGCTCCGGCAGCCCGGCCCGCCGGTAGGCGAGCCGTACGCCCGCCTCGGCCCGTGCCCTGTCGCCGGCCCCCGTGCCCGCCGCCACCGCACGCCAATTCGTCCGCTCCGTCACGCCGTTCCTCCTGGATGTCACGTCAGATCCCGATGTCCTGTGCCCTGCCCCTGCGCCGCCGCGGTTCAGTCGGCGACGATCCGCACCGAGCCCGGCACGTACTCGCGCTGGCGGACGACCCGGTACCAGCCCTTCGGCAGGGAGATGGGGGCGTGCTCCTCGTGGACGACCCGGGCGCCCTCCGGGACGTGCAGCAGCATCGGTCCGAAGGCGTTCGTCTCGCGGATCAGGCGGCCGGGGCCGACGACGGCGTGGGCGTGCCCGGTGACCTCGCCGAGGGCGAGAACGAGCCGGCCCCGTCCGTCGCGCGGTTCCGACGCGGCGTCACGCGCCGTGTCGGGCACGGCCGTCTCCGCCAGCGGCACGATGAGGACGTCTCCTTGCCGGTACATGGGTCTCCCTCCCGTCGGGGCACTCGCTGTGCTCCGGATGGAAGGGACCGTAGAGGCAGGCACTGACAATCGCCCCGGACGCGGCCTGCGTCAGCCCCTGTTCACGGTCCTGGTCCACAAGGAGAGGGGTCCGCTGTCCGCGTTGTCAGAGGGGCTTGGTAGAACTCCCCTACCGACGGCGCCGTGCGCGCCCCGGGGAGCAACGGGGGGATCCGCGCACGGGCCCGGATCCTGCCCACCGACATGGAACGAAGGGGCGGGCACACATGACCATCGGAAGCCACTTGCGGGAGTTCCACGACCTGCCCGTCGTCCAGTTCCCCGACTCGGTGAAGGGACCCGAGGGCACCGGTCAACTGCCCGCTCCGGGCGAGGTGGCCTGGTCCGTCGCCGTGGACACGTACGACAGCGAAGAGGCGTGGGAGGACGCGTTCGCGCGGTTCCTGTCCGCGATCGACACCACCAGGGTGCGGGCGCTGGTCGTGGGCGCGTGGAGCGAGGCGTACGACAGCGGGCCCGAGCAGGTGATCGAGGCCCTGGTCGCGGCGAAGGACCGGCTGCCCGCGCTGCGCGCGCTGTTCCTCGGCGACATCGTGATGGAGGAGTGCGAGATCTCCTGGATCAACCAGGGTGACGTCGGCCCGCTGCTCGAAGCCTTCACGGAGCTGGAGGAGTTCGGTGTGCGCGGCGGTCAGGGCCTCGTCTTCCCGGCGCTGCGCCATGAGCGGCTGCGGAAGCTGACCGTCGAGACCGGCGGCATGCCCGCGGAGGCGGTGCGCGGTGTGGCGGCGAGTGATCTGCCGGCCCTCGTCCACCTCGACCTGTGGCTCGGCACCTCCGAGTACGGCGGTGACTCCGAGGTGGCCGACCTGGCACCCATCCTGGCGGGCACCCGGCTGCCCGCCCTCAAGCACCTGGCGCTGCGCAACAGCGAGATACAGGACGACATCTGCGGGGCGCTGGCCGCCGCCCCGGTGGTGGCCCGCCTCGACGTCCTCGACGTGTCGATGGGCGTGCTCACCGACGACGGCGCGACCGCGCTGCTCACCGGGCAGCCGCTGACCCACCTCACCACGCTGGACCTGCACCACAACTACCTCAGCTCAGCGATACGCGACCGCCTGCGCGACTCCCTGGAGGCCGAGGGCGTCCAGGTCGACGTCGACCCGGACGACGCGGACTCCGACGAGGACGACGACGGCACGGTCTGGCGCTTCGTCGCGGTGGGCGAGTAACGGAGCGGGGCACGGGGTTTCGGGGGATCGAAGTGAGGGGGGCCGGTGTGTCCGGTCGGTGGGGTGCGGGCGCGGGCCCGTTCAGGTGGGCGGTCGTCGGCAACGGCGAGAACCGCCGGGTCGCGCTGTTCGTCCAGGCGGCCGAGGCCGCGGGCGTGGGGACGCCGCGGATCGTCGAGTGGCGGGACGTCCTGCGCGACGGCGGCCACGCGTTCGCCGACGACGAGATCGTGCGGCTGGACTCGCCGGGTGAGAACGCCGAGGTGGACCGGCTGCTGCGGGGCGTCGACGATCCGACGCGCGTGGAGGGCTCGGCCACCTGGTACGGACGCTTCCTCGACGCCGTCGGGTCGTTGCGGGGCGGGCTGCGGCTGGACGATCCGGCGGAGCTGGCGGTGCTGTTCGACAAGCGGCTGTGCCACGCCCGGCTGGACTCGGCGGGTGTCCCGGTGCCGCCTTCGCCCACCTCGGGGGGTTCCAGGGCGGTGCGCGGCTGGGACGACGTACGGGCGGTGATGCGGGAGCACGGCATGCCGCGTGTCTTCGTGAAGCCGGCGCACGGCTCGTCGGCGTCCGGTGTACTGGCCGTCGAGTCGTCGGCGAGCGGCCGGATCAGGGCGACCACCTCCGTAGAGGTGGCGGCGGACGGCCGGCTGCGCGCCCCGCTCCGGCTGCACAACTCGCTGCGGGTGCGCCGGTACACCGACGAACGCGACATCGCGGGGATCGTCGACGCGCTCGCACCCGACGGGCTGCACATCGAGCGGTGGCTGCCGAAGGCGTCCGCGCAGGGCAGGTCCGCCGATCTGCGCGTGCTGGTCGTGGCGGGCCGGGCCACCCACGCCGTGGTCCGCACCAGCCGCTTCCCCATGACCAATCTCCACCTCGGCGGCGCGCGGGGCGATCTGACGTCGGTCGTCGACGCGGCGGGCGACCGCTGGCGCCAGGCCCTCGACATCTGCGAGCGGGCGGCCGCCTGCTTCCCGGGCACCCTGAGCGTCGGCGTGGATCTGCTCCCGGCCATCGGCTGGCGCCGCTTCGCCGTCGGCGAGGTCAACGCCTTCGGCGATCTGCTGCCCCGGCTGACCGGCCTGCCGGGCGGCCCGGCGGAGGGCCTGGACACCTACACGGCGCAGATCGCGGCCGTACGGGACCGGACGCCGTCGGCGCTCACGCACCACCCCCAGGCGAGGAAAGACCATGCACCCTTCTGAAACGGCCCTGCCCACCCGGCTGCCCGCAGCCGACGCCGAGCCGGCGCCCGACATGAACGAGGTGGTGGGCCGGGACGACCTGCTGCTGGTCACCCTCGACACCCTGCGGTACGACGTGGCGGTGGAGCTCGCCGCCGCCGGCCGGCTGCCGAACCTGACCGCCCGTCTGCCCGGCGGCGTCTGGGAGAAGCGGCACGCGCCCGGCAGCTTCACCTACGCCTCGCACCAGGCGATGTTCGCGGGCTTCCTGCCGACCCCGGCGGCTCCGGGACCGCACCCCCGCCTGTTCGCGAGCCGGTTCGCCGGGAGTGAGACGACCGCCGGCCATACCTTCGTGTTCGACGGCCCCGACCTGGTGTCGGCGCTCGCCGAGCGCGGCTACCGCACGGTGTGCGTCGGCGGTGTCGGGTTCTTCAACAAGCAGGGGGCGCTCGGCAGCGTCCTGCCAAACCTGTTCCAGGAGAGCCACTGGGAGCCGGAGTTCTCCGTCGCCTCCCCGACGTCCTTCGAGGCCCAGGTGACCCGCGCCGAGGAGGTGGTGGCGGGACTGCCGCCGGAGCAGCGGCTGTTCCTGTTCCTGAACGTCTCGGCACTGCACCAGCCGAACTGGTTCCACCTGCCGGGCGCCACCCGCGAGGCGGGCGACAGCCTGGCCACGCACGCGGCGGCCCTGGAGTACGTCGACCGGCACATCGGACGGCTGTTCGCCGCCATGAGTGCGCGGCGCCGCTGCTTCGCCGTCGTCTGCTCCGACCACGGGACGACGTACGGCGACGACGGTTACACCGGGCACCGGCTGGGCCACGAGGCCGTGTGGACCGTCCCGTACAGCCACTTCTTCCTGGAGCCGTCCGCATGACCGCGACCGTGACCGCGCCCCCCGTTCGCCCGTACCAGCACTACGTGTACGCCTATCCGCACAAGACGGCCTACCGGAGGCTCCCGGACCGGCCGCTCCTTTCCGACCTGTGGGCGGGCGAGCCGAAGGCGGCCCTGTCGCTGTACGCGCACATACCGTTCTGCGAGGTGCGCTGCGGCTTCTGCAACCTGTTCACGCGGATCGGCGCCCCGGACGGGCTGACCGGGCGCTACCTCGACGCTCTGGAGCGGCAGGCGATCACTGTCCGGGAGGCGCTCGGCGACACGGAGCCGGTACGGTTCGCGAACGCCGCGTTCGGCGGTGGTACCCCGACCTTCCTGGAGGCCGCCGAGCTGGAGCGGCTCTGCGACATCGCCGAGCGGCACATGGGCGCGGACCTGCGGGCCGTCCCGCTGTCGGTGGAGGCGTCCCCCGCCACGGCGACGGCCGACCGGCTGTCCGTGCTGGCCGCACGGGGCACGACACGGCTGAGCCTCGGGGTGCAGAGCTTCGTCGAGGAGGAGGCGCGCGCGGCCGTACGACCGCAGCGGCGTGCCGATGTGGAGGCGGCGCTGTCCCGCGTCCGCGACACCGGCATCCCCGTCCTCAACATCGACCTGATCTACGGCATCGACGGGCAGACGGCGGCCAGTTGGCGGCTCTCCCTGGACTCGGCCCTCGCCTGGCGGCCCGAGGAGATCTATCTGTACCCGCTGTACGTACGGCCGCTGACGGGTCTGGGCCGGCACGCCGACCCCGCGATCGCGGACCGCGACTGGGACGAGGCCCGGCTGCGCCGCTACCGGGAGGGCCGCGACCATCTGCTCGCCCAGGGGTACGAGCAGGTCTCCATGCGGATGTTCCGCCGCGCGGACGCGCCGCCGCAGGGCCCGGACGACTACGCCTGCCAGACCGACGGCATGATCGGCCTGGGCTGCGGTGCCCGTTCGTACACGTCGAGGCTGCACTACTCCTTCGACTACGCGGTGGCCATGCGGGAGATCCGGGGGATCATCGACGACTACACCGCCACGGAGGACTTCGGGCGGGCCGTGCACGGCCGCGAGGTCGACGAGGACGAGGCGCGGCGGCGTCATCTGCTGCAGTCGCTGCTCCAGGCGCAGGGGTTGCCGGTGGCCGACTACCGGCGGCGGTTCGGCTCCGATCCGCACGACGACTTCCCGGTGGAGCTGGAGCGGCTGGCCGCGCGCGGCTGGCTCGTCGAAACGGGCGGGGACATGCTGAAGCTGTCCGACGAGGGGCTGGCGCACTCGGACGCCATCGGTCCCGACTTCTTCTCCCCCGCCGTTCGGGCCGCGATGGCCGACTACGAGCTGAAGTGACGGCCGCCATGGACCTGACCCTCCTGTACCGGGGCCCGCTCGCCTCGTGCGACTACGACTGCCCCTACTGCCCGTTCGCCAAGCGCCGCGACACGACCGAGCAGTTGCGGGCCGACCGCGCGGCGCTGGACCGGTTCACCGGCTGGGCGCGCGCGCAGACCGGCGACCGGCTCTCGCTGCTCTTCACCCCGTGGGGGGAGGGACTGACGCGGTCCTGGTACCGGCGGGCACTGGTCGAGCTGTCCCACGAGCCGCACATCGACCGGGTGGCGATCCAGACGAACCTCAGCTGCCGCACGGAGTGGCTGGCTCAGGCCGACCGGGACACCGTGGCGCTGTGGTGCACGTACCACCCGGGTCAGACACCGTACGAGCGCTTCCTCGGCAAGACCCGGCGGCTCACCGCGATGGGGGTCCGCTTCAGTGTGGGGATCGTGGGGCTGCCGGACCATCTGGCGGAGGCCCGCAGGCTGCGCGCGGAGCTGCCGGCGGAGGTGTACCTGTGGGTGAACGCCGCCGAAGGCCGCACCTACACCGACGAGGAGGCGGCGCTCTGGACCGACGTGGACCCGTTGTTCCCGTTCAGCCGCCATCCGCACCGGTCGGGGGGCCGCGCGTGCCGTACCGGTTCGACGGTGGTGTCGGTCGACGGTGACGGGACCGTCAGACGGTGCCACTTCGTCCGGGACGAGCTCGGCAACCTGTACGACGGCTCCTACCGTGCGGCCCTCGCGCCCCGCCTCTGCCCGCTGGCCGTGTGCGACTGCCACATCGGCTACGTCCATCTGGAGACGCTGCCGCTGTACGACGTGTTCGCGGGCGGCGTCCTCGAACGGATACCGACCCCCGAGGCCCGCCTCGGCACGCGGTAGCGCAGCAGGGTCAGCCCGCGCCCCGCTCCGCCTCCTCGTGGAGGAACGCGCTGATCTGCCCGGCGAGGCTGTCCCGGACGGTGCCGGAGGCCGGGTCGAGGAGGTCCTCGTCGACGCCGATGCCGCCGGACCACAGATAGCGCTCGGTCCACTCCTCGTCGGCCCGGAGCTGGACCTGGATGTCGAGCTGGAGGAGCTGCGCCTCGGGGGCGGCGGCGTACAGGACGGCCGTGGCACGGCGCAGCGGGTAGAGGTCGAAGCCCTCGATGAACGTGGAGTTTCGCCAGTCCAGGAAGGCGCTCTCGCCGTCGGGGCCGGTGCGGATGTCGAGCTGCCCGTCCTCCAGGTGGAGGCCGACGTGGCCGGTGCCGCGGTTCTCCACGGTCACCCGGAACCGGAAGTACGTCAGGCCCTCGGCGGCGTCGTCGCCGCCCCGCGGCGGTTCGGCGCGTTCCAGGCCGTGGACGCGCACGCGCAGGCCGGCCAGGTCGCCGTCGTACTCCTGCCAGTCCCCGATCACGTTGGGCTCGCGCACCGTCCACCTCTCCACGCCGGCGGGACGACTCCCGCGCTCGCGCGCACCACAGTGCCACACCCGCGGGGGATGCCGGATGAGGCCATCACCGCCGGTCAGACGTGATCAAGCCGTGTGCAGCGACGATTCCCGCCGAGGGGTCCGGGCGGGGGTCCCCCACGTGCCGTACATCACGTCCGCCGCCCGTTGTGCGGAGGTGCGCGGGCGCCGCGCCCGTTCCGTCACATGGCGACGACTTCTCCATTCCGTGCGCGTGTGTCGGCGCCGTACGCTACGTTCGATCACCGCCGTCGCCGCACCGTCGGCGGGATCGCGCGCAGGGAAGGTCTGGGGAGCAGCGCATGAGCACGTTCGGCCTTGCTCCGTCGGCGGCCCCGGTCATGGCCGGGGGGCTCGCCGACTCACTGTTCGAGACGGCGCAACGCGATCCCGCGCTGCCGCAGATCGCGCGCCGCGACCCCGCCGCACCGGGCACCTGGACGCCGCTCGGCTCGGCGGAGGTGCGGGACGAGGTGGTGAGCCTGGCCAAGGGGCTGGTCGCCGCCGGGATCCGGCCGGGCAACCGGGTGGCCGTGATGGCGCGGACCCGTTACGAGTGGACGGTGCTCGGTGTCGCGCTGTGGTCGGTGGGCGCGGAGATCGTGCCGATCTATCCGACGTCGTCGCGTGACCAGGTGGAGTGGATCCTGCGGGACGCGGCCTGTGTGGGCGTGGTCGTGGAGGACGAGCAGGGCGTGATGACCGTCGGCTCGGTGTGCGCCGAGCTGCCGCTGCTGCGCCATGTGTGGCAACTGGACGCCGACGCGCTGCCGCAGCTGGTGGACGCCGGCCGGGACGTGCCGGACGCGACGGTGGACTCGTTGCGCCGCCTCGTGATGCCCGACTCGACGGCGGTGATCGCCTACACCTCCGGCACGACCGGTCACCCCAAGGGCTGCGCGTTGTCCCACCGGAGTCTCGCGAGCCCCTGCGACGTGCTGCTCGCCGGGTGGCGGCACACCGCGGCGGCGCCCGGGGAGCAGCCGGCGATCCTCGCGTTCCTGCCGTTCTCCCATGTCTACGGCCTGATGATCCAGGGGATGTGCCTGCGGGGCGGGATGCTGCTCGGCCATGAGCCGGAGCTGAGCGAGGGGGCGCTGTCGGCGGCGCTGCTGTCGTTCCGGCCCACGTTCCTGTACGGCGTGCCCTACGTCTTCGAGAAGATCTACAAGAACTTCCTGCGCAAGGCCCAGCAGGCGGGCCGGGGCGCCGTGTTCGAGCGCGCGGTGCGCACCGCGCAGGACTACGCGCTCGCCGCCGAGCGGCAGCGCCTCGCGTCGGGGCCGGGTCCCGGCATGGATCTGAGGCTCCAGCACGCGTTCTACGACAAGACGGTGTACCGCAAGTTGCGTGCCGCGCTCGGCGGCCGGGTGCGCGGCGGCTGTTCCGGCGGCTCTCCCCTCAACCGTGATCTCGCGCTGTTCTACGCCGGTATCGGGATCCTCGTGCACGACGGGTACGGCCTGACGGAGACCGCCGGGGGCATCACCGCGCAGCCCGTGGGCCGGGAGAAGTTCGGCACCGTCGGCCGGCCGCTGCCGGGCACCGAGATCCGAGTGGCGCGGGACGGGGAGATCCTGGTCAACGGACCGTCGGTGTTCCAGGGGTACGTCAACGACGAGGCCGGCACCCGGGCCGCTCTCCAGGACGGCTGGCTGTCCACCGGGGACATCGGGCGGCTGGACTCCGAGGGCTATCTGTCGATCACCGGGCGGAAGAAGGACATCGTCATCACCAGCGGCGGCAAGGGCGTGGCCCCGGCGCCGCTGGAGGAGCAGCTGCGGATGCACCCGCTGATCCACCAGGCGGTGGTCGTGGGCGACAACCGGCCCTGCGTGGGCGCGCTGATCACGCTCGACCCGGAGTTCCTCGCGCACTGGCGGGGCGCGCTGGGCCCCGCGAACGAACTGATGGGCCCGGAGGCCCGGGAGGAGAACGCGCTGCGGCAGGAGGTGCTGCGGGCGATCGCCGCCGCGAACAGCACGGTGTCGCGCTCGGAGTCCATCCGGGTCTTCCGTATCCTCCCCGAGCCGTTCGACCTCGCCAACGGCATGTTGACGCCGTCGATGAAGCTGCGCCGCGACGCGATCGTGCAGCGGTACGCGGCGGAGATCGAGGCGATGTACGCGACCTCGGCGCGGGCCGCCCGCCGCTCGGTGGCGGAGGACCTGCCCGGCTGGGACGACGCCGACGACGTCTTCCGCCGCCCCCGCCGGTGACGAGGGGGCCGTCTGCCGCGTCCGCCCGTGCCGCCGGTGTACGTCTCTGCTTCACTCTCTGTTGACGAAACGGTCCCTCAGATGCGGAGATGCTCCGGCGGGGGCGGTACTCCGCCCGACCGCGCGCACCCGTACGACCGTGAGACGAAGGCAGAGGACCCATGGCACTGCAGATCAGCGCCACCAATCCGGAACACCCCGCGCTGCTCCTCGAACTGCCCTGGCACCTGCCCCTGGAGGAGTGGCCCGAGCACCACCTGGTACCGCTCCCCCGCGGTATCTCCCGGCACGTCGTGCGCTACGCCCGGGCCGGCGACGAGGTGATCGCCGTCAAGGAACTCGCCGAGCGGCCCGCGCTGCGCGAGTACCAGCTGCTGCGGGACCTGGACCGGCTCGGCATCCCCGCCGTGGACGCCCTCGGCGTGGTCACCGGCCGCACCGACGACGCCGGCGATCCGCTGGAGCCGGTGCTGATCACCCGGCACCTCGGGGGTTCGATGCCGTACCGCTCGATGTTCGAGACGACCATGCGTCCGGCGACGATGCACCGGCTGATGGACGCGCTGGCCGTGCTGCTGGTGCGGCTGCACCTGACCGGGTTCGCGTGGGGCGACTGCTCGCTGTCCAACACCCTGTTCCGGCGGGACGCGGGCGCGTACGCCGCGTATCTGGTGGACGCCGAGACCGGCGATCTGCACCCGCAGCTGAGTACCGGGCAGCGGGAGTACGACCTCGACCTGGCCCGGGTGAACATCAGCGGGGAGCTGCTGGACCTGGAGGCGTCCGGGGCGCTGCACCCGTCGGTCGACCCGATCGACTTCGGCAACGAGATCTGCTCCCGCTACCGCAGGCTGTGGCAGGAGCTGACGCGCACCTCGGTGTACCCGGCCGGGAAGTACCACTACATCGAGCGCCGGATCCGCCGGCTGAACGACCTGGGCTTCGACGTGGCCGAGATGCAGATCGAGCACTCCTCCAACGGCGACACGGTCACCTTCGTGCCGAAGGTGGTGGACGCGGGTCACCACCAGCGGCAGCTGCTGCGGCTGACGGGCCTGGACACCGAGGAGAACCAGGCCCGCCGGCTGCTGACCGACCTGGAGAGCTGGATGGCCACCCAGGACGACTACGCCCCCGGTGATCCCCTCGGCGCCCGCCCCGAGGTGCTGGCCCACCGCTGGGTCCGCGAGGTGTTCCGTCCGACCGTGCGGGCCGTGCCGCCGGAGCTGCGCGGCTCGATGGACCCGGCGGAGATCTACCACCAGTTGCTGGAGCACCGCTGGTATCTGTCGGAGCGGGCGCAGCACGACATCGGGCTGGACATCGCCGTGAAGGACTACATCGACAACGTCCTGCCGAAGGCCCGCGCGGTGCTGCCGCCGCCGGTGGACGACGTCACGCCGATGTGAGGCTCACCCCTGGGCGCTCGTCCCGTGCGGGACCACCGCCACCGGGCACGGGGCGTGGTGGAGGACGCCGTGGGCCACCGAGCCGATGCGGGCGCCGACGGCCGTGCGGCGGGCCCGGCGGCCCACGACCATCAGCTGGGCGTGCCCGGCGACGGAGAGCAGCACCTGACCGGCGCTGCCGATCTCGACGTGTTCGGTGACCGGTACGCCGGGGAAGCGCTCGCGCCACGGCTGGAGCGCGGCGGCCAGCGCCTTCTTCTCGTACGGTTCGAGGCCGCCCGCCTCGTCGAGCAGCTTCAGCGAGCCGGGGCTGTACGCGTACAGCGGCGGCAGCGTCCAGGCGCGGACGACGCGCAGGGTGGCGCCCCGGGCCGCCGCGGTCTCGAACGCGAACCGCAGGGTGGCGGCGCTGTCCTCGGGTGAGCCGTGCTGGCCGACGACGACCTCGCGTCCGGCGGCCTCCGCGGAGGGCTCGTCGCCCGCGCGGACGAACACGACGGGACGCGGAGAGTCGACGAGGACCTGCTGTCCGACGGAGCCGAGGAGGAAGCCGACCACCGCCCCGTGGCCGCGCGAGCCGAGCACCAGGGACTCGGCGTGCTCCGCCGCGGCGGTCAGGGACTCCACCGGCGGCCCCTCGACCAGGTCCGTCGAGACCTCCAGGCCCGGGTGCCGCCCGGTGACGCCGCGGACGGCCTCGGCGAGCGCGTCCCGCGCCCATCCGGCCTGTCCGTCCCGGTCCACGGTGATCGCCTCGTGCGGCTGCCACTGCCAGGCGTGCACCACCCGCAGCGGTACGTCCCGGCGTACGGCCTCCCGGCCGGCCCACGCCAGTGCGGCGAGGCTCTCGGGCGTACCGTCCACTGCGGCGGTGATCGGGCGCGTCGACATCGGCCACCTTTCTTCGTCTCATCAGGCTGACGGGCCCAGTCTTCACTACCCTCGCGGCATGGACCTGAACTGGGAGCAGGTAGTGGTGGACGCCGCCGACCCGGTGGCCCTCGGGCGCTGGTGGGCCGAGGCGCTCGGGTGGGTGGTCGTGAACGACTCGCCCGAGGAGTACGAGATCCGTCCGGAGCCCGACCGCCTGCCGGGGCTGCTGTTCACCCCGGTCCGGGAGGCCAAGACCGTGAAGAACCGGCTGCACCTCGACTTCCGCCCCGTGGACCAGGCGGCGGAGGTGTCCCGGCTCCTCGCCCTCGGCGCCCGGCACGCGGACGTCGGGCAGGGCGACGAGACCTGGGTCGTGCTCATGGACCCCGAGGGCAACGAGTTCTGCGTGCTCTCGGGACGCACGACCTGAGGGGCGGTCGGCGAGCCGGGGCCGCGCCCACGAAACCGAGCGAATCCGAACATCCGAACATACGATGAGTGGATTGGTTCGGGGTGGGAGGCATATGACTCAGACGGTCGGCCCGGCGCGCAACGTGATCCTCACCGTGGATGACGATCCGGGGGTGTCTCGTGCGGTGGCCCGGGATCTGCGACGGCGCTACGGCGAGTCGTACCGCATCGTGCGGGCCGAGTCCGGCGAGGCGGCCCTGGAGGCACTGCGGGAGCTGAAGCTGCGCGGGGACCAGGTGGCGGTCGTCCTGGCCGACTACCGGATGCCGCAGATGAACGGCATCGAGTTCCTGGAACAGGCCCTGGACGTGTATCCGGGGGCGCGCCGGGTGCTGCTCACCGCGTACGCCGACACCAGCGCGGCCATCGACGCGATCAATGTGATCGACCTCGACCACTATCTGCTCAAGCCGTGGGACCCGCCGGAGGAGAAGCTCTATCCGGTCCTGGACGATCTGCTGCAGGCGTGGCGGGCGGCCGACCGGACCCGTGTCGGCACGACGAAGGTGGTCGGGCACCGCTGGTCGGCGCGGTCCTCGGGCGTCCGGGAGTTCCTGGCCCGCAACCAGGTGCCGTACCGCTGGTTCTCGTCCGACGAGCCGGAGGGGCGACGGCTGCTCGCCGCGGCCGGCGCGGACGGGCGACGGCTGCCGCTCGTGGTCACCCCCGACGGTACGCCGCTGGTGGCGCCGGAGGACCAGGAGCTGGCGGAGCGGGTCGGGCTGGCGACGACACCCGCCGAGGAGTTCTACGACCTGGTCGTCATCGGCGGCGGCCCCGCCGGGCTGGGCGCGGCCGTGTACGGGGCGTCGGAAGGGCTGCGGACCCTGCTCGTCGAGCGGTCGGCGACCGGGGGCCAGGCGGGGCAGAGTTCACGCATCGAGAACTACCTCGGGTTCCCCGACGGGGTGTCGGGCGCCCAGCTCACGGACCGGGCCCGGCGGCAGGCCGCCAAGTTCGGCGCGGAGATCCTCACCGCCCGCGAGGTCAGCGGTCTGGAGGTGAACGGGGCGGCGCGCACGATCCGGTTCTCGGACGGCTCCGTGGTCGCCGCGCACAGCGTGATCCTGGCGACCGGTGTGTCGTACCGGCAGCTCGACGCGCCGGGCTGCTCCGACCTCAACGGCTGCGGGGTGTTCTACGGCTCGGCCCTCACCGAGGCCGCCGCCTGCCAGGGGCACGACGTGTACATCGTGGGCGGCGCGAACTCGGCGGGGCAGGCCGCGATGTACCTGTCCCGCGGCGCCAAGTCGGTGACGCTCCTCGTCCGCGGAGAGTCGCTGACGGCGTCCATGTCGCACTACCTGATCCAGCAGCTCGCTCAGACCCCCAACATCTTCGTGCGCACCGGCACGGTCGTGGAGGCCGCGCACGGCGCCAACCAGCTGGAGCGGCTCACGCTCAGGGACCTCGCGAGCGGGCACGAGGAACTGGTGGACGCGCAGTGGATGTTCGTGTTCATCGGCGCCGAGCCGCTGACGGACTGGCTGGACGGCACGGTCCTGCGCGACGAGCGCGGCTTCATCCTGGCCGGGCCCGACATGACCGCGGACGGGAGTCCGCCACCCGGATGGGAGCTGGACCGGCCGCCGTACCACCTGGAGACCAATGTGCCCGGCGTGTTCGTCGCCGGGGACGCCCGGTACGAGTCCGCGAAGCGGGTCGCGTCCGCCGTGGGAGAGGGAGCGATGGCCGTCATGCTCGTGCACCGTTATCTGGAGCAGTCATGAGCACCGCCCGGGCGCCTGGGGTGCCGTCGTGAGCGGGCAGCCGCTGGCCTGTGACCGGGCGGAGCTCGGCACCCTGTTCCTGTTCGAGAAGCTGTCGCCCGAGCAGTTGGACCGGCTGTGCCGCGAAGGCCGGGTCGAGCGGTTCGAACCCGGCTGGGTCTACCGCGAGGGCGAGCCCGCGACCTGCTTCTTCGTGCTCCTGGAGGGCACGCTGGTGATGTCGCGGCAGGTCGGCGACGACGACGTGGAACTCAACCGCACCTCGCAGCGCGGGGTGTACGCGGGCGCGTTCCAGGCGTATCTGGGCGACCAGGCCGACCAGGCCCGCTACAAGGGGTCGATGCGGGTCATCGAGCCGTCGCGGTTCTTCATCCTGCCCTCCGCCTCGTTCGCGGAGATCATGCGCGAGTGGTTCCCCATGGCCGTGCATCTGCTGGAGGGGCTGTTCTTCGGCGGTCAGAACACCCAGCGCACCATCGGTCAGCGGGAGCGGCTGCTGGCGCTCGGGTCGCTGTCGGCGGGACTCACCCATGAGCTGAACAACCCGGCCGCGGCGGCCGTCCGGGCCACCTCCGCGCTGCGGGAGCGGGTGGCCGCGATGCGGCACAAGCTTGGCGCCATCGCCTCGGGGCCGTTCCGGCGCGAGACCCTGGAGTCGCTGGTCGAGCTGCAGGAGCGGACCGCCGAGCAGGTCGCCAAGGCGACTGCGCTCAGCCCCCTGGAGGCGGCCGACCGGGAGGACGAGCTGACGGACTGGCTCGACGACCACGGCATCGCGGGCGGCTGGCAGCTCGCCCCGAACTTCGTGCAGGCCGGGCTCGACACCACGTGGCTGGACCGGGTCGCGACGGCCGTGGACGAGCACACCCTCGAAGGGGCGGTGCGCTGGCTCAACTACACGGTCGAGACCGAGCTGCTGATGAACGAGATCGAGGACTCCACGACCCGGATCAGCCGGCTCGTCGACGCGGCGAAGCAGTACTCGCAGCTGGACCGGGCCCCGTACCAGAACGCCGATGTGCACGAACTGCTCGACAGCACGCTGCTGATGCTGTCGGGGAAGATCGGGGAGCGCATCCGGGTGGTGAAGGAGTACGACCGCGCACTGCCGAGGATCCCCGCCTACCCGGGCGAGCTGAACCAGGTGTGGACGAACCTCATCGACAACGCGGTCGCGGCGATCAACGACACCGGCGGCGAGGGCACGCTGACGGTACGCACGGCCCGCGACGAGCGCGACCAGCTGCTCGTCGAGTTCCGGGACACGGGACCGGGCATCCCGGCCGCCATCCGCGGCCGGATCTTCGACCCGTTCTTCACCACCAAGCCCGTCGGTCAGGGCACCGGGCTGGGCCTCGACATCTCCTGGCGGATCGTCGTCAACAAGCACCACGGGCACATCGACGTCCACTCGGAACCCGGTGACACCCGCTTCCAGGTGTTCCTGCCGCTGACGGCGCCCGCGCCGGACCTCGACCTCACCCTCGCCCCCGAGACCGACGCGCCCGGATCCGACGCGCCCGAGGAGACGTCATGAGCCTGCCTGCCGGGATCGATCCCGCCGTACCGCCGAGCGGGGACGGCTGCGTGGAGTGCGACGCCGCCGGCGGCTGGTGGTTCCACCTGCGGCGCTGCGCCCAGTGCGGGCACATCGGCTGCTGCGACTCCTCCCCCGCCAAGCACGCCACCGCGCACGCCTCGGCCGCCGGGCACCCCTTCGTCCAGAGCTACGAGCCCGGCGAGACATGGTTCTGGAACTACGAGACGTCCGAGATGTACGAGTCGGGCCCCGACCTGGCACCACCCCACAGCCACCCGGCGGACCAGCCGGCACCGGGGCCCGCGGGCCGCGTGCCGTCGGACTGGGCGCGGCACCTGGGGTGAGCCGAGCGGGCGCCGGGCGGCTCGGACGCGCGCCTCATCGGCGGCCGCGGGGACTGGTGGCGGCGAGCCGGGCGGCCCACTCCCGTTCGGCCACGACGAGGCCGCGTTCCAGCGTCTCGACGAGCGCCGTGCGGCTCACCGACACCACCGTCGGGTCGCACCGGGCCTCGACGCCACGAGCCTCGCCGCCGTCCCGTACCCGGCAGGCCAGGTGCACCTGGTCTCCGTCAGGGAACGCGAACGCCGTCACCTGGTCCGTGCACTCGCCCCACTCCAGGAACTCCCACCGTGCGAGGCGCTCCCCCGCCTCCGTATCCGCCCCGGAGCGGGTCACGGTACCGGCGTCGCCGTACAGCCACTCCTCGGCGATGCGGAAGGACTCCGCGGGCGAGGTGAAGCCCGTCGGCGGCGCGGTCGGCGCGCGAAAGCGGCTCAGCTCGTCCCTCAACTTCTTGACCAGCAGGGGCGGGTAGAACGCGTTGTCCCACGTGTTCACATGGAGCCCGCCCACGAAGACATCGACGCACACCAGCCCCGGGTCCCGCTCGACGGGGAACTCCAGACCGAATCCGGTCCGCGTCCCGAACAACACGGCGGCCTCCCCCCGGGCCCTGGTGCGAAGCCCGTACCGGGCCCACCCTACTGATCCGCGATCGGCCCACGGCCCGGCCGCCCGACCTCGCTTGACCTCGGTGCCATCCTGGATCAAGGTCGGGGGCAGTATGTCGGCCCGGCCGGGGGCGGACACGCATCGTGGAACGGGGTGGGTGAGTTGATCGGGATCTCCGAGATCCGGGCGGCGGCCGAGCGGATAGCGGATCATGTCGTGCGGACACCGACGGTACCGAGCCCGGGGCTCGGCGAGCTCCTCGGCGTACCGGTGACCGCCAAGCTGGAGCTGCTCCAGCGCACCGGCTCCTTCAAGGCCCGCGGCGCCACCGCGAAGCTGCTGTCGCTGACCGAGGCGGAGCGGGCCGCCGGCGTGATCGCGGTGAGCGGCGGCAACCACGGCATCGCCCTGGCCCACATGGCTGCGGCCCTGCACATCAAGGCGACCGTGGTGATGTCCCGGACGGCGCCCAGGCGGTCCACGGACCTCGTCGAGGCGTCCGGCGCGTCGCTGCGGCTCACCGACGGCATGGCGGAGGCGTTCGCGCTCACGGAGCGGATGCGGGCGGAGGGCCTCACCCTCGTCCATCCGTTCGACGACGAAGTGGTGATCGCCGGTCAGGGCACCGTCGGCCTGGAGTTCGCCGAGGACACCGGGGCCCTGGGAGACGCCGGGCGGGTGACGGACGTGCTCGTCAGCATCGGCGGCGGTGGTCTGATCTCCGGTGTCGCCGCCGCGTTCAGGGCGCTGCGCCCGGAGGTCCGCGTCTGGGGCGTGGAGACCGGGGGTGCCACCTGTATGAGCGAGGCCCTGGCGGCGGGCGGGCCCGTCACCGTCGATCTCTCCTCGGTCGTCACCACGCTCAGCGCGCCCTCCGCCTCCCGTCTCACGTACGACCATGTGTCCGCGCTCGTGGAGGACGTCCTCGTCGTGCCGGACGCCGAGGCGGTCCGCGGTGTCCTCGACCTCGCCGAGCACGCCAAGGTGTGGGCGGAACCCGCCGCCGGCTGTCTGTTGCCGGCCGCCCGGCAGGTCGTGGACCGGGTCGGCGAGGGGGCCCGCATCGGCCTGGTCGTGTGCGGGGGCAACACGACCCCGGCGGACATCGACGCATGGTCACGACGCTTCGGGTTGTGACGCCCGCGGCACTGGTGCGGGTCACCTGGCCTGCCGGGCAGGGCGCTTGACCACACCGTCCGTCCGGGCGCCCGGCACCGTGGTCGTTCAGTGGGCGTCGCAGCATCCGTCCCTGCGCATCAGCCGGCCCACCTCCAGCCAGTGCGCCTCGCTCTCGGCGGCCCTCGCCCGGCGTGCGGTCGGCCGGTACGCGGCCACCAGGTCCTCGGTGGTGTGGTGGGTGCCGCCCCGCAGGACCGCCACCGTCCGCACGAGGCTGGCGAAGTCGGTGAAGGGGTCGCCGTCGACGACGGTCAGATCGGCGAGTCTGCCCGGCTCGACGGTGCCGAGGTGGTCGTCGAGACCGAACAGCCGGGCCGGCATGACGGTCGCCGTGCGCAGGGTCTCGGCGGGGCTCAGACCTCCCTCGTGCAGGGCGCGCAGGGCGAGGTGGAGGAAGAGACCGACGGGGCCGAGCGGCTGGTCGGTACCGAGGGCCACCAGACCGCCGGCCGCGAGGATCCGCCGGTAGACGTCGGTCTCGGTGCGCAGCGCGGCGAGCTGGGCGGGCGTCGGCGGGGTGCCCGCGGACTGCCGTACGAAGACGGCGTCCCAGGGGGGCATCACGACGGTGACCCGCGGATCGTCGGCGAGGGAGGGGTCCGCGCCGAGCAGCGGGGCCGCGGTGAAGGGTGTGGCGATGAGGGAGAAGCCGACGCCCTGGGCGCTGTAGATCTCCTCCACGTCCTGGTGGGCGCGGCCGGTGGTGGTGATGGCGTGCCCGAACTCGGCGCGCTGGGTGGCCTGGAGGTGGGTGGTCAGATCCTGGCCGAGCTGGACGCCGGGTGACAGCAGATGGCTTCCCGTGCGCACGCCGAGCCGTTCGTGGGCGAAGCGGGCCGCCTCGCTCATCACCCAGGCGGGCGCCCGGACGTAGGTCTTGACGAAGTCCCAGTCGAGGGCGGCGCCCCGTTCCAGGGAGCGCCTGAGGCCCGGCCTCGTCCGGTGGGCGCGTCCCATGCTGTAGGCGACGCGCGCGCCGTCGAGGAGTTCACCGGTGGTGAGCAGCCGGGGTCCCGCGAGCCGTCCGGCGGCGACCTCCTCGCGGATGCGGACCTGTTCGTAGGCGAAGCCGCCGAGGGAGACGGCGGTGGTCACGCCGTAGGTGAGTTGCCCGGCGGCCTGGCGGCTGCCGTAGGTGCTGTGCCAGGGGTGGGTGTGGGTGTCCCACAGGCCGGGGAGCACGGTGTGGGTGGAGGCGTCGACCCGGTGGAGGGCGGCCCGGCGGCCGGCCCGGTGAGGTTCGACGGCGGTGACACGGCCGCCGCGGACGACGATGTCGACGTCCTCCCGGACGGTGTCGCCGGTGCCGTCCCAGAGCCGCCCGGCGTGGACGACCGTGTCGGCGGGCGTGGTCCGGTGGCGGTCGAGGGGCACGCGGACGGTGCGGGCGTGGCCGTCGGCGATGTCGAGGAGACGCAGACGGGCGCCGGAGAGATGGAGGAGGGTCCTGGAGTCGCCGGACCAGGTGGGGTGGTCGGCGGGTTCGGTGGTGAGGGTGCGCGGTTCACCGCGCGGGGTGCCGTCGGGTGCGACGGGCAGCAGGCACAGCGCGGACTCGACGATCACGGCCATCCAGCGGCCGTCGGGCGACCAGACGGGCCCGGAGTCGTAGCGGTCGGCGATGGAGGTGTGCGGGGCGACGGCGTGCAGCCGGTCGGCGCCGGTCGTGGTGTCGACGACGCGGATGAGGTTGTAACCCTCCCGGAAGCGGGCGCCGAGACGGTTGCGGTCGCACAGGGCGAGGTACCTCCCGTCGGGCGACCATGACGGCCTGCCGGGCAGTCCGCCCCCGCCGAGGGGGGTGGCCAGGACGCGTTCCCCGCCGCTCGCGAGGTCGCGGACGACGAGGCGCCCGGTCAGGTCGAGGCAGGCCAGCCGCCGGCCGTCGGGCGAGAGGGCGGGCATGACACGGCCGCCGGTGGCGAGGGCGGTCTCCTCGCCGGTGGCGAGGTCGTGGCGGTACACGCCGAGCAGGCCGTCGCGGTCGTCGGCGTAGACGAGGGACCGTCCGTCGGGTGCCCAGGAGGGCGCGAGCAGGTAGCGGGTCGGCGGGGACGTCCGCAGCCGCTTCGGGGGGCGGCCGCCGGATGTCCCGGCCAGCCAGAGCGCGTTGAGGGCGGCGAACGCGACGCTCCGCCCGTCGGGCGACAGGGCGGGCAGGTGGATGCCGCGCACGGGCCGGACCCGGGCCTCCCCGAGGTCGTACTCCTTGACGCGGTAGCGCGGCCGGTCGACCGGGAGCACCCCCTCGAAGGGGATGGTGTCGGGCCTGTCGGGGTGGTCGGGGCGCAGCAGGGTGAACTGTCCGTCCAGGGTGATCAGCAGGGCCCCGTCGGGTGTCCAGCGCGGCGGCACGGGTGCGATGTCGCCGGTGACGCGGACCGGCGCGCCGTCGACGACGAGGGTGCACGAACCGTTGGGTGAGGCGGTGGTGCGCAGGTAGGCGAGGCGGCGGCCGTCGGGGGCGAGGGCGGGCGTCATGACCTGCGCGGCCTCGATCTCGGTGTGTTCGACGGTGACCGGTCCGCTGCCGTCGGCGGCGACGGCTGCGATGGTCCGGGACTCGACGCCGGTGCCGGTGCCGGTGGCGGAGGTGACGACCTTGGCGCGGACGAACAGCAGTCGGGTGCCGTCGGGTGACCAGGTGGGGTCGAAGTCCTCCCAGGCGCCGTCCTGGAGGGGGCCGTCCTGGCCGGAGAGACCGGTGACGCGGGTGATGTCGCCGGTGGCGAGGTCGAGGACGTGGACCCGGTAGGGGCTGCCCGTGACGGGGTCGCCACCGCGTTCGGAGCCGAAGGCGAGCCGGGTGCCGTCGGGCGACCAGGCCGGGCCCCGGTCGTCCCAGGGGCCGTGGGTGCGCTGTCGCAGGCCGGAGCCGTCGGGGCGCATGGTCCACAGGTGGAAGCCGCCGCCCCGGTAGGCGCAGAAGGCGACAAGGGAGCCGTCCGGGGAACAGGTGGGCCGGTTGGGTTCCAGTCCCGCCGGGGTGAGGGGGACCGCCTTGCCGCCGCCCCGGGGCAGGGACCACAGCCCACTCTGGATTTCGGCGATCAGGGGGCCGCCGCCGGGTGCGAGGGTGGCCGAGCCGTTGGTGGCCCGGGTGAAGGTGAGGGCGGGGCCGGCGGCGGTGGCGGCGCGTTCTCGGGCGGCGGCGGGGGTCGGTGTGGCCGCGGCGCCGAGGACAGCTGCGGCGCCCGTGGCGGCGAGGAGTTGACGGCGGGTCAGGGGCGGGGCGGGACTGCTGTGGTCAGGGTCCATGGCAGGTCACGCTGGCGCACCACCTGCCTCAGCGGCAACACCACCATTCGCGCCAGTCGTGGACGTCACCCGCCGGCGTGACGGTGGCGGATCCAGGCCGGCAGCGCGAACCAGCAGAGCAGGTACCAGACGAGTACGCACGCCACCAGCCAGGGCACATAGCCGTCGTCGGTGGCCACCCGCAGGATCAGCAGCAGTGCGGCGGTCATCGTGGCGAGCAGCAGGATCAGGCCGACCACGGTCAGCCGGGCCGCCCAGAGCACGGCCGCCGGTTTGATGCGCCGGCCGGCGACGATCCGGTGGAAGGAGACGGGGCCGATGAGGGCGCCGGTGGCGGCGGCGCCGAGGACGACCGTCACGATGTAGATGGTCTGCTCGGTCTGCGCGAGCTGGGTGTAGCGCGGGGTGAACACGACGGTGAGCAGGAAGCCGAAGAGGATCTGCACCCCGGTCTGGGCGACCCGCACCTCCTGGATGAGTTCGCCCCAGCGCCGGTCGGCACGCTCGTCCGCCGTCTCGTCACGGCCTCGCTCCGGGGTGGCGTATCCGTTGTCGGTCCCCTCGGGCACGGCGTCCTCCAGGCTCGGTCGGTGTCCCCCCTTTCCTGGATGGCGCGCTGCCCGGCACGGCCAAGCCGAAGCATGCACCACTTCACTCGCACGAGTGAATCCATTGCGCCGATCGGTCAGGTGTGCCCATGATCCGCCTAGGCCCTGTCGTCGCATTCCCGCCGTCGCCCGGAGGGCGGCCCCGCGGCGTCAGGTGCGTGCTCTCGGCGTGCCGGGCCCTGACCCGTGTACTGGACGTACTCGGGTCG